>JALDYL010000396.1:0-3158 GCA_032153965.1 Achromobacter sp. | reverse complement strand
TAGCCCGGCTGCTGCGAGAAGCCGAACTTGCCGCGCACGCCTTCGAACTGCATGCCTTGCAGCGCCTTGATGATGGCGGCGCTGTCGGTGGACTTGGCCTCTTCGATGGCGCGGGCGATCAGGAGCACCGAGTCCGCGGCCTGGAAGATCAGGCGGTTGGGTTCGGTCTTGGCCTGCTTCTGGTAGGTGGCGGCCACGTCCAGGCCGATCTGCGGCATGGGCATCTGCGGGTGGTACAGGCCGAAGGCCAGCATGTACTTGCCCGCTTCCTTCACGTTCTTCCAGAAGTCGGGATAGTCGGCGATGCCGGCGCCGTCGTAGAACCAGGTCTTGGCGCTGGGCGCCACGCCTTGTTCGTAGAGCTGGTTCATCAGGATGTAGGCGGCCGGCGGCAGCATGATGTTGACCACCAGCTCGGGCGGACTGGCGCGCAGCGGCAGCACGGCCGGCGTGAAGTCCTTGCCGGCGCGGTCCAGCGCGATGTACTTGTACTGGGTCTGCGGCGCGGCCTTCTTGAGGAACTCGCCCAGCAGCTTGGCCTGGCCGATGCCGTAGTCGGTGTTCTCGGCGAAGGCGACCACGCTCTTGACCTTGAGCGCGGCGATGGTGTCGGCCATGGCGCTGGAGACGCGGGTGTTGTAGTTGGCCGGATTGAAGACTTCCGGATAGCCCTTGGCGCGCACGTCGTCGGACCAGCAATTGGTGTTGACGTAAGGCACCTTGTAGCGGTGCGCGACCTCGATCTCGGCCAGGCAGACCGAGCTTTGGTGGCCGCCGGTCACGGCCACGACCTTGTCGCGCGAGATCAGTTTTTCGGCCGCCGCGCGGCCCTTTTCCGGAATGCCCTGGTTGTCTTCGTAGATGATCTTCAGCGGCCGGCCCAGCACGCCGCCCTTGTCGTTGATCATCTTGGCGATGATCTCCACGCCATCCTTCACCTGGGTGCCTTGTACCACCGAGCCGGGCGGGGATTGCGCGATGCTCACGCCGATGACGACAGGATCGGCGCCGTGGGCGGCCGAGGCAAGTACGACCGCGGATACGGCTGCGGCTAAGCGAAGCAGTTTCATCGTGGTTTCCTTTTGGAAAGGATCAACGGCGATGCCGTCGCTCGCGCGGGCGCGGCGTCGGCGGGCGGGAACTCTGCTTGTTTGTAGTCTTGTAGTACCGGTCTGACCAGTTAGGGCTTACCAGCATGGAGGCCGGGACCGGCGCTGGCGCCAGCCCCGGCGGCGGCGTCAGGCCGCCAGCAGGCTTTCCACGCGCGCGGCCGTGTTCAGCACGCGCCAATCGGCGCCGCGCGCCCCGGCGATCTGCAAGCCCAGCGGCAGGCCGTTGCGGCCGCTGCCGCAGGGCAGCGTCAGCGCCGGCATGCCGGTCAGGTTGAAGGGCATGGTGAGGCCGGTGATGGCGGTGTGCAGCGGCACTTCGCGGCCCGCGATGCTGACCGCGCCCGCGCCCGAGCGCGGCGGCTCGATGCGCAGGGTGGGGGTGACCAGCACGTCCACCGACTGCATCGCCTGGTCGAACATCTGCGCCAGCGCAGCGCGGCCGCGCTGCGCCCGCGCGTACCAGGTGGCGGGGAGGAACTGGCCGATCTCCAGGCGCACGCGCACGTCGTCGCCCAGGGTCTCGGGCTGGTCGACCAGGCGGCGCCAGTGGATGTCGGTGGCTTCGCTGCACAGGGTGGCGAATTGCAGCGCGGCGCTGTGCTCGACGCCGGGCAGGTCCAGCGGCACCAATATGGCGCCGTCGGCCTGCATCCGCGCCAGCGCCTGGTTGACCGCCTGCGCCACGTCCTCGGCCAGCGGGTCGTAGAAGTAGTTGCGCGGCACGCCCACGCGCAGGCCGGCCAGCGCACCCGCGCTGACGGTGCGCTCGGCCTGGCCCGACATGATGGAATAGGCCAGCGCGGCGTCGGCCACGCTGGCGGCGATGGGGCCCAGGTGATCCAGGCTCGCGCCCAGCGCCTGCGCACCGTCGCGCGAAATGGCGTCGAAGGTGGGCTTGAAGCCGACCACGCCGCAGCAGGCGGCGGGAATGCGGATCGAGCCCGCGGTGTCGGTGCCTACCGCCAGGCGGACGATGCCGGCGGCCACCGCCGCGGCCGAGCCGCCGCTGGAGCCGCCAGCGGTATAGCCCGCCGCGCGCGGGTTGCCGACCCAGCCGTAGTGGGGGTTTTCGCTGGTGATGCCGTAGGCCAGCTCGTGCAGGTTGGTCGTGCCTACCACCAGCGCGCCGGCCTCGCGCAGCCGCGCCACCGCCAGCGCGTCGCGCAGGGCAGGCGGCGGCTTCAGGCCGCCGCTGCCGTTGGTCTGGGGAAAGCCCGCGACCTGCATCAGGTCCTTGACGGCGATGGGCACGCCCATCAACGGCATGGCCGCGCCTTCACGCAGCCTGCGCGCGGCGGCGGCGGCGGCGCCGTCCAGCGCCGGGGTGTCGGACAGGCTGATGAAAGCGTTGAGATCAGCCAGTTGGCGGGCCGCGGCCAGCGCGGCCTTGGCGGCGTCGGCTGCGCGCGCCGGGTCCTCGCGGCATTCGCGGGCGATGGCGGCGATGCCGCGCGCGTGGCGCGACACCGCGACGCCGCGGCCGGCCTGCGCGGCGGGTAGGCGTTCGGCGGGCGCGGTGGGCGGCGGCGCCAGGTAGCCCAGTTCGGCCTGCGGCTCCAGCGAGTCCAGCACCGTGAGTTCGGGCAGGTTGACGCGCAGCCGGTCCAGCCAGGCTTGGCGGCGTTCGGAATAGGGGTAGTCAGCCAGTCGGGCCATGGCGTCGACGGCGCGGGCGTATCGATCGTAGAGGTCGGTCATGAGCGGCGCTATGTACAAGAAAGTGCGAGGGGCCCGCGGCCGTGCCGGGGCGCTTTGCAGTACGGCTTTATCCTAACCGGTCAGACCAGTTGAATGTCATAATGCCCAGGCAGTATATGGCTGTCAACGCCAAACCGGGGCGGCTGCCGAGCACCCATGCCTTGAGAATTCCGCGATGAACACCGTCGAACACATAGCCCAGCAGTTGCAGGCCCGCATCCGCCAGCGCGATTGGGCCGAGGCCGGCAAGCTGCCGGGGCAGCGCCAGCTGGCCGAGGAACTGGGCGTGAGCCGCGCCTCGCTGCGCGAGGCCATCACCATGCTGGAAGGGCTGGGGCTGCTGCGCAG
>JALDYL010000395.1:0-3161 GCA_032153965.1 Achromobacter sp. | reverse complement strand
AGGGGAAGCGCGCCACGCGCCGCTCCAGCGGCAGTTCGGCGTCTTCCAGCGGCGGATTCACCGGCACCGCCACGCTGCGGAACTTGCGGACTTCGTCCTGGTGGCGGCGCACGGACTGGCCGAAGGTGGTCTGGCGCATGCGCTCGCGCGACAGGCGTTCCAGGTCCACATCGGAGAAAAGCAGGTGGGAATGGCCGAGGAAGCGTTCCGATTCGCCCAGCAGTTCGCCGTTTTCGTAGATCAGCGCCTGGCCGTCCCAGGCCATGTCGGTGGAGGACTCGCCCCGCCCGGCGGAGGTATACATATAGGCCGACAGGCAGCGCGCCGATTGCTGCGCCACCAGTTGGTGGCGGTATTCGGACTTGCCGACCACGATGTTCGAGGCCGACAGGTTCACCAGCACCGTGGCGCCCGCCAGCGCGGCGTAGGAAGACGGCGGGATCGGCACCCAGACGTCCTCGCAGATTTCGACGTGGAACTGGAACAGCGGCAGCTTTTCCATCTGGAAGATCAGCTCCGACGCGAACGGCACGGTCTGGCCCAGCAGGCGGATCTCGGAAGCGGTGGCGCAATCCCCGGCGCTGAACTGGCGCGCTTCGTAGAATTCACCGTAATTGGGCAGGTAGCTCTTGGGCACCACCCCCAGCACGCGGCCGCCGGCGGCGACCACGGCGCAATTGAACAGCTGGTGGGACACGCGCAGCGGCGCGCCGACGATCACGGCGATGTCTATGTCGGCCGTCGCCGCCACCACCTGGGCCAGCGCGGCCTCGCATTCGTCCAGCAAGGCCTTCTGGTGGAACAGGTCCTCGCAGGTATAAGCGGACAGGCCCAGCTCGGGAAAGGCCGCCAGCACCGCGCCGCCCTGGGCGGCCTGCTGCGCCAGCGCAATGGTCTGGGCGGCGTTGAACGCGGGGTCCGCGACCTTGCATTCGGGCACGCCGACCGCCACCCGGGCAAAGCCGTGGGAATACAGGTTGAAGAACGGGTTCGACATCGGGTCTATCGCCAGGGATTTCAACGCCTGGATTATCTCACGGGGCCACCCGCCAGCCCCGCCCGGGCGCCCTGCCGCGCCCGCTGTCCGCTAGCGCGGCATCTTTGCGTCGGTCAGCCCGTGTTCCGACGGCGCGGCCAGGCCCGGCCGGCCGCCGTCGCCGGCCAGCGCGGCCTGCAAGGCGCCTTCGCGCAGATGGACGCCCATCGCGCCGATGTCGGCGCCCGACGGCTGCTGGTACAGGCGCAGGCCCAGTTCGGGCAGGATGGCCAGCAGATGGTCGAAGATGTCGCCCTGGATGCGCTCGTACTCGACCCAGGCGGTGACGGCGGTAAAGCAATAGACCTCGACCGGGATGCCTTCGGAGGTGGGCTCCATCATGCGCACCATCATCGCCATGTCCTGGCGGACCTCGGGATTCTGTTTCAGGTAGGCCAGCGCATAGGCCCGCAAGGTGCCGATATTGGTCAGGCGGCGGCGGTTGGCCGGCACGCTGGCCAGCTCGCCCATGGTCTGGTTGGCCTGAGCGATGTCGTGCGTCTTGGCCTGCAGGTAGTCGTGCAGCAGGCGGAAACGCATCAGCCGCTGGGCCTCGTCGTCGGTCAGGAAGCGCACGCTGGCCGAGTCGATGCGGATGGTGCGCTTGATGCGCCGTCCGCCCGATTCGAACATGTGGCGGTAGTTGCGGTAGCTTTCCGAGAACAGCTTGTAGGTGGGCACCGTGGTGACGGTGTTGTCCCAGTTCTGCACCTTGACCGTATGCAGCGCGATGTCCTTGACGAAGCCGTCGGCGTTGGACTGCGGCATCTCGATCCAGTCGCCGATGCGCAGCATGTCATTGCTGGTCAGCTGGGTGCTGGCCACCAGCGACAGCAGCGTGTCCTTGAACACCAGCAGCAGGACGGCGGACAGCGCGCCCAGGCCGGAGATCATCCAGAGCGGCGAGCGGTCGATCAGGATCGAAAGCACCAAAACGGTGCATACCGCCATCAGGATCAGCTTGCTGATCTGGATATAGCCCTTGATGGAGCGGGTCTGCGCCCGCGTGGTGGCGGAATAGGTATCCTGCCAGGCGCTCAGCACGCCCGAGAACGCCATGAACACGCAGATCCAGGCGCCGGCGTGCGCCAGCCGCCCGACAATGGTCACCGCCCGTTCGACGTGCGGCACCAGGTCTATGCCCAGCGACACCACCGCGAATGGCACGGCGTACCAGAGGTTCTGATAGGCGCGGCGGCGTTGCAGGGCCTTGTCCCAGTCGCCGCGGCCGCTCAGCACCAGCACGCGGTGCGCCAGCAACAGCACGACCCGCGCCACGACCCACTGGACGAACAGCGCGGCCAGGATCAGCGCGCCGATCCCGATCAAGGTCTGCGCCCAGGCTTCGCGCGGCAGATGGGTATCCAATTGGGTGACCAGCTCTTCCCATTCCAGGGGCATAGGCTCTCTTCCTGCTCTAAGGTCTTGAAACTAATCCAGGATTATCCGACAAAGGCCCGCTCAGAGGGTTCGCCGCCAGCAGGCGCGCCACCCGGCGCCACGCCAGGGCCTATAATTCCGCCCATCATGGCAAACACTCCCTCCCCCGATCAAAACCAGTTCGCCAACAAGGCGCAGGCCTGGTCCGCCCGGTTCTCGGAACCGGTATCCGAACTCGTCAAACGCTATACGGCGTCCGTGGATTTCGACAAGCGCCTGGCGCGCCACGACATCCAGGGCTCGCTCGCGCACGCGGACATGCTGGCCGCCCAGGGCATCATCGGCGCCCAGGACCTGGCCGACATCCAGCGCGGCATGACGCAGATCCTGTCCGAAATCGACGCCGGCAGCTTCCAATGGCTGCTCGACCTCGAAGACGTGCACCTGAACATCGAAAAGCGCCTGGTGGAACTGGTGGGCGACGCGGGCAAGCGCCTGCACACCGGCCGTTCGCGCAACGACCAGGTCGCCACCGACATCCGCCTGTGGCTGCGCGCCGAAATCGACAACCTGCTGGACCTGCTGCGCCAGTTGCGCCGCGCCCTGGCCACGGTGGCGCTGGAAAACGCCGGCACCATCATGCCCGGCTTCACCCACCTGCAAGTGGCCCAGCCCGTCACCTTCGGCCATCACCTGCTGGCCTACGCCGAAATGTTCGGCCGCGACGCCGAGCGCCTGGCCGACT
>JALDYL010000116.1:0-14615 GCA_032153965.1 Achromobacter sp. | reverse complement strand
GCGCGGCCAGGCTTGCGGGGTCGAACTCCAGTTCCAGCATGCGCGCGTACATGGTAGGCACGCCGGTAATCAGGGTGGGCCGGAACGCGTGCAGCAGGCCCGGCATGTCTTCGGCGCGAAAGCGCCCCGCCAGCGCCACGCAGGCGCCCGCCAGCAACGGCGCGAAGATCTGGTTGTTGAGCGCATTGGTGTGATGCAGCGGCATCACGTGCAAGAGCCTATCTTCCGGCGTCAAGCCGGTGTGCGCCAACACCCCGCGCGCATTGTTCGCCAGCCCGCGGTGGCTTAACAGCACGCCCTTGGGAGTGCCTGTGCTGCCGGAGGTAAACAGCAGCAGGCCCGCATCGCCGGGCGCGGCCTCGCCACTGCCCGTCCAATCCGACGGACCCAGCGCCACGGCGGCCGCATCCAGCAGGCGTGGCGGCGCCAGGCCGCTGGCCCGGGCCGTGGCCGCATTGGCCGCGTCGTGCAGCATCCAGCCTAATCCTACCGCCGCCACGCGTCTGGCGGTCTCGGCGTCCGACAGGCGCGGCTCCAGGGGACACGGGCAGGCGCCCGCCGCCATCACGCCCAGGATCGCCAGCACCTGCGCCTGCGACCGCTCCATCGCGATCGCCACCAGGCTGCCGCGCGCCACGCCGGCGGCGCGCAAGCCGCCCGCGATGCGTCCGACCTCGCGTTGCAGGCCGGCATACGTCAAGAATCCGTCCGCGGTCACGATGGCGGGCCGTGCGGCCCATTGCGGCTGGCTCCACAGGCGCGCGAACGCGGCCACCAGCGTGGCATCGGCGATGGTCATGGCGGCCTCCTAGCGCAGCGCGACGGCGGCGTCGCGTTCGAACTGCCCGTCAGGGTCCAGCTCGCGCAAGGCGCGCGCCTCGGCTGCGGTAGGCGGCGCGGACGGTTCTGCGCCCGCGGCGTCGAACTCAAAGCCGGTGCGCTCGCGCACTTCGGACAGGCTGGCTTCCGGATGCCAGGACTGCAAGGCCAACCGGCCATCGCGCTTGATGAACACGGCGATCGGCGTGACCACGCCGTGAAATCCGCCCCAGGAGGTCATGAAATCCAGCTTGGGCACGAAGGTGCGGCGCGAGTGCTCGGTGCGCCAGGTGCAGGCGCGCCGGGCCGTGGGCAGCATCACCGCGCCGCCCCCGCCGCCCGGCAGGCGCACCTTGGGTTCATGCCAGTCGCCGATGCAGGAATTGTTGGCGCAGCCCGCGCCGTCGATCTGCGCCGCGCCCAGGAAGGTCAGGTCCATGCGGCCGCGCGTGCACAGGTCGTAGAAGTCTTCGTTGGAGAAGATCGACGCGGTGTGCTCGGCCAACACCGGATCGGAACTGGATATCGGCACATGCGAGGGCCGCGGATTCACGCCGCCGGCGACGTTGATGTAGACGAAGTCCCAATCGTAGGCGCGCTTGGCCAGCAGGCAGGCCAGCATGGGCATGGTGGAGTTCACGCCGCTGAAGGTGATCTCGTCCGGCCGGATGAAACGCGCCAGATTGGTGACGATGTATGAAAAGCCCGACCATTGCTCAGCCATGCTGCACCTCCCGCGCTTCGGGCGCCGCAGCCATGTGCGCCTGCAGATCACTGTGTTTGTCCATGTATGCCTCCACCGCCGGATAGTCGATGGCGTAGTCCGGCCAGCAGGACCCCGGCCATGCGCCCTGCGGCGCCACGGCATAGGCCTGCACCATGAAGAACGGCACCAGCGTGGATTCCGGATTGGCTTCGAATACGGCACTGTCGACGACCTTCTCGGCCACCACCAGCACGCTGCCCGCGGCGCGCGACATGATGCGGTCCCAATGCGCGGTGCCATGCACCCGCACATTGCCCAACGCATCCACCTCCGAAGCATGGATCACGGCAAAGTCCGGCCGGATCGCCGGCACCACCCAGGTCTTCTGTCCGCTGCCGTAGGGATCGTCCAGGCATTGCCAGCCATTGAGTTCGGGCAGGCCGCTGCCATGCAAGCCGCCGCAAGGCTGGAACGGCACGCCGAAGGCCGCCGCGCGCAGGCCGGCCGTGAGGCTGGCGCACGCGTGTTCCTCCAGTTCGATTTCGCGCCGCTCCACCGCCTTGCGGTACCAGGGCGCCAGGCCGAAGTTTCCTTCCATGGCGACGATGCCCGCGCGCACGCGGCGCAGCGCGCCCGCGCGGCACAGAATGTCCACGTCGTAGCCCGGCGATTGCTTGACCAGTTCCAGATCGCGCCGGCCCTGCCGGATCAGTTCGCGCACGAAGGCGAACGGTCCGCGGTGCAGAAAGCTGCCGCCCAAGGCGATCGACGCGCCGTTGGGCACCAACGCCGCCAGCTCCGCCAGCGTGCACTGCTTGTTCTTCTGATTGAAACCCGATGCCATGATGTCTCCTTCCCTGCGTGTTCTTCTTCGGTCAGCGCGCCTGCAGATACGCGGCCACCCGCTCCTTCAATCCCGGCAGGGCGGCAGAGCGCACCAGGCGGGCCAGATCGGTATCCGGCGTTTCCGCCGACAGCGCCGCATACAGCTGGACGCGGCTGGCGCGGCTCAGCGCGGACGCGGCGTCCAGCGCCTCGCGTTCGACGGCAGGCCAGTCCTGCACATCGGCAAGGCGGCTGGCGAAGCCGTCGCGCAAGGCTTCTTCCGCGCTGAACGTGGCCGCCTGCTCCAGCACCGCGCGCGCCCGCTCCGCGCCCACCAGGGCCGCATAACGGCGCGTTCCCAGCACCAGGCCGAACTTCAGCCCGGGCATGCGGAACGTCGCGTCGGGCGCGCTGACGCGCCACTTGCAGGCGCCGAACAGATCCACGCCCGCGCCGAAATTGCGGCCGTGCGCCAGCCCCAGCGTCAGGCACGGCGAGGCCGCCAGCCGCTGCAGCAGCATCTCGATGCGCACGAAACGCAACAGCAGATCGCCTTCGCTCTGCTCCTGCCAGCCGCCGAAGTCGAAGCCCGCGCTGAAGTTCCTGCCCTCGCCCCGCAGCACGATGAGCTGCGCGCCCTCGGCCTCGGCCTCATCGAGCGCGGCGATCAGCGCTTCGACCAGCGGGGCCGACAGCGCATTCATCTTGTCGGGCCGCGCCAGCGTCAGCACGCGCGCCGCACCCTGCTTGTCGATACGCAGCACGTCGCTCATGCGGCCGTCTCCTTCCCGGCCGCGCGCAGCGCGCCCAGCACTTCATCGTTGTGTTCGCCCAGGGCCGGCGGGCGGCGGCGCAAGGCCGTGGTCTGGCCGTCAAAGCGCACCGGCAGGCCGAAGGTGCGCGTGCGCACGCCGTTGGGCAGGTCCACGGGCTGCACCCAGCCCATGTGCTCCACCTGCGGATCGGCCAGCACCTCGGAATAGGTATTGATGGGCGCGCAAGGCACGCCCGCCGCGCGGAAGCGCGCCAGCCAGGTCTGCGCATCCTCGGCTTCGAAGATCGCTTCCAGGATCTCGCGCAGCGCCGTCTGGTTGCGCGCGCGGGCGCTGGTGTCGGTAAAGCGCGGATCGGCCAGCAGGTCCTCGCGGCCTACCGTTGCGCAGACGCCCTTCCACAAGGCCTGGTTGCCCGCCGCCATGCCGAAGTAGCCGCCCTTGCAGCGGAAAGCCTGGTACGGCGCGTTGCGCGGATGGGCCGATCCCAGCTTGACCGGATCCTTGCCGCTGCCGAAGAACTCCGAGGTCTGCAGGGCTGCTATGCCCAAGGTGGCGCCCAGCATGGGCACGTCGATATGCGTGCCCTGCCCGCTGGCCTGGGCCGCGCGCAAGGCCGACGCAATGGCGAAAGCGCCATACAGGCCGGCCGAAAAGTCCGCCACAGGCACGCCGCACTTCACGGGTTCGCCGCCGGCTTCGCCGGTCACGCTCATGATGCCGCTCATGGCCTGGATGGTCAGGTCGAAGCCGCCTTCCTGCGAACGGGGCCCCGACTGGCCGTAGGCCGAGATCGAGCAATAGACCAGTTTGGGATTGGCCTCGCGCAACTGCGTATAGCCCAGGCCCAGCCGGTCCATCACGCCCGGTCGATTGTTCTCGATCAACACGTCGGCGGACAGCGCCAGCTCGCGCGCCAGGGCCAGGTCACCGGGGTCCTTCAGATTCAACGTCACCGAACGCTTGTTGCGGTTGAGGGACGCGAAGTTCTCGCTGTAGCCGTCGGAAATGGGCGGCCAGCTGCGCAGCGTGTCGCCGCCTTCGGGGTTTTCGATCTTGATCACGTCGGCGCCCATGTCCGCCAACAACATGCCGCAAAAAGGCCCCGCCGCGACATTGCAAATCTCCAGCACCGTGATGCCGGCCAGCGCCGAACTGGGTGTCATGTCTGACCTCTCGTTATGAAAATTCAATATTTGGGACAAAGAAAACATTATAAGAGCTGGACTTCAAGACTGGCATCATCCAGCCCATCTCTGACGCATGCCTGCGATTTTTAGCGTGAAACCTAGTGCATTCCCTAGGTGGCGTGCTTAATTGTTGACCAGCATAGCACCGTGTGGAATTCTAAGTAAACCATTTATTGAAACTCGAATCCTATATTTTAGGATTTTTAATAAAGGGCCGCGACGCTGCATATGACGGTCCACACCGACACCAAGGAGACTTCCATGAAGAAAATGTGGCGCATTGCCCTGACAGGCATGGTGCTGGCTTTGGCAGGCGGCGCGGCCGCGGCCGACAACTGGCCGGCGAAACCCGTGCGCATGGTGGTCCCCTTCCCGCCCGGCGGCGCGACGGACGCCGCCGCGCGCATCTATGCGCAGCACCTGGGCGACTACCTTGGGCAGAGCGTGGTGGTGGAAAACAAGGCAGGTGCGGGCGGCGAGATCGGCGCGGAGTACGTGGCCAAGTCGGCCGCCGACGGCTACACCCTGCTGATGGGCGCCGTGGGCAGCCACGCAATCCATGCCGCCATGCCCGACAAGCCCGGCTACGACTTCGGCACCGCCTTCGTCGGCGTCTCGATGGCCACCAGCATGCCCATGGCCGTGGCGGTGAACAGCAGCAAGATTCCCGCGAAGAATGTGCAGGAGCTGATCGCCCTGGCCAAGAGCAAGCCCGGCACCATCACCTTCGGTTCGGCCGGCCCCGGCACGTCCCAGCACATGGCGGGCGAACTCTTCCAGGTCGTCACCGGCACCCGGCTCATGCACGTGCCGTACCGCGGCAGCGGCCCCGCCATCACCGACCTGCTGGGCGGCCAGATCGACATGGTGATCGAAACGCTGCCGGCGCTGCTGCCGCAGGTCGCGACCGGCAAGATCCGCCTGCTCGGCGTCACCACCGCCACACGCGCCACGGCGCTGCCCGACCTGCCCACGCTCGCCGAGCAGGGCGTGAAGGACTACTCGGTCGCGACCACCTACGCGCTGCTGGCTCCCGCGGGCACGCCGTCCGCCGTGGTGGACAAGCTCTCGGCCGGCATGCAGAAGGCGGCGGCCATGGCTTCCGTGCAGCAGGCCGCGCAGAAGCTGGGCGCCGACGCCGTGGCCACCTCGCCCGCCGACACCAGCCGCGTGCTCAAGCAGGAAGTCGCCCGCTGGGCCGACGTGGTGCGCTTGTCGGCGGCCAAATGATGGCGCCCGGCATGACACCAACCGCGCCCGCGGCGGACCTGGCCATCGTCGGCGGCGGCTCGGTGGCCGTCAGCTTCCTCTATCAATTCCTGCTCTCGCTGGAACCTGCCGCCGGACGGGCGCTGACGATCGCGCTGTTCGAGCCTCAGGCCGAACCTGGCGCGGGCGAGGCCTACCAGGAGGATCTGCCCAGCAACCTGCTCAACATCCCCGCCGGCAACATGTCGGCGCGGGCCGATCACAGAATGGATTTCGTGGACTGGCTGCGCGCCCAGGATTCCGCCTGGCTGCGCGCGCAGGGCGCGGACTCGATAGCGCCGGCGGACTTCCTGCCGCGCCCGCTGTTCGGCGCCTACATGCGCGCAATTTATGAACGGGCTTGCGGGCTCGCCCGCGCGCTGGGCATCACGCTCACGCACGTGCGCAGCCGGGTCCGCCGCGTGGCGCCGCTGCCTGGCGGCGGCGTGCGGGTCGAAGCGGAACAGGGTCCGCCCTGCCCGGCGCGTTACGCCGTGCTGTGCAACGGCAACCTGCCCTCACAGGCATTTCCGGAATTGCGCGATGCGCCCGGCTACTTCAACAGCCCCTACCCGGTCCGGGCGCTGACCCGCGGCATCGCCGCCGACGCCCCGGTCTGCATCATCGGCACCAGCCTGAGCGCCGTGGACGCCATCGCCGCCTTGCGGCAGGCGGCCCATCGCGGTCCCATCCTGTGCGTATCGCGCAATGGCCGCCTGCCTTCCGTGCGCAGCCCCAGCAACCGCGCGCCGGACACGCTGCGGCAGCTAAGCCCGGAAGGCGTCCCGCGCCTTGCCGCCAGGCATGGCGGCGCACTGTCGCTCGACATCATCGCCACGGCGCTGCGGGAAGAAGTCCTGGCGCTGGGCGGCAGCCTGGAAGCCGCGGACGTGTTCGGCACGGAGGGCGAGGCCCGCGCCGCGCTGGACGAAGAGATACGGCGGTCAGGACAGGCCGCGCGCCCATGGCAGGCGGTGGCGGCCGCGACCAATGCGGCCGTCGACCTCATCTGGCATCTCCTGCCGCAAGCCGAGCGCGGCCGCTTCCAGTCGCAATGGCGTTCGCTGTGGATGGCGCGGCGCGCCACCTTTCCGATGCGCAACGCGCTGAAGCTGCAAGCTTTGTTCCAGAACGGCCAGCTGCAGGTCGGCGGCGGTTATCTGGACAGCCGCCACGACAGCGCCAGCGGCCTGTTCCACACGCGCCTGCGCGACGCGGCGGGCGCCGTCTCCACCCACGCCAGCCGCTATCTGATCAATGCCACCAGCTTCTCGGTGGACACGCCGCGCACGCAGGATCCGCTGGTGTCCGCGCTATTGCGCGAGGGCCATGCACAGCCCGATCCGCATGGCGGCCTGGCGCTGGACTATGCCACGGGATGCCTCAAGAACGCCGCGGGCGGAATCGAACCGGATATCTCGGTGCTGGGCAGCCTGGCGGGCGGCACGTACTTCTGGACCACGTCCATGGACGTCAATGCGCGGCTGGCCCGCGCCCAGGCGCAGCGCATCGGCGCGGCGCTGGCGCGGCCCGCTACTGGTCCAGATAGCCCCGGCGATAGCCCATCCCTTGCGAGATCGACTGGGCACAGGCAGCCACGTCCGGCGCCAGCTGCTTCATCCTAGCGGCGCTCAGGCGGTCCAGCGGGCCGGAGATCCCTATCGCGGCCACGGGCTGGTCCAGGCTGTTGAACAAGGTCACGGCCAGCCCGCCCACGCCTTCGCGCCATTCGCCCCGATTGACCGCGTAACCGGTGCGGGCGATCTTGCGCAGCTCGTCCTTCAATAGCGGCATGGACACAATGGTCGAGGGCGTGTGGCGCACGAGCTTGTCGGCATAGCGCTCGACGTAGCCTTCCGCCTGGTAGGCCAGCAGCGCCTTGCCGGTCGCGACGGCATAGGCCGGCGCGCGTCCGCCCACCATCGAGTAGGCGCGTATGGGCTGGGGACTGTCGATCTTGTCCACGTAGACCACGTCGAAACCGTCGAGCACGGACAGGTGCACGGTTTCGCCGGTCTGGTCGGCCAGCGTGCGCATGTGGGGCGCGGCCAGCTTGCGCACGTCCAACTGGGCCAGCTGGCGCGCCGCCAGCTCGAACAGCCGCACCGCGCCGCGATAGCCGCCGCCGTCATCGTCCTTGGTCACGTAGCCTGCATGTATCAGCGTCTGCAAGGTGCGATGCGTATTGCTGCGGGTCAGCCCGACCCGGGCCGCCAACGCATCGATGGTGCGCGGCGGATTGTCCACGTCGGTCACCGCCTCCAGCACCATCAGACCTTTGAGCAGCGTCTTGTCCATTATTTATTTTCCTAATATTTAGGACAAGAAAATAGCATGGGACGCCGCGCGCGAACAGGCCCTAGCGTGCGCCCCCGGCAATGGCGGCCCGCACGGCTTCCGAGCGGTCCCACAGGTTCGGCAGGCTGGCCGATGAATATCCGGACACGAAAGGCTTGGCCTGCCCGGTTGCCGGATCGTACACATGGCGCGACACGGCGCCGATGTTGCCGCCGTAGAGATGCACGCTGATGGATACGCGATCCGCATGGGCGTTGGACACGCGGTGGATATCGCCTTCGGCGGGCGACAGCCGCTCCACATCGCCCGGCTGCAAGGTGGTCGCGGCGCCCGCGGGCGCGATGCTGCCGTCTTCGCCGCGGACATAACGCTGGTTGACTTCGGCCCCGCGCAGCATGCCGACGTAGCCCCAGACCTCGTGATCATGCACCGGCGTGAACTGGCCTGGCCCCCATACGAAACTCACCAGCGAAAACCGCTCCAGCGGATCGCAATGCAGCAGATATTGCTGGTAGTACTGCGGATGGGGCGCGGTACAGGCCTCGGGCAGCCAGTCGTCATGGCGCACCAGATCGGCGAACGCGGCCTGCAGTTCCGGCGTCTGCGCCAGTCCGGACGCCGTGGCCATGCGGGTCGCGCTGGCGATGAAGCGGCGCAGCCTGTCCAGGCCGCCTTGGGATTCGGGCATTGCGTCTCTCCGTGAATTCTGGAAATCCCAGATTGAAAAAACAGTATCCATGATTCAGGAAATATTCGCAGCCTTGCCCCTGCCGCCGCCCAGGTAATCGCGTCAAACTCTTCTTGTCCAGGCCGGTCGCCAGCGAGGACTTCGGCCTCACCACTTGCAGCCCCGATCCGTAACGGTATCGGCCAGCAGAAACGGCAAGGCCAGCAAGCCCATGTCAGCATGGGCGTTCTTGCATGGCGGCCGCGCGCTCTTGGCGATGCCGCGCGCGATCTCGGACTGTTCGACCGGCGCCTTGGGTCCAAGACGCACGACGGGTTCGCCACGGGCGCGCGCCATGCCCGCCCCTTGCGCATCTTCAGGACGCCAGCCGAAATCGCGTGTGGCAGCCGGCGCGCCTGATGATGGCGCGGGCGTCCTGTCCTGCGCAGAGGATGGCGCGGGCGCCCTGCGCGCGCCGGCTCGTTGCCGCGGCGTCACGGCCGGCCCCGGCGGCGTATCCACGCGGTCGGGATGAGCAGGCTCGGCGTTGGACGCGGGCATATCCTTCAACTTTTGTTCCTGTGGCTCGGGCGGCGCCTTGGCGCTCAGCAGATCCACGAAGAACGGCACTTCCGGCGCGTGCGCGGCGCGCATGCCTGCGGGCTCGATCCGTTCGCGCCACCACAGTCCCGCCACCAGCGCATGCAACGCGCACGACGCCAGCACGGCCCACCAGGCCGCCCGCCTCGCGCGCGGCCGCGCATCCACGACTCCTGCCGCGGCCAAAGACATCTGCGACACTCGGAAAGTACGCCCCAGACAGCGGGCAACGCGGCGATGATAGCCCTGGACGCCGTGAAGATTTGTGAAGATGTTGAGGGTTGATGTGGCGCACAATCATCGACTCGACCCTGGCGAGGGGAAACCCCAAATCCCACCATCCGCCCCCCGGGATACAGTGGCGGCATAGGCTAGTCCGTGGAGATTATCATTCCGTTTTCCTGGAGACTTCCCGACGTGTTTGTGCGCTCGCCGGACGGTGTCTTGCACCGTGTGGTGCGCCACGCCACGACCGCGGAAACCATCGCCCAACTCGAGAGCATGCCCAGCAACTATCACCTGGACTGCGAATGCATGCTCGACAACGGCGAAGCCCTGCATTGGATCGGCGACAACCAATATCGCCAATTGAATGGCGGCGCCATTTTCACCGCCGAAACCGCAACCACCACTCCTCGCGGTGATGCCCGTAAAACCGCTGCCGCCAAGGGCAGCCTGCGCGACCCCCGCGGAAAATCCGTCCCGCGCAAAATACCCGCGCAGGAGCAGAGTCATTTACCATTAGCTGTCGTCAATCTAAAAACCGGCAACGACTGGAGCCTGATACGCGCCTGGCGCGAGCATCTCAAGATCAGCACCGCTGATATGGCTGCACGCCTGGGAGTGGACCACTCCATCTATATCGAACTGGAAAGGCCGCGCCCGCGTCCCAGGCAGGTTATCCTGGACCGCGTATCCGAAGCCCTGGGCGTCACTCCCGACCAGCTCGACGATTCATTGTTTGGAGGGCACGTTCATTAACGCCCGCAGCGGGAACATCCATCTTCCCGCCCTGGCGCATTGAAATGCCCGAACGACTTTGGCGCCGTATATCCAATGGCCCGCGCATGGAGGTATCGCATATGCTCGGCACCGCAAGACGATTGACCGACGTCCTCGCCACCGCGCCGGACGGCACGCTCTACCGCATTGAACGATTCGTCTCGGACCCTGACGCGTACTCCGCGCTGGGCACCTCGCGCTTCGATCCCAAGACGCATTGCATATGCCGCACCAGCACGGGCGAAAAAGTCTCGTGGCTGGGCGGACAGACCTACCGGCTGATAAAGAGCGGCACCTCCCTCACGGCGGTGGACCGACGACGCCACTAGGCGCATGGGGCCTGCGCCGCGCATACCGCGGCGAGCGCCCCTCCCCCGATTCTCCAACGCCGCAGCCCCGCGCACCGCCGTGCGCGCGGGGCGCTCGCGCTTGCGCCAGATCAAGGAATTTTCTGGGCGCCCGGCAGTACGCTGGATGCACACGGCGAAAGATCGGCGCCCCAGCGCCGGCGCCCCCAATCAGCAGGCATCCGGCATGGCCAAGAAGTTTCCCTTGCACCCCAAGCACCCCGAACGCATATGCTGGGGCTGCGATCGCTATTGCCCTACCGATTCGATGGCCTGCGGCAACGGCTCTGGCCGCACCATGCATCCTGCGGAGACGTTGGGCGACGATTGGTACATGGTCGGAGACTGGGGATTCGACGAAGAAGACGGCAAGGCCCAAGGCCAAACCCAAAGCGCGCAGCCGACGCACTGACGCAATCCGCGCAGCAAAACAAAAAGGCCTTCGATACTAGATCAAAGGCCTTTCCATTTTCTTTCGATGTAGTCCAAGCAAGAAGCTTGGTGCGCCCGGCAGGATTCGAACCTACGACCCCCTGGTTCGTAGCCAGGTACTCTATCCAGCTGAGCTACGGGCGCTCCGAAAGAGGCGTGTTTATACCATGAAAAACAATAGGTGCGCAAATCGGACAGACCGAGACCGCGTCCGCGCCGCTCCCAAGCCACGATCGCGCGATTCGGGGCTCGCCTCGTCCGCGCAATTCCTTCCACAAAATGCGCCCAAAGAAAATAGTTCAGAAATCCTGGTTCACCCGTCTGCGTTGCGAAATTTCAAGCTTGGAAAAATAATTGGCTTCCTGTGCATATAGGTCATAACATGCGCTCACGAGCGGAAAGCAGCTTTTGCACGGGACCTCTCGCCGACGCCTGCAGTCGGGGCTCTTCTGCCCCATATCTGTCAGAAGGAACTTGCATGGATCTCAAGAATTCCTCGGGCGCGCTTGTTCTGAGCCTGGCTGCCGCCATCCTGGCCAGCGGCTGTTCCAGCACTCCCAAGACGACGGAATCCGGCTTCCTGCCGGATTACTCGCTGCTGCACCAGGCCCCCGCCCCCGACGGCGGAACCCGCCTGGTTTACCTGAACCCCGACTTCAACGCCTCGCGCTACAGCGCGGTCTGGCTCGATCCCGTCGTGTATTACCCGGAGCCGCAGCCTTCCGCCGACGTCTCCATGGAAACCCTTACGGAGATCCGCGATGCGGTCAACGAAACGCTGCGGCGCAAGATCGGCGAACAGGTGAGGCTGGTCGATCGCGCCGGACCTGGCGTCGCCCACATACGCATCGCCATCACCGCGGTAGGAACCTCGGAGCAGGCGCTGCGGGCCTATCAGTACATCCCCGTCGCCTTGGTCATGACCGAAGCCCGGGCCGCCATGGAAGGCGGCATGGCGCGCAACGCGAGCGTGGCCATCGAGTCGCGGGTCACGGACAGCATGTCGGACGAATTGCTGTATGCGTCGGTGCGGGGCGGCACGGGCGAAAAGGTCGCCAACGCCACCCAGGGCGCGGGCGGCGTCCGGCTATCCAAACTGCAACCGCTGATCGATGAATGGAGCACGGGCGCCGCCCGCGAAATCGGGAAGTACGTCCGGCAACGGTAGAGCAAGGCATCTCGCGGCGCGGCCTGTGGCTGTGCCGCGACACTTCGTGATTTTCAACCCATGATTCCGTTGGAGCGATCTTATGAAGCTAACACGCCGCACATTGAACGCAGGTGGTCTCGCGCTGCTCGCGACCAGCGCCCTGGGCGCGGCCGCCCGGGCCGCCGATGGCCTGATCGCGGACCTGCCCGAAGGCAACGAGCAGTTCGGACTGGCCACCGATGCCTACATCTACGCCTATCCCCTGGTGACGATGGAAATGACCAGAAGAGTCATGACCAACGTCGCGGAACCCAAGGGCACGCGGGCGCCGATGGGGCAGCTCATCAAGCTGCGCCAATATCCGGATGCCAAGTTCCGGGACGTGACCGCGCCGAACGCCGACACGCTCTACACCACATCCTTCTTCGACGTCGGCGACGAACCCTGGGTCGTCAGCCTGCCGGACATGAACGGGCGCTACGCGCTGTTTCCAATGCTGGACGGCTGGACCACGGTGTTCGACGTGCCCGGCAAGCGCACCACGGGCACGGGCGCGCAAACCTTCGTGATCAGCGGCCCCGGATGGGAGGGTTCGATTCCGCACGGCATGGCGCAGTACAAATCCCCCACCAGCATCGTCTGGCTGCTGGGCCGCATCTACTGCACCGGCACGCCGGAAGACTATGCGCAAGTCCACAAGCTGCAGGACGAAGTGAAGCTCTGTCCCTTGAGCGCATGGGGCAAGGACTGGACCCCGCCCGCGGGCAAGGTCGACGCTGCGATAGACATGAAGACCTCGGTGCGCGAGCAGGTCAACAACATGGACGCGGTCGAGTACTTCACCTTGTTTGCCCAATTGCTCAAGCGCAACCCGCCCAGCGCCGCCGACGCGGCCATGGTCGCCAAGATGGCCACGATAGGCATCGTGCCCGGAAAGGACTTTGACAAGAGCCTGCTCGACCCCGCCATTGCAAAGCGCGTTCCGCAGGTGGGGTTCGGACGCATCATGACGCACTTCAAGTCCAGCGGCGGCGACATCCAGGACGTCGATGGCTGGGGCTTCACGACCAAGACAGGCATATACGGCACCAACTATGTGCAGCGCGCCTTGGTCACCGCGATCGGCCTGGGCGCCAACCGCCCCCAGGACGCCATCTATCCCACGTCCCTGAAGTCGGATACCGGCGCCATCCGGCGCGTCTACAACGGCTCCGAAAAGTACGTGCTGACCTTCGGAAAGGGCCTGACCCCGCCCGTCTCCGGCTTCTGGTCGCTGACGATGTACGACGCGAACTACTTCTTCGTCGACAACCCGCTGAACCGCTATTCCATCAGTGCGCGCCAGCCCCTGAAGGCGAAGCCCGACGGCTCTGTCGATCTGCTCATACAGCATGAATCGCCCGGGCCCGACATGGAATCGAACTGGCTGCCTGCACCCAAGGGGGCATTCATCCTGATGATGCGTCTTTACTGGCCCAACGAAAGCAACCCATCGATCATCGACGGTTCCTGGACCATACCTCCCGTAAGAAGGGTCACCTGATACCCGCGTTGCACCGCGCCGGCCGTGGGCCGGCTTTGCGCTCACGGCAGGCGTGATGGATGCGATTCATCACGCCTGCAGTTTGGGGAGGGTTTGCAATGAAAAAGAAAATCATGGGCTGCCTGGTCTGCGGGCTGCTGCAAGCCGGGACTGCGCTCGGCGCCGAAGCCGACCCTGCTCGCGCCGTGGGTACCCTGCCTTCGGACGAATGGCAATTCTCGGTCACGCCCTACTTCTGGGCCGCCGGCCTCTCCGGCAAGGTATCCCATGCGCGCTCGCCCGTCATCGACATCCACTCGGACTTCGACGAACTGTTCGACAACCTCGACTTCGGCGCCATGCTGATAGGCGATGCGCGCAAAGGACGCTATAGCGTCTTCGGCGACCTGATCTACACCAAGATCGGCACGCAGGGAGATACGCCGCGCGGCATCCTGGCCAGCAGCGCGGACGTGAAGGCATCGACCTTCGCGGGACTGCTCGGGGTCGGCTATTCCGTGCTGGAGAATTCACCGCATCAACTGGACGTCGTCGCAGGCCTGCGCGTCTGGTCGGTCGACACCGACATCACGCTCAAAGGCGCCCATCTCAACGGCCGCACGCGCAGCGACGGCGCCACCTGGGTAGACGGCCTGGTGGGCGTGCGCGGAAACTATGTACTGAGCTCGAAGTACTACATCACAGGCTGGGGCCTGATCGGCGCGGGCGGCGCGGAAGCGGATTGGGACGTGGGCCTGGGTATCGGCTACAACATCAGCAAGAACGTCTCGGCGGCGATAGGCTATCGCGCAATGGGCGTGGACTACAGCAGCGGCGGCTTCAAGTTCGACGCCGTCTTGCAAGGGCCGATGGCCGGCTTGACGATCCGCTTCTAGATGCGCGGCGCAAAACAAAAAGGCCTTCGATACGAGATCAAAGGCCTTTCCATTTTCTTTGCTGTATTGGCCAAGTGAACTTGGCGCGCCCGGCAGGATTCGAACCTACGACCCCCTGGTTCGTAGCCAGGTACTCTATC
>JALDYL010000394.1:0-3184 GCA_032153965.1 Achromobacter sp. | reverse complement strand
GCGCCAGACCGTGCTGTCGCGCAAGACGCCGCGCCGCGCGCGCGGCTTCGGCGGCTGGGCCGACCGCTGGCCGCTCAAGACCATCGTCGCCAGCCGCGCCCGCAAGCAGATCGCAGCCAAGGATCCGCTGGGCCACTATCCGGCCGCGCCCGCCATCGTCGATATCTGGGAAAAGCATGGCGGCAACGCCTTGCAGGCGCCCGCGCTGATCGAGCGCATCATTTCCTCCGACACCGCCCGCAACCTGCTGCGGGTGTTCCGTCTGCAGGAGCGGCTGAAAGCCAACGGCAAACAGGCCGGCATCGCGCCCGCGCGCCACGTGCATGTGGTCGGCGCCGGCGTGATGGGCGGCGACATCGCGGCCTGGTGCGCGCTCAAGGGCATGACGGTCACCCTGCAGGACCAGGACATGACGCGCATCGCGCCCGCCATCAAGCGCGCCGCCCAGCTATTCTCGCGCCGCCTGAAGGATCCGCGGCTGGCGCGCGCGGCGTTCGACCGCCTGGTTCCGGATCCCGCGGGCGGCGGCGTGCCGCTGGCGGACATCGTCATCGAAGCCATCAGCGAGCAGCCCGAGGCCAAGCGTGCGCTCTACCGTTCGCTGGAACCGCGCATGAAGGCCGATGCGCTGCTCGCCACCAACACCTCCAGCCTGTCGCTGGAAACCTTGCGCGCGGACCTGGCGCGGCCGCAACGACTGGTCGGCATCCACTTCTTCAATCCCGTGGCCAAGATGCCGCTGGTGGAAGTGGTGCACGCGGAAGGCGACTCAGGCGAGGCGCAAGCCCGCGCCTGCGCCTTCGTCGGCCAGATCGACAAGCTGGCGCTGCCGGTCAAGAGCGCGCCGGGCTTCCTGGTCAACGCCGTGCTGGCGCCCTATATGCTGCAGGCCATGCGCAGCGTGGACGAGGGCCTGGCGCCCGAAGCCGTGGACGCGGCCATGGTCGCCTTCGGCATGCCAATGGGACCGCTGGAACTGGCCGATACCGTGGGTCTGGACATCGCACGCGCGGCAGGCGCGGAACTTGCTGGCGGCGCCGAGCCGCCGCGCTGCCTGGCCGAGCGCCTGGCGCGCGGCGACCTGGGCAAGAAAAGCGGCCGCGGCTTCTACACCTGGCGCGACGGCAAGCCGGTCAAGGGCGCCAGCCAGTCCGGCGCGCCCGCCGGGCTGGCGCAGCGCCTGATCCAGCCGCTGATCGACGCCACGCGCCAGCGCGTGGATGCGGGCATCGTCGCCGACGCCGACCTGGCCGACGCGGGAGTGATTTTCGGAACGGGGTTCGCGCCATTCACGGGCGGCCCCTTGCATTACCAGAGCAGTAACGCGTTGCGAAGCATAAGACCGGCCAAGGCCGATTAGGACCTGTACACCCTAAACCGGAACGACAAGACCGGCAGTGCCATAGAGACATCTATCCATCACGAGGAGGCAGTACCATGAGCAGACGTTCATTGTCCCTGAGCACCTTGTCGGCCCTCGTGGTCGGCCTGGGCGCAACCACGGCAACGCACTCGGCCGGCTTTCAGCTCCTGGAGCAGAACGCCAGCGGCCTGGGCAACGCCTATGCAGGCTCTGCGGCGAATCCGGAGAACGCCAGCATCATCTATTACAACCCGGCCGGCATGACCTACCTGCCCGGTTTCAACGTGTCCGGCGGCGTCAACCTGATCCGGCCGTCGTTCAAATTTTCCGACAACGGCGACAGCCGCAATCCCAGCATTCCCGGCCTGCCGGGCACCGGCCTGGGCGGATCGCGCCCAACCGGCGGCAACGGCGGCGACGCCGGCAACCTGGGCGTGGTGCCCAATATGTACGCCTCCTGGCAATTGAACGAGCAATGGTTCATCGGCCTGGGCGTGGGCGCACCCTTCGGCCTGATGACCGAATACGACGACGGCTGGGTGGGTCAGTACCACTCCAACAAGTTCGAGATCAAGACGATCAACGTCAACCCCTCGATCGCCTACAAGGTCAACGAAATGTTCTCCATGGGCTTCGGCCTGAATTGGCAGCACATCGACGCCAATTACAAAAAGAAGGCCGTGCTTCCCGTTCCCGGCATGCCGCTGGGCACCACCGGCGACGCCGACCTGAATCTCAAGGGCGACGCCTGGGGCTGGAACGTGGGCTTCATGCTGCAACCGACGGAAGACACCCGCATCGGCCTGTCTTACCGCTCCAAGATCAAGCACACGGCCAAGGGCGACACTGACATCACCAGCATCTATCCGCGCGGCAACTCGGTGTCGTTCGACGCCAAGGCGACCGTATCACTGCCCGACACCCTGATCCTGAGCGCGGCGCACCAGTTGAACGAACGCTGGGAGCTGCTGGGCGACGTTTCCTGGACGGGCTGGAGCAGCATCCCCAATCTGCTGATCCGCAACTCGGGCCCCGGCGCGCGCGACGACAACCTGCCGCTGAATTTCCGCGATAGCTGGCGCGTGGCCCTGGGGGCCAACTACAAGTTCGCGCCCAACTGGAAGTGGAAGGTCGGCGTCGCCTTCGACCAGTCGCCCGTCTACAAGGAAGCCGACCGTCCGACCTCGCTGCCGGACAACGACCGCTACTGGCTCTCGACCGGCGTGCAATGGCAGGCTACCAAGGACACCACGCTCGACGTGGGCTATACCTATCTTTACCTGCGCAAGACGGACATCGACACCACGTCCGGCAACCAGCTGACCAAGGGCCGCGTCGCGGGCACCTATGACAGCAATGCCCACATCCTGGGTATACAACTGTCGTCCCGCTTCTAACCCGCCCCGGATGGCGGCCCGGCCCGGCCCGGTCCGCCCCGCCATCCGCTTTTTTTCAGGAGACTGCCTTGAGCAAGTTCGTCGTCAAACACGTCGCCGTCCTGGGGGCCGGCGTCATGGGCGCGCAGATCGCCGCCCATCTGGCCAATGCCGGCGTGCCCGTCACGCTGTTCGACCTGGCCGCCCCCGAAGGCGACCGCAACGGCACGGTCAAGAAGGCGATCGCCGGCTTGAAGAAGCTGGAGCCCGCGCCCCTGGCCGGCGCGGCGCGCCTGGCGTACATCACGCCCGCCAACTACGACGACGACCTGGAACGCCTGCGCGGCTGCGACCTGGTCATCGAGGCCATCGCCGAACGCATGGACTGGAAGACCGCGCTGTACGAGCGCATCGCGCCGCACGTGGCCCCTGGCGCCATCATCGC
>JALDYL010000115.1:0-14653 GCA_032153965.1 Achromobacter sp. | reverse complement strand
CCGGCTATGAGTCGGACGCGGCGTTCAACCGGGCATTCGGCGCGACCTTCGGCATTTCGCCGGGGCGCTACCGGGCCGCCCGCTCCCGCCCCTTCGACCCACAGGAGCTAGGCATGTATCCCATCAAGATCGAAACCTTTCCCGGCGCGACGTTGGCGGTGCTATCGCATCGCGGCAGCTATCAGGAGATCGGCCCGCTGTTCGCGCGCGCCTTCATGCTGGCCGTGAGCCGCGGCCTGGCGCAGCCGGACTCCATCGGCTATGGCGTGTACTTTGACGATCCGGAGCAGGTGCCGGCGAGCCAGCTGCGCTCCATGGCGGGCATGTCGGTGGCGCCCGACGCCGACCTGGGCGGCGAGCTGGAACGTTTTGAAATTCCGCAAGGCCGCTGCGCCATCCTGACCTACACCGGGCCCTACAACGAGATGGACAAGCCCTATAACTGGATGTTCTCGCAATGGCTGCCGGCCAGTGGCGAGGTGCCGGCGGACTTTCCGATGTTCGAGCAGTACCTGAACGATCCGCGCACCACGCCGCCGGCGCAATTGCAGACGCGCATCTGCCTGCCGTTGAAGTAAGGCGCGGCGGGGTGAGCGCCGCGCCAGACGTGCTCAGCGGGCCGGCGTCTGGAAGCTGACCTGGGCTGGACGGCCCGGCAGGTTCAGGGTCGCGGTGGCGGGCGGCGTGGTCGCCACTACCTGGCCCGCACGCAGCACCATCAGGCGGGTGGCGCGCAGGCGCAGCGCCTCGACGGCGTCGCGCGCCTGCAGCAGCACCAGGTCGGCGCGCTTGCCGACCGCCAGGCCGGTTTCATCCAGGCCCAGGATCTTGGCCGGCGTGGTGGTGACGGCTTCGAAACAGGCGCGCATGGCGTCCTGGCCCGTCATCTGGGCCACGTGCAGGCCCATGTGGGCCACTTCCAGCATGTCGCCCGAACCCAGGCTGTACCAGGGATCCATCACGCAGTCATGGCCGAAGGCCACGGGTACGCCGGCGGCCAGCAGCTCGGGCACGCGCGTCATGCCACGGCGCTTGGGATAGGTGTCGTGGCGGCCTTGCAGCGTGATGTTGATCAGCGGGTTGGCGATGGCGGCCACGCCGGCCTCGCGCATCAGTGGGATCAGCTTGGAGACGTAGTAGTTGTCCATGGAGTGCATGGACGTCAGGTGCGAACCCGTCACGCGGCCTTGCAGGCCCAGGCGCTGCGTGTGGTACGCCAGCGTTTCGATGTGGCGCGACAGAGGATCGTCGCTTTCGTCGCAGTGCATGTCCACGCGCAGGCCGCGTTCAGCAGCCAGCTCGCACAGGATACGCACCGACTCCGCGCCGTCCTGCATGGTGCGCTCGAAATGCGGAATCCCGCCCACCACGTCCACGCCCATGTCCAGCGCGCGCTTGAGATTGTCCAGGGCGCCGGGGGCGCGCAACACGCCGTCCTGCGGGAAGGCGACCAGTTGCAGGTCCAGGTAAGGCTTTACCTTCTCGCGCACGTGCAGCAGCGCTTCCGTGGCCAATAGGCGCGGGTCGCACACGTCCACATGCGAGCGGATGGCCAGCAGGCCGCGCGCCACGGCCCAGTCGCAATAGGCCAGCGCGCGCTCGACCAGCGCCTCCTGCGTCAGCAGCGGCTTGAGTTCGCCCCACAGCGCGATGCCTTCCAGCAGCGTGCCCGACTGGTTCACGCGCGGCAGGCCGAAGGACAACGTCGAGTCCATGTGGAAGTGCGCATCGACGAACGGCGGCGCCACCAGCTGGCCGGCCGCGTCCACAGTCTGCGCCGCCTCGGCCTTCAGCGCCGGTTCCAGCGCCACGATACGGCCATTGGCGATGCCGATATCAATGTTCTGGCGGCCATCGGGCAGCGTGCAATGTCTAAGAATCAGATCGAGCATGGAATTCCTTGCGGAAGGTTTCTGTTGTTCATGGTACTGCGCGAGCCCCTGGTGGCATTAAGCAAATGCCCCCCGGTCGGGGTCGCACGGAGCCGGCTCTGCCGGTCCGTAGCGACGCCCCTGGGGGAAGCGCGAAGCGCTCGGGGGGGCCGTCTATCTTTCTCCCTTACGGTAAGGCTTCATCAGCGCCTGCGGGTAGGCGGCGCGGCGTGCCATCACCACCAGGGCGAGGATGGACAGGACGTAGGGCAGCATCAGATAGACCTGGTACGGCAACTCCGGCAGGCCGGGCAGAGCCGCGGCGCCTTGCTGCATGCGCAGCTGCAGCGCGTCGAAGAAGGCGAAGATCAGTGCGCCCAGCAGCGCCTTGCCGGGCCGCCACGACGCGAACACCACCAGCGCCACGCACACCCAGCCGCGGCCGTTGACCATATTGAAGAAGAAGGCGTTGAACGCCGCCAGCGTCAGGAAGCTGCCGGCCACGCCCATCAGCGCCGAGCCGGCCACGATGGCGCCCATGCGCAGGCGCGTCACCGACAGGCCCTGCCCTTCGGCCGCGGCCGGGTTCTCGCCCACCATGCGGATCGCCAGGCCGACCGGCGTGCGGTTCAGCACCCAGGCCAGGATGGGCACCGCGGCCAGGGCCAGCAGGGTCATGGGCGTCTGCCCTGCCAGCACCGGCCCGATGAGCGGAATGCCGGCGAGGAACTTCATTTCGGCAAACGGCGTGATGGTGGGCGGTGTGGTCACGCTGGGGAAGGTGACGCGGTAGGCGAAGTAGCTCAGGCTGGTAGCCAGCAGCGTCACGCCCAGGCCGGACACGTGCTGCGACAGGCCCAGCGGCACGGTCAGCACCGCGTGCAGCAGGCCGAACACCGCGCCCGCAAAAGCGGCCGCCAGCACGCCCACGTAGAGCGGCGCGCCCAGGTACACCACCAGCCAGCCGGTGAAGGCGCCGGCGGCCATGATGCCTTCGATGCCCAGGTTCAGCACGCCCGCGCGCTCGCACAGCAGCACGCCCAGCGTGCCCAGTATCAGCGGCGTCGCCAGGCGCAGCACCGCCACCCAGAACGCCGACGAGCTCATCAGATCCATCCATTCCATGGCGCGCTCCTCAGGCCCGGTTGCGGCGCAGGCGGTACTGCGCGAATAGCGTCGCGACCAGCATGGCGAGCAACGAAGTGGCGACGATGACGTCGGCGATGTAGTTCGGCACCGCGATGGCGCGGCTCATGCTGTCCGCGCCCACCAGCATGCCGGCCACGAACAGGCTGGCCAGGATCACGCCCAGCGGATGCAGGCCGGCCAGCATGGCGACCACCACGCCGGTGTAGCCATAGCCCGGCGACATGTCGAGCGTGACGTAGCCGGTACGGCCCGCCACTTCGATCGCGCCGGCCAGCCCGGCCAGCGCGCCCGAAAGCATGGCGGTGCCCAGCATCACGCGGTTCACCGGCAGTCCCAGGAAGCGCGAGGCGTGCGCGTTGGCGCCGACCGCGCGCATCTGGAAGCCGAATACGGTGTAGCGGTTCAGCAGCCACAGCCCCAGCGCCAGGCCAGCCGCCCACAGCAGGCCGGTGTGGGCGCGGGTGCGCTCGATCAGCTTGCCCAGTTCCAGGTCGCCGTTGAGCGCCACGGACTGCGGCCAGCCCATGGCCATGGGATCCTTCATGGGGCCGTCCAGCATCATCGATACGAACAGCAGCACGATGAAGTTGCCCAGCAGCGTGGTCACCACTTCATCCACGCCCAGCCGGGTCTTGAGGAGGGCGGGAATCAGCAGCAGCAAGGCGCCGGCCAGGGCCGCCGCCAGCATCATGCCGGCAAACAGCGCGGGCACGGGCAGGTCGAAGCCGGTGCCGTCATGCAGGCCGCCCACCGCCACCGCGGCCAGCGCGCCCAGGTACAGCTGGCCCTCGGCGCCGATATTGTAGAAGCGCGCGCGGAACGCCACCGCACATGCCAGGCCGGTGAGCATCAGCGGGGTGGCGCGGGTCAGCGTTTCGGACAACGCGAAGCGCGAGCCGAACGCGCCTTCGAACAGCAAGGCATAGGTGCGGCCCACGGGGGCGCCGGCCCAGGCCACCAGCAGAGTGCAGACCGCCAGCGTGAAGGCGATGGCCGCGAAGGGCGCCAGGGCCAGCGCCAGGCGGCTGGGCTCCGGGCGGCGTTCCAGGATCAGTTTCATGCGAGTAATGCTCGGTAGGTAGTGGAGTCGCGCGGAAGGGAGCGGGTATTCATCCCTGCGTGCCCGTCATGGCCAGGCCCACCGTGGCGGGCGTCCATTCGGATACCGGCTTCACGGCGATCAGCTTGCCGCCGCACAGCACGGCGATGCGGTCGGCCAGCGCGAAGATCTCTTCCAGGTCTTCGGACACCAGCAGCACGCCCGCGCCGCGCGTGCGCGCCGCCAGAAGCTGCTCGCGCACGTAGGCGACGGCGCCGATGTCCAGGCCCCAGGTGGGCTGGTCGGCCACGATGAAGCGCGGTTCGCGCGCCAGCGTGCGGCCCAGGATCAGCTTCTGCATATTGCCGCCGGACAGGCTGCGGGTGCGCACGTCCAGCGACGCGGCCCGCACGTCGAACTGCTTGGCCAGGGCTTGGGCGTAGGCTTTGCCCGCGCGCGCCCGGATCAGGCCCCAACGCGCGAAGCGCGGGTCCTTCAGGTCTTCGACGATGGCGTTTTCCCACAAGGGGCTGTCGCCGATCACGCCTTCGCCGTGGCGGTCTTCAGGGATGCGGCCGACGTGGGCCGCGGTCCAGCCGGCTGGCGTGGTGGGCGCCGCAGCATGTTCGGGACCCAGGCGGATGGTGCCGTCGGTGGGTTGGCGCAGGCCGGTCAGCACCGACACCAGCGCCTGCTGGCCGTTGCCGGCCACGCCCGCGATCGCCACGATTTCGTGCTTGTGGACCACCAGGTCCAGGCTGTCCAGGCGCGTCGCGCCGTCGCGGCCGTCGCGCACCGTCACTTGCGACAAGGTCACCACGGGCGCGGCCTGCTCGGCCGCGGCCACGGCTTCGGCGTGCGGCATGACGACCTTGCGGCCCACCATCAGCTCGGCCAGCTCGGCCGGGCTGGTGCTGGCGGTCTCGCGTTCGGCCACCAGCTTGCCCTGGCGCAGCACCGCCACGCGGCCCGACACCGCCATGACTTCATCCAGTTTGTGCGAGATGAAGATCACGGCCAGGCCTTCGTCGACGAAGCCGCGCAGGGTCGCGAACAGGTCCTGCACTTCCTGCGGCGTGAGCACGGCGGTGGGCTCGTCCAGGATCAGGACGCGCGCGCCGCGGTACAGGGCCTTCAGGATTTCGACCCGCTGTTTTTCGCCGACCGACAGCGTGCCGACGCGCGCGTCCGGATCCACGCCCAGGCCGAAGCGCTGGCCGAGTTCCACCAGACGCTGGCGCGCCTTGCCGCGGCCGGAGGCCAGCTTCCACAGCGATTCCGTGCCGACCATGATGTTGTCCAGCACGGTCAGGTTGTCGGCCAGCGTGAAGTGCTGGTGCACCATGCCGACCCCGGCCGCCAGCGCGGCGTCGGGCCGGCCGGCGGGCAAGGGTTGGCCGAAGACTTCAATGCTGCCTGCGTCGGCCACGTAATGGCCGAACAGGATCGACACCAGGGTCGATTTGCCGGCGCCGTTCTCGCCCAGCAAGGCCAACACTTCGCCCTGGCGCAGCGTGAGCGATATGTCGTCATTGGCCGTGAGGCTGCCAAAGCGTTTGGTGATCCCCGTCAGCTGCAGGGCGAGAGGCGCAGGTTTCATCGTGCCGAGGACTTGGGTTCTTTGTCGTTGACCTTGACGCTGAAGCTGCCGTCCAGGATGGCCTTCTGCTTGGCCTGGACCTTGGCGATCAGGTCGGCGGGGACCTTGCTTTCGAAGGTGCCCAGCGGCGCCAGCGACGAACCCTTGTGCTTCATCAGCGAGTACTGGCCGTAGTCATCGGCCTTGAACGTGCCGGCGCGCACCTGCTTGAGGGCTTCGTCGATGGTGGGCTCCATGCTCCACAGCGCCGAGGCGACCACGGTTTCCGGATACTGCTGCTGCGTGTCGATGACGTTGCCGATGGCCAGCTTGCCGCGTTCCTTGGCCGCGTCCGAGACGCCGAAGCGTTCGGCGTAAAGCACGTCCGCGCCCTTGTCGATCATGGCGAAGGCGGCTTCCTTGGCCTTCGGGGGATCAAACCACGAACCGATGAAGGTCACGGTGAATTCGGCCTTCGGGTTCACTTCCTTGGCGCCTTCGATGAAGGCCTGCATCAGGCGGTTCACTTCCGGGATGGGGTAGCCGCCAACCAGGCCGATCTTGCCGGTCTTGCTCATGCCGCCGGCGATCATGCCGGTCAGGTAGGCGGGTTCCTGGATGTAGTTGTCGAACACCGAGAAGTTGGGCTGCTGCGGCTTGCCCGAGGAACCCATCAGGAAGGCGGTCTGCGGATAGTCCTTGGCCACCTTGCGGGCGGCGGCTTCCACCGCGAAGGCCTCGCCCACCACCAGCTTGTTGCCTTGCTCGGCGTACTGGCGCATCACGCGCTCGTAGTCGGCGTTGGTGACGTTTTCCGAGAACGTGTATTCGATCTCGCCGCGATCGCGGGCCGCGGTCAGCGCCTTGTGGATGCGCGACACCCATTGCTGTTCGACCGGCACCGTGTAGATGGCGGCGACCTTGGTCTTGGCGGGCGCCTGGGCCTGGGCGGCGCCCGAGAACAGCAGCGCGCCGGCGGCGGCCGCGGCCAGCTTGAGCAGGCCGCGGCGGGCGATGCCGGCGACGGACGGGGTGGAAGAGGCTTTCATGCGGGTGACTCCTGCGAAGGGAGGGAAAGGGACGGGTATTGGAGGCGATGCGCGCTGGGCGCCGGCCCGCGCGGCTGGCGCGCACGCGCAGCCGCGGCCCGGTTCCATATAGCGGCCGCCGGCAGGCGTGCCGGGACTAGCGTACGGAAACGAAGGCGTGGGATCGGTCATCGGATGGGGAGCGCCAGGCGACGCGCCCCATCCGAATGGTCGGGTTCGCTGCCAGCCCTGGCGAAGCAAGTTGTATGCCATGGGGCATTCCCGCGACAAGTCGGGGAAACCTGATGGCCGGGCAGGATTATAGGCACCCTGGCGGGGATTGGTGGCACCAGAGCGGTGCGGGTCTGCCAAGGGGTGGACAGACCGGCCGCATGGAACGGGCTGTTGCGGCAGCCTAGACCCCGATCCAGGGCCCGCGCGCCTAAAATCGCAGGTATGAGCCGCGCGCGTGGCGCGGCAAGCTGGAAGGCCCCATGCAAGATATACAACTGCTGCTGGAACAGTACGGCGGGTGGCTGGTGTTCGCCAATGTGCTGGTCGAGCAGGCCGGTCTGCCGGTGCCCGCCTATCCCATGCTGATCGCCGCCGGCGCGCTGGCGGGCGCGGGCGGATGGCTCGTGCCCTGGATGGCGGCCACGGTCGCCTGCCTGCTGGCCGACAGTCTTTGGTATGCCGCCGGCCAGCGCTACGGCTCGCGTCTTCTGGGCGTGATCTGCAAGATGTCGCTGTCGCAGGATTCCTGCATCCGCCAGACGCAGCGCCTGTACCTGCGCATCGGCGTGCGTGCGTTGCTGGTGTGCAAGTTCCTGCCTGGCGCGGGGGCGCTGTCCACCGTCATGGCGGGATTGACGGGCACGCCCTACCGCCGCTTTCTGGGCTACGACCTGGTGGGCTCGCTGATCTGGTCGGGTTCGGCCCTGCTGCTGGGCGGCCTGTTCCACAACGTGGTCAACGACGTGCTGGAGATCCTGGGCACTTACGGGGCGATGGGGTTGGGTGTGCTGGCGGCGGTGCTGGCGCTGTACATCCTGGCGCGCTTCCTGCGGCGCCGGATCTTGTTGCGCAGCCTGCGCGTGATTCCGCGCCTGTCGGTGGATGAGCTGATGCAGTGGCGCCAGGACGGCCGCAATGCGCTGGTCTTCGACGTGCGCCCCGAAGCGCTGCGCGAAGAGCAGCGCATCCCTGGCGCCATCGCCGTGGACCTGAAGGCGCCCTTGCCCCGGCTCGATGCCCAGGCGCTGGAATCCGACATCGTCGTGTATTGCGCCTGCCCCAATGAAGTGTCGGCCGCGCTGCTGGCGTCGCGGCTGCGCGCCGCGGGCTATCCCAAGACCTGGGCCTTGCGCGGCGGATACCAAGCCTGGCAGGAACACGAACACCCGCTCCCCCCGCAAGGCGCATAATTCCGCTATCAGCCCGCGCAGACGGCGGGCGGCCTACAAGGAGAGACAGGCATGCGGATGTTGTTCTTGGGCGCCGGCGGCACCGGCGGATACTTCGGCGGACGGGCGGCTCAGGCGGGCGCGGACGTGACCTTCCTGGTGCGCGAACCGCGCGCCGCGCGGATCCGCGAACAGGGCCTGCGCATCAAGAGCCCGCTGGGCGACGCCACGCTGCAGCCGCAGCTGGTTACGCAGCAGACGCTGCAAGGCAGCTACGACGTGGTGGTGCTGAGCTGCAAGGCCTATGACCTGGCCAGCGCCATCGAGGCCATCCGCCCCGCGGTCGGACCCGATACCGCCGTGCTGCCCATCATGAACGGCGTGCTGCAGTACGACGTGCTGGACCGCGAGTTCGAGCCGCACCGCGTGCTGGGCGGGCTGTGCCAGATCAACGCCACCCTGGGTCCCGAGGGCGAAGTGGTGCATCTGGGCAAGTACGCCAACATCGTCTTCGGCGAGCGCGCGGGCCCCGCCCGCAGCGAGCGCTGCGTGGCGCTGGAACAGGCCCTGGCCGGCGGCGAATACGTCAGCCGCCTGAGCGCCGACATTTACCAGGACATCTGGGAAAAATACGTGTTCCTGACCACGTTGGCCGCCGCCACCTGCCTGATGCGCGGCACGGTCGGGCAGATTGCCTCCACTGACGACGGCATCGACATCATGACCGGGCTGCTGCAGGAATCGCAAGCGGTTGCCGCCGCCTCGGGCCACGCCGTGCGGCCGGAAGCCGACGCCTCGGCGCGCAAGCTGATCGGGGACCGTACCCAGCCCGTCACCGCGTCGATGTTCCGCGACCTGAGCCAGGGCCTGCCGGTCGAGGCCGATCATATCGTTGGCGACATGGTGCGGCGCGCCCGCACTCTGGGCGTGGACGCGACCTACCTGCGCACGGCTTACGCGCATTTGCAGGTCTACCAGGCGCAGCGCGCCGCGGCCTGAACGCCGCCGCTCCTGCGGCCCCTGTTCAAGCGGGGCCGTCGGGAGCACACTGGCCTGGCGGGCTGCGAAGGCGCCTGGCAGGCTGTTCCTTCCCTCCGCTCCGTGCCGATTTGCCGGTTATTGGTGCATAAATTGCAAAAAACTAGTCCGATTTAATGGGTTTTTCGATCGGATTTGTACGAATAGTATGGCTTTGCCTGAGCCTAAGCGCGTAGCGCCGCAAGTTGCGGCGGCCCTGGCTCCCCCTACCCAAGGAGCAAGACCATGAAAGTTGCATTGATCGGAATTACCGGCCGCGTGGGTTCGCGCGTGGCTGATGAATTGCTCAAGCGCGGCCACCAGGTCACGGGCATCGCCCGCAACCTGTCCGACGTGAATCCGCAGCTCGGCCTGACCATCAAGCAGGGCGACGCCACCGATCCGCAAGCGCTGACCGCGTTGCTGACCGGCCATGACGCCGTGATCAGCGCATCGCGTTTCGTGTCGTCGGACGCCAAGCCGCTCTTGAGCGCCGTGAAGGACGCGGGCGTGCCGCGCCTGCTGGTGGTCGGCGGCGCGGGCAGCCTGCTGGTCGCGCCTGGCAAGATGCTGATCGACACTCCCGAATTCCCCGACGCCTACAAGCCCGAGGCCCGCGCCGGCGTGGTGTTCCTGGACACGCTGCGCCATGAAAAAGTGCTGAACTGGACCTTCCTGTCGCCCTCCGCCCTGTTCGAGCCGGGCGAGCGCACCGGCAAGTTCCGCCTGGGCGACGACACCCTGCTGGCCGATGACGAAGGCAAGAGCTGGATTTCGATGGAAGACTACGCAATTGCGCTGGTCGACGAACTCGAGACGCCCAAGCATTCGCGCCGCCGCTATACCGTCGGCTACTGATTCCCGCCGTAGGCGGATCGCGAAGGGCCTCGGCGAGAGGCCCTTTTTTCATTGGGGCCCAGAGCCGGAATCCATGTTTTTGTTTGTAAACTGGCGCACCGCCAGCCGGCGTTCCGACCCCTGAGTTTGCCCTGTATGCGTATGAAGTTGAAATCGTTGGCCCTCTGCCTGCTGGTTGCGGCGTCCTGTATGGCGGCGGCGCCGGCCACAGCCGCCGCACCCCAGTCCAACAAGGACATCGTGGTGGCGTTCTTTCGCATGATGTTCCAGGACCGCGACATCGACGAGGCGGTGCGCCTGTACGTGAGCCCGAACTACACCCAGCACAACCCCTACATGCAGGACGGCGTCGGTCCCCTGGTGGATTTCTTTCCCGCCTATTTCGAGCAGCATCCGCAGTCCATTGTCGAGATCAAGCGCGTGATCGCCGAAGGCGACTTGGTGCTTATCCACAACCTGTGGCGCGATTCGCCGGAAGACCGCGGCCAGGCCGTGATGGACATCTTCCGTGTGGAAGACGGCAAGATCGTGGAACACTGGGACGTGAGCCAGGAAATCCCCGAGAATCCCGCCAACAAGAACGGCATGTTCTAGGAAGCGCAGCATGTCCAGCATCGAACCCGTAGACCTGTCCCGCGCCTATCTGCTGCTGAACCACGGCCCGACGGTGCTGGTGACCAGCGCCCATGGCGATGCGCGCAACGTCATGGCGGCCGCCTGGGCCATGCCCCTGGACTTCAGCCCGCCCAAGATGCTGGTGGTGGTGGACAAGAACACCTACACGCGCGGCCTGATCGAAGCGTCGGGCGAGTTCGCGCTGTGCATCCCGTCGCGCGCGCAGGCCCGCGCCACGCTGCGGGTGGGCACCGATTCCGGGCGCGACGAAGACAAGTTCCAGGCCAGCGGCCTGACGACTTTCCCCGCCAGCAAGATCGCTGCGCCGCTCATCAGCGGTTGCCTGGGCTGGCTGGAATGCCGCGTCGTGCCCGAACCGCACAACCAGCAGACCTACGACCTGTTCATCGGCGAAGTCGTGGCCGCGTGGGCCGCGCCGGAAGTGTTTTCCGGCAACCGCTGGCATTTCCCTGACGCCGAGCGCCGCTCGGTGCATTACGTGGCCGGCGGCTCTTTCTTCGCCACCGGCGAAGCCTTCAACGTTTCCGATCCGGAGTAAGCATCATGCGCAGCGTATATCTGGCGGGTTTCGACGTGTTCCTGCCCGACGCGGCGGCGCACGGCAAACGCTTGAAGGCGCTATGCGCCACCTATGGGTTCGACGGCCTGTTCCCGCTGGACAACGAGGCGCCACAGGATTTGTCGGGTCCGTCGCTGGCGCAATGGATCTACCGCGAGAACGTCGCGTTGATCCGGCGCGCGGACATGGTGATGGCAAACCTGAATCCGTTCCGCGGCGCCGAACCCGATTCCGGCACGGCCTTCGAAGTCGGCTACGCCATCGCCTGCGGCAAGCCGGTATGGGGCTATACCGGCCAGGCCGGATCGCTGATCGACCAGGTGGCGGTGGGCGCGGCGGCCGATGACGGCGTCTCGCGCATGGTCGACGCGCACGGCTACAGCGTGGAAGACTTCGGCTTGAACCTGAACCTGATGCTGGCGTGCAGCGCCCGCATCGTCACGGGCAGCGCCGCCGACTGCCTGGCGCAGATGGCCCGCGAACCGGGGCGCTGACCGCTCCGATTCATTGCGCGGCTAGCGGCGCGCGGTTTTCGCTGTCTTGCGCGGCGCGGGACGCGCGGCCGGTTCGCCCAGGTATCCCATCACTGCGTCCACCACCGCCTGTTCCAGCTGCGGCGTCGAGAATCCTGCGGGCGGCTCGAGCGCCGCGGCATGCACCAGCGACTCCATGATGCGCAACACCACATAGGTCGCCAGGTCGCGGTCCTGCTGCGCGATCTCGGCGCGATGCAGTTCCAGCAGATGGCGCATGCGCCGGTGGATATCCTGGTCCGCGCGGCTGTGCTCGTGCGGCTGGTCGAACAGCGGAAACTCCCTTTCCAGCACGCGATGCAGCGCAGGCTCCAGCATGTGGGCGTGCAGCATCGCCTCGACGATGGCCGCGACGCGTTCGCGCAAGGTGGCCGCTGGGTTGCTGTTAAGCACCTCGTCGATGACGTCCAGCATCTGGTTGTCATGGCGGTTATGCAGCGCCGCGATCAAGGCGTTCTTGTTGGGAAAGTACTGGTACAGCGAGCCGACGCTGACGCCCGCTGTTTCGGCGATCAGGTTGGTGTTGGTGCCCGCATAGCCGTGGGTGGCCAGAACGCGAGCCGTGGCTTGCAGAATCGTCTCTACGGTGTGCTGGGATCTGAGCTGGCGCGGCGATTTCCGGGGCTGTGGGATGGCGGTCATGGGTACTGTGAAAGGCGAGTATCGAATATGAGCAACGGCTCATAAAATTTCCAGCAGGCAATCCGGTTCATCGCCCGCACACGGCGATTATGCCATCGGCGGTTTTCAAACTGGTTCCGGTTTGCGCATCTCTCACTTAAGGAAATTCAATGTCGCATTCATCGACGGCCGGGGCCATGCCCGCGGCCCAGGGGCCCGTGCGCTCCGTTTTCGCGCAAGTGCTGCCGCTGGCGCTGGCGGTGTTCGTCGGTTTCTTCATGATCGGCCTGCCCATGCCGGTGCTGCCGCTGTATGTGGACGGCACGCTGGCGCTGGGCGCGCTGGTGGTAGGCGTGGTGGCCGGCCTGCAGTTTGCCGCCGCCTTGTTGTCGCGCGCCTACGCGGGCTCGCTCGCCGACCGCCGCGGCGCCAAGCGCGCGGTGGTCGGCGGCTTCGTGCTGGGCTCCATCGCGGGCCTGTTCTATCTGTTGGCCGACGACCTGTCGGCGCGGCCGCAGGCGGCGCTGGCCGCGCTCTTGGCCGGGCGCGCGCTGATGGGCTGCGCCGAAAGCCTCATCGTCACCGGCGCGCTGAGCTGGGGCGTGGGCCGCGTGGGGCCGCAGAACGCGGGCCGCGTGATGGCCTGGGTCGGGGTGGCGATCTACGCCGCCTATGCGCTGGGCGCGCCCGCCGGCATGCGGCTCTACGGCGCCACGGGCTTTGCGGGCATCGCCTGGGCCACGGCGCTGATTCCGTTGGCGGCCCTGGCGCTGGTGCTGCCTCTGCGCGGGGTGCGCGCGGCAGGCGGCGTGCGCACGCCTTTCTACAAAGTGCTGGGCCTGGTGCTGTTGCCCGGCGCGGGCCTGGCGCTGGCCAGCGTCGGCTTCGGCGTGATCACCGCGTTCGTGAGCCTGCTGTTCTCGCAGCGGGGTTGGGACGGCGCGGCGTGGATGTTCACTGCGTTCGGCGCGGGCTTTATCCTGGCGCGCGTGTTCTTTGCCGGCCTGCCAGACAAGTTGGGCGGCGCGCGCGTGGCGCTGGTGTGCGTACTGATCGAAGCGGCGGGACAGTGGCTGATCTGGACCGGAACCACGCCGGCATGGGCCTATGCCGGCGCGCTGCTGACAGGCGCGGGCTACTCGCTGGCATTCCCCGCCTTTGGCGTGGAAGCCGTGCGCCGCGTGCCGGCGGCCAGCCGGGGCGCCGCCATGGGCGCGTATGTGGCCTTCCTGGACGTGGCTTTGGGACTGAGCAGCCCCGCGGCCGGCTGGCTGGCCGGCGAGCAAGGCTATGGCGCGGTGTATGCGATGGGTGGCGCGTGCGCGCTGGCGGCGATGGTCGTCGCCATGGCGCTCAGGACTCGTAGGTAAAAAAACGGCGCTGAAACCAGCGCCGTTTGCTCGAAGATCAGACCGTCGCGGCCATCTCCAGCACTTCGTCGTCGATCGCCTCGGCCTGGCCGTCCTGCAGCTGTTGCAGATGGTCGGCCAGTTCCGCGATGGTCAGCGCCACCAGACCGTGCTGGGCGGCGTAGCGTTCCAGGGCGGCGCCGCGCATCATCGTGCCGTCGGCGTTCATCAGTTCGCACAGCACGCCGGCCGGGCGCAGGCCAGCCAGCACCGCCAGGTCCACCGAGCCTTCGGTGTGGCCGCGGCGGGTCAGCACGCCGCCCGGCTGGGCGCGCAGCGGGAACACATGGCCCGGGCTGACGATGTCCTCGCTCTGCGCCGACGGCGAAATGGCGGCGCGGATGGTGGTGACGCGGTCCACGGCCGACACGCCGGTGCTGACGCCTTCGCGCGCCTCGATGGAAACCGTGAAGGCGGTGGCAAAGCGGCTCTGGTTGCGCTGGACCATGGGCGGCAGTTCCAGCCGGTCCAGGGTTTCGCCGGGCAGGCACAGGCAGACGATGCCGCTGCCGTCGCGGATCAGTTGCGCCATGACCGGCACGGTCAGCTTGTCGGCGGCCACGATCAGGTCGGCCTCGTTCTCGCGGTCGAAGTCGTCCATGAGAATGACGGGACGGCCCAGGCGCAGATGATGCAGGGCGCGCTGCAAGCGGGCGGCAAAGGGCTGCGAAGCCAGGCTGGGGATGGGGGACTGCGGGGTAAGGGTAACGTTGGACATTTGAAACGCTCTCGCAAGTTGAAAGGGGCGAAAAACGTTTCAGGGCTACTCGACAGCCGAACGCAATACGGTAGTCCAGGCGCGGGTGCGCCCGGTGCTTACCGTTGTGCCGGCACATCTTCTCTCATCCGGACTATGACCGTCGGCCCTGGCATCTCACCAGATCTGCTGACCCCGGTGTCCGTGAAGGACGCCGGGCGCTCGCGGGCTCGCCACATTGCATGGCATACCGC
>JALDYL010000393.1:0-3210 GCA_032153965.1 Achromobacter sp. | reverse complement strand
CTCGCCGCCTATCATCGCCGTGACCAGCTGCGCGCTGCCCTTGTAGGGCACCGGCACCATCTTGGCGCCTGCGGCTTCGGCGTACATTTCGCCGGCCAGGTGCGGCGCGGATCCAGGGCCGAAGGTGCCGTACATCAGGCCGCCCTTGGCGCTGTGCTGCCGGGCCAGCGCGGCCGCTTCCTGCACGGTGCCGGCCGCCAGCCCATTCTTGGCCAGGAGCACCACGGGCGCCATGGCGACGATGGCGATGTGTTCATAGCTCTTCTGCGGATCGTAGGGCAGGCCAGGCTTGAGCGCCGGCAGCACGGTATAGGTGGTGCTGCCCGACAGCATCAGGGTATAGCCGTCGGGCTGCGCGCGCGCCGCCGCTTCGGCGCCGATGACGGTTGATGCGCCGGGGCGGTTCTCCACGATGACGGGCTGGCCGAACTTGCCGGACAGCTTGTTGGCCAACAGCCGCGCCACGGCATCGGTCGCGCCGCCCGGCGTGAAAGGCACGACGATCTTGATCGCCTGTTCGGGGTAGGCGGCATGGACGCCGCCCGCATGCGTGGCGACGGCTAGGCTTGCGGCCGCCAGGGCGGCGCGGAGTTTGACGGTCATGACGGAGATCTCGGTCAGTTGGCGTTGGAAGACGGGCTTGCGGCCGCCTGGCGCAGGGCATCGCCCTGGTCGCTCAGGTCCCAGAACAGGCCGGCCATGATGGCCAGCCCCTCGCGGGCGACGCTGCCCAGCAGGTGTTCGTTGGGCGCGTGCTGGGCGCAGGCGGGATAGGAATGCGGCACCCACAAGGTGGGCAGGCCCAACTGGTCGGCGAAGATATCGTTGGGCAGCGAGCCGCCCAGGTTCGGCAGCAGCGCCGGCCGCTTGCCGGTGCTGCGCTCCAGCGAGGCTGCGGCCCAGCGCACCCAGGGATTGTCGGGCGACAGACGGGTGGCGCCGGCCTGCATGCCGATGCGCACCTGCACGTCCTCGAAACCCGCCGCGCGCAGATGCTCCTTTACGTGCGTTTCCAGCGCCCGCCAGTCCGTGCCCACCACGAAACGCAGCTGGCACCAGGCCACGGCCTCGGGCGGTATGGCGTTGACCGGCTTGGCCGGATCGCCGGCGCCAAAGGTCAGGACGTCCAGGCTGTTCCAGCCGAACACTTTTTCGGGCGCGCTCAGCCCGGGTTCGCCCCACCAGGCGTTGATGTCGGGGTCGTCCTCGCCGCCGCCGACTTCCAGGTCGGCCAGGGCCTGGGCCACCGCGTCGGGGATGGGGGGCGGACGCAGGCCGGGCACCGTGATGCGGCCGCGCGCATCGACCAGCGTGGCGATGGCATGCGCCAGCACGATGGCGGGGTTGGCCAGCAGGCCGCCCCAATTGCCCGAGTGGTAGCCGCGTTCGCGCGCCTGCAGTTTCAGTTCGAAGTTCACCGCGCCGCGCGAGCCCATGAAAAGCGTGGGACGCCGGGCGCTCAGGCGCGGGCCGTCGCTGGCGATGAACACGTCCGCCGCCAGCGCCTCGCGCTGGGCCTCGCAGAAGGCGGCCAGTCCGGGCGAACCCGCTTCCTCGCCGGTTTCGATCAGCCAGATCGCGTTGAAGCCCAGCACGCCGCCGCGCGCGGCGATGACCTGGCGCAAGGCTTCCAGATTGATGCTGTGCTGGCCCTTGTTGTCGGCGGTGCCGCGTCCGTACCAGCGGTCGCCTTCGACCTGCAGGCGCCAGGGATCGCGGCCGGCGTCCCACTTGGCGGCGTTGCCGCGCACCACGTCGCCATGGCCGTACATCAGCACCGTGGGCAGGCCCGGCTGTTCGATGCGGCGCGCCACCAGGATGGGCAGGTCGGCTCCCGAGGGATTGGCATGCACCTCACAGGCGAAGCCCAGCTCCTTGAGCAAGGGCAGCAGTTCTTCATTGAGGTAGGCATGCTGGGCTGGCGCCTGGTCGGGCACCTCGCTTTCCGTCGCATAGGCGACACGACGGGCCAGCGCGGCATGCAGGTCGCCGTTGTCGTAGGCTTGAACGGCTTGGAGCAGGGCTTGTTCGCGTGTCACTTCGGTGCCTGGAATGCTGAGAGAGGCACAAAGTTATTACGCTTCACAACATGCCACAATTAGATAATTAGCATTCTTTCGTTGCCATAAAGGCATGGGTAAGAGGGGCCGTCATGATTTCGCTGGGCTTGAGGTATTTCCTGGAGGTCGCACGCTGCGGTTCCATCGCGGGCGCCGCGGCCGCGCAGCACGTCGCGGCCTCCGCCGTCAGCCGGCAGATCGCCAAGCTGGAGGACGGGCTGGGCATCGCGCTGTTCGAGCGGCAGGCGCGCGGCATGGAACTGAGCGAGGCCGGCCGCCAATTGGCCGCCTACGCCAATGCCGCCGCCTTGGAAGCCGAGCGCGTCACTACCGAGATCCGCCAGCGCAGCCACCTGGGCGACGTGACCATACGCCTGGCCTGCACCGAAGGTTTCGCGCACCGTTTCCTGCCCATGTGCATGGCCGAGTTCAAGCGTGTCAGGCCCGAGGCCCGTTTCCATCTGCACGTGGAGCACCCCGAAGAGGTCAGCCGCCAGGTCCTGGAAGGCCTGTCGCAACTGGCGCTGCGCTACACCACCGCGCAGGACGACCGGCTCAAGACCGAGCTGCTGGTGCGCGCGCCGGTCTATGCGGTCATGTGCCGCAACCATCCACTGGCCAGCCGCCGCAGCCTGAGCATGCGCGACCTGACCCAGGTGCCGCTGTCGCTGGGCGACCATGGCACCACCGTGCGCCAGCTGTTCGACGCGGCCTGCGCCAATGCGGGGCTGCATATCGAGCCGGCCTATGTGTCCAACCATTCCGCGGCCTTCCTGCCCATGCTGCCGGGCAGCGACATTGTGGCGCTGTCGGGCTACCTGACGATGCTGGGACAGCGCGACGGCGAGGGCCTGGCGGCGGTGCCGTTCAGCAATCCGGAAATGCGGCAGCGGAGCATCCAGGTCCTGACCTTGCAGGGCAGGACCCTGCCGGCGCTGGCCCGCGAGTTCCTGGAGTTCATGGCGCAGCGGCTCACAGCCACGCCCAAGGCGCCGGAGGGGTAGAGGGGCCGCCGCAAGCGGCCCCGGGATTGCGCTTCAATCCAGAGAGATATTGGCCTCTTTGACCACGGCCGCGTAGCGCGCCGAGTCCGCGTCGCGGGCCTGGGCCAGCGCGGCGGCGTCCTGCGGCCAGGCGTCAAAGCCATAGG
>JALDYL010000392.1:0-3219 GCA_032153965.1 Achromobacter sp. | reverse complement strand
AGGTGTCCAGGCGGCCGCGCAGGTCGTTCTTGATGTGCATCAGCGCCACCAGCTTCTCGTGCGTGAAGCCGGCTTCGTCCACCACGGTGCCGTTGGAGTCCGAAATGGTCACGACCTTGGCGCCCAGCGCCATCGCTTTTTCGATCGCATACTGGGCGACGTTGCCCGAGCCCGACACGGACACGCGCAGGCCGTCGAAGGACTTGCCCACGCGCTTGAGCATTTCTTCAGCGAAGTACACGGTGCCGTAGCCGGTGGCTTCGGGGCGGATCAGGCTGCCGCCGAAGGTCAGGCCCTTGCCGGTGAACACGCTGGCGGTCGAGTTGGACAGCTTTTTCATCATGCCGGCCATGAAGCCGACTTCGCGCGCGCCCACGCCGATGTCGCCGGCCGGCACGTCGGTGTCCGGACCCAGGTGGCGGTACAACTCGATCATCAGGGCCTGGCAGAAGCGCATGACTTCGGCGTCGGACTTGCCCTTGGGATCGAAGTCGGAGCCGCCCTTGCCGCCGCCCATGGGCAGCGTGGTGAGCGAGTTCTTCAGGGTCTGTTCGAAGGCCAGGAACTTCAGGATGGACAGGTTCACCGAGGGGTGGAAGCGCATGCCGCCCTTGAAGGGGCCGATGGCCGAGCTGTGCTGGATGCGGAAAGCGCGGTTGACCTGGGCCTGGCCGCGGTCATCGGTCCAGCACACGCGGAACTGGATCACGCGTTCCGGCTCCACCAGGCGCTCGAGCACGGCATGCTCGGCGTAGTGGGGGTGCTTTTCGATGAAAGGCCACAGGCTCAGCATCACCTCCTGGACGGCTTGCATGAACTCAGGCTGCTGCGGGTCGCGCGCGGCGACGCCACGCAGGAAGTCGTCCAGACTCTGCACTTTCAACATGATCTCCTTGGGGGTGCTTCGAATAGGTGCGGACTGCGCCGGATTGGGGCGCGAAAATTCTTTTTGGTGCATGACTGCACCGGTATGGTGCGGGGATTGTAGGGGCAAAATGTTGCCCTGCGCAAAGCCGAAAAATAGTGCCATCACCTTGATATCAAAGCACTTTTTCTTTTATTTTAATAGGGACATATTAATAGGATAGATCGAGAGAAAAGTGCCTTTGCGGCTGGATTTTTAGTTAAGATGCTTGAATTTACTAGGGAAATATATATGTCCCTATTTATTTCCCCTGGAGAGAATTAAACCTTTACGACGTCCGGCGAGGGAACGAAGGCCAGTCTCAGGCAAATTTGGGCAGGCATGAAGGCGATAGTCGCCTTAATATGTCCCCATTATTTGTTTGAGCGAAATCACCCCCTGGCGGCAGGATTACAACTGCGCGGCGGCCAGCGCCGCGCCCAAGGCCATCAGCACGGCTCCCACCACGCGGTCGGCCGCAAGCTGGTGGTCCAGCAGCAGCCTTCTCAGGAACGGCGAGGACACCGACCACGCCACCACGCCGAACCAGATCCAGTGTGCCAGCGACATGAACAGGCCATAGCCGAATTGCCACGACAAGGGTGTGCCGGGCGATACGACCTGGGTATAGGTGCTGACCACGAACAGCGTGGTCTTGGGATTGAGCGCATTGGTCAGAAAGCCGCTGTATAGCGCCTGCCAGCCCGAGATCGGCGGGCGGGCCGACAGGTCGCGGCTGACCTGGGTGCGGTTGAAGAAGGTCTTCCAGCCCATGTAGACCAGATAGCAGGCGCCCGCCAGCTTGATGCCCTGCAGCACGGGCTGCGCGTAATGCGCCAGCAGGCTGACGCCGAACATTGTGTAGAACACGTGTACCTGCACGCCTAGCGCGATGCCCAGCGCACAGATCAGGCCGGTGCGCCGGCCGAACAGATAGCTGTTGCGCGTGACCATGGCGAAGTCCGGCCCAGGGCTGATGACGGCAAGTATGGTGATGAGGGCGACGGCGATCAGTTCGGTCATGGCGGCGGCAGGTTGCTAAACGGAGCCGGCATTGTGGGACGCTGGCGCCCGCTGGAAAAACGATTTCTAATGTCGGATATCCGTGAGAAAAAATCACCTTTTGCCATGAAGCTGCCGCCGCTCAATACTTTGCGCGTGTTCGATGCTGCTGCCCGCCACCTGGCGTTCGGCAAGGCGGCCGAAGAGCTGCACGTGACGCATGGCGCCGTCAGCCGGCAGATCCGACTGCTCGAGGATGCATTGGGCCTGGCGCTGTTCGAACGCCGCAACCGGGCTGTTTTCCTGACCGATGCCGGCAGGCAGCTATTCGAGGTGACGCGCGCCCTGTTCGAGCAGCTGGCAACGGGCCTGGCCAAGCTGCGCCAGCCGGCGGCGGACGCGCCGCTGGTGCTGTCCTGCGAGCCCACCATCGCCATGATGTGGCTGATCCCGCGGCTGCCGGACTTCCAGCGCGCCCATCCCGGCGTGCAGGTGCATCTGTATGCGGCGGGCGGAGCGGTGGACTTCGCCGCTCAGGGCGTGGACGTGGCGCTGCGCCGCAACGACTTCGATTGGGACACGGCCCTGCATGCCGAGCGGGTGTGCGAGGAATGGACCGGACCGGTGTGCCGGCCGGGCTTGGCCGGCGCGGATCCTGCTGCGGATGATTGGGGCGGCGCGCCTGCGCTCAGCAGTGCGACGCGCCCACAAGCCTGGCGGCATTGGGCGCGGGCGGCGGGGGTGAAGCCCCCGCGTCGGTCCGGGCCGGCCTACGAGCATTTCTATCTGAGTTTGCAGGCCGCCGCCGCAGGCCTGGGGGTGGCAATAGGTTCCGCCTTGATGGCGTGCGATGCCTTGCGCGACCGCCGCTTGGAGGCGCCTTGCGGCTTTGCCCGCGACGGCTCGGCCTATGTGTTGCTGTCGCCACGGCCCTGTTCGGAAGATCCGCGGGCGCAAGCCTTTCTGGGCTGGTTGCGCCAGGAGGCCGCCGCATCGCTACGGGAGGCGGCGGCCGATTCGGCGGATGCCGCTCAGAGCGTGGCGTCGTAGTCGATCGTCAGGGGCGCGTGGTCCGAGAAGCGCTCGTCCTTGTAGATGGCCACGTTGCGGGCGCGGGCGGCGATGCCCGGCGTGGCGATCTGGTAGTCGATACGCCACCCCACGTTCTTGGCCCAGGCCTGGCCGCGGTTGCTCCACCAGGTGTACTGGTCCGGGCGGTCGTCGATGGTGCGGAACACGTCGACGAAGCCGCGCTTGTCGAACACGTCGGTCAGCCAGGCGCGCTCTTCGGGCAGGAAGCCCGAATTCTTCAG
>JALDYL010000391.1:0-3230 GCA_032153965.1 Achromobacter sp. | reverse complement strand
CCCGAAGAAGGCCGCCACAGCCTGCAGATCGAGATCAACCGCAAGCTCTACATGGATGAAGTCTCGCTGCGTCCTTCCGAAAACTACGGCCGCCTGAAGGCCGATCTGCGCGAGCTCACCGCCGCGCTGATCACCTGGACTCGCGCGCAAACGGCTTGACGCCGGACGTTTGCGCACTGGTGCCGGCCAGCGCAAAAGTCAGACTGGCCGGAGCAGTTGGGTCGCAAGACCCCAGCCCCATGGTTCGCCATGGGGCTTTTTTTTGAGTTGGCATATCGCCTTGCCGTTCCGGCAATGCCGGATTCTTCCCCCTCGCCCCCTGGGGGCGGGACACCTTTCCTTTCACTTTCCCGTGTATAACTGATGCCAACTAATGAGGAGAGGCGTAGATGCACATCGGGATACCAAAAGAAACCCGAGACGGGGAAACTCGTGTCGCAGCAACACCGGAGACCGTCAAGAAGTACGTAGGCGGCAAACACACAGTCGTCGTGGAGCGCGGGGCAGGCACTGCCGCCCGCTATCTCGACGAGGCCTATGAGGCAGCGGGCGCCACGCTCGGCAGCGCCCAGGATGCGTTGGGGGCAGACCTCGTCATGAAGGTGCGCGCGCCTTCGGCCGCGGAACTGCCCCAGATGAAATCCGGCGCCGTCGTGGTCGGCATGCTGGATCCCTTCGACGCCGAAGGCATCCAGCAGATGGCCGCCGCCGGGCTCACCGGCTTCGCGCTGGAGGCCGCGCCCCGCATCACGCGGGCCCAGAGCCTGGACGTGCTGTCCTCGCAGGCCAACCTGGCCGGCTACAAGGCGGTGCTGCTGGCAGCGCACCACTACGGGCGCCTGATTCCCATGATGATGACCGCCGCAGGCACGCTCAAAGCCGCCCGCGCCGTCGTGCTGGGCACCGGCGTGGCCGGGCTGCAGGCCATCGCCACCGCCAAGCGGCTGGGCGCGGTGGTCGAAGCCTCGGACGTGCGCCCCGCCGCGCGCGAACAGGTGGAATCGCTGGGCGCCAAGTTCATCGATGTGCCCTTCGAGACGGACGAAGAACGCGAAATCGCGCAGGGCACGGGCGGCTACGCCCGGCCCATGCCGCCCGCCTGGATGGCGCGGCAAGCCGCGCTCGTGTCCGAGCGCTGCAAACAGGCCGACATCGTCATCACCACGGCGTTGATCCCCGGCCGCCCCGCCCCCACCCTGGTGTCCGCGGAAACCGTCGCGGCCATGAAGCCGGGCTCGGTGGTGGTGGACCTGGCGGTCGAGCGCGGCGGCAATTGCCCCCTGTCCGAGAAAGGCCTGGTGGTGGAAAAGCACGGCGTGACGATCATCGGGCTGACCAACCTGCCCGGCCTGGTCGCGACCGACGCGTCGGCGCTGTATGCGCGCAATATCCAGGATTTCCTGAAGCTCATCATCAATGCGGACGGCGCGCTGGCGATCCAGCGCGACGATGAAATCGTGGCGGCCTGCCTGGTATGCGAAGGCGGCAATGTGACGCGGAGGACTTGAACATGGAAGCGATCAACCCCACCCTGATGAACCTCATCATCTTCGTGTTGGCCATCTATGTCGGCTATCACGTCGTCTGGAATGTCACGCCCGCCTTGCACACGCCGCTGATGGCGGTCACCAACGCCATCTCGGCCATCATCATCGTGGGCGCCATGCTGGCGGCCGCGCTGACCGAAGGCGGGCTGGCGCGCGGCATGGGCGTGTTCGCCGTGGCGCTGGCCGCGGTCAATGTGTTCGGCGGGTTCCTGGTGACCCGGCGCATGCTGGAAATGTTCAAGAAAAAGGACAAGAAGCCGGGCAAGGAGGAAGCGAAATGATCTCGCTGAACCTCGTCACCCTGCTGTATCTGGTCGCCTCGGTCTGCTTCATCCAGGCGCTCAAGGGCCTGTCGCATCCCACCACCTCGCGGCTGGGCAATGCGTTCGGCATGGCCGGCATGGCGATCGCCGTGCTGACCACGGCCGCGCTCATCGTCGCCCTGGCTCGCAGCGGCGCCGCCACCATCGGCCTGGGCTGGGTCGTGCTGGGCCTGCTGGTGGGCGGCTCCATCGGCACGCTGATGGCCAAGCGCGTCGAAATGACCAAGATGCCCGAACTGGTCGCCTTCATGCACAGCATGATCGGCCTGGCGGCGGTCGCCATCGCGGTGGCCGTGGTGGCCGAGCCGCATGCCTTTGGCATCGTGCCGGCCGGCATGCCCATCCCCACCGGCAACCGCTTCGAGCTGTTCATCGGCACCTTCGTCGGCGCCATCACGTTCTCGGGTTCGGTCATCGCCTTCGGCAAGCTGTCGGGCAAGTACAAGTTCCGCCTGTTCCAGGGCGCGCCGGTGGTGTTCTCGGGCCAGCACATGCTGAACCTGGCGCTGGCGCTGCTGATGCTGGGCTGCGGCATCTGGTTCATGCTCACGCAGGAATGGACGCCCTTCATCATCATGACGCTGATCGCCTTCGTGCTGGGCGTGCTGATCATCATCCCGATCGGCGGCGCCGACATGCCGGTGGTGGTGTCCATGCTGAACAGCTACTCGGGCTGGGCGGCGGCGGGCATCGGCTTCTCGCTGAACAACCCCATGCTGATCATCGCCGGTTCGCTGGTGGGTTCCTCGGGCGCGATCCTGTCCTACATCATGTGCAAGGCGATGAACCGGTCGTTCTTCAACGTGATCCTGGGCGGCTTCGGCGGCCAGGCCGGCGGCGCCGCGGTAGCGGGCGATGCGCAGCAGCGCAGCGTCAAGTCCGGCAGCCCAGACGACGCCGCCTTCCTGATGACCAACGCCGAAAGCGTGACCATCGTTCCCGGCTACGGCCTGGCGGTGGCGCGCGCGCAGCACGCGCTGAAGGAACTGGCGGAAAAGCTCACCGAGCGCGGCGTGACGGTCAAGTACGCCATCCACCCGGTGGCAGGACGCATGCCCGGCCACATGAACGTGCTGCTGGCCGAGGCCGAAGTGCCCTACGACCAGGTCTTCGAAATGGAAGACATCAACAGCGAGTTCGGCCAGACCGACGTGGTGCTGGTGCTGGGCGCGAACGACGTGGTCAACCCGGCCGCGAAGAACGACCCGAAGTCGCCCATCGCCGGCATGCCCATCCTGGAAGCCTACAAGGCCCGTACCGTGATCGTGAACAAGCGGTCCATGGCGTCGGGCTACGCGGGCCTGGACAACGAGCTCTTCTACATGGACCGCACGATGATGGTTTTCGGCGACGCCAAGAA
>JALDYL010000390.1:0-3246 GCA_032153965.1 Achromobacter sp. | reverse complement strand
CTGCAAAGCCTGCGGGTGGTGGACGAACTGGAAGAACGCTACGCGGACTTCAACGGCCTGAACCTGTGCTTCGAAACGCGGGAAGGCATCCTGAAGCACTGCTCGGCCGCGCATGCGCGCCAGCTGGGCGACGTGGGCCAGCGCTTCCTGGAGCGCACCCAGCCCTCGCTGGAGGCGCAACTGGCCAACCTGGCGGATGAAGTCGCCTACAACAACCACGACATCGACGACGGCCTGCGGTCGGGCCTGATCACGCTGGAACAGCTGAAGGAAGTGTCGATCTTCGAACGCCATCACGCCCATGTGCTGGAAAGCTATCCCGGGCTTGCTGCGCGGCGCGCCGTGGCCGAAACCATACGCCGCATGATCAATACGCTGATCGTGGACCTGACGCGGACCTCGCTTTCGCGCATTCGCGAGTTCGCGCCCGCCACGGTCGATGACGTGCGCCGTGCGCCGCCGCTGGCGACGTTCTCGCCCGAGATCCGACGCGAGGCCGACGAGCTGAAGAAATTCCTCTTCGACAACCTGTACCGCCACTACCGCGTACTGCGCATGACGACCAAGGCGCGGCGCATCGTGCGCGAGCTGTTTGCCGCATTCCTGGACGATCCACGCCTTTTGCCGCCCGACTACCGTCGGCCGGCGTTCAACGAGCAGGCCCGCGCCATCGCCGATTACATCGCCGGCATGACCGACCGCTACGCCATCCGCGAACACCGGCGCCTGTTCGAAATGGCCTGAGGCCCGAGCGGGCCTCAGGCTTACACCGCCGCTTCAGCCTGCCAGATAGCGCTGCGTCAGCAGCACCCAGTAGGCCGCGCCCACGGGCAGGCTGTGGTCGTTGAAGTCATAGCCCGGGTTGTGCACCATGCAGGCGCCATGCCCGCTGTTGAAGCCCTCCGCCGAGCCATCGCCGTTGCCCACCAGCAGGTAGGAGCCGGGCACTTGCTCCAGCATGAAGGCGAAGTCCTCGCTGCCCGTCAGCGCCCGGGTCTGGGGTTCCACCTGGTCGGCGCCCACCAGTTCCACCGCCACCTGGCGCGCGAAATCGGTTTCTTCGCGGGTGTTCACCAGCACGGGATAGCCGCGGCCGTAGTCGATGGTGGCGCGCACCTGATAGCTGGCCGCCTGGCTATGGACCAGCTCGGTGATGCGGGCTTGCAGCGTGTCGCGCACGCCGCGGTCCAGCGCCCGCACGCTGAGTTTCAGCGTGGCGGTCTGGGGAATGACGTTGTTGGCGCGGCCCGCGTTGAACGCGCCGACCGTGATCACCGCCATGTGCAGCGGATCGATGTTGCGGGCAACGATGCTCTGCAGGCCCATGACGATGGCGGCGCCGGCCACCACCGGATCGGCGGCGCAATGCGGCATCGCGCCGTGTCCGCCCACGCCTTCCAGCACGATGGTGACGTTGTCCGAAGACGCCATGGCGGGGCCGTCGCGCAGCAGCAGGCGGCCTTGCGGATGTCCAGGCATGTTGTGCATGGCGAAGATGGCGTCGCAGGGATACTTGCGGAACAGCCCGTCCTCCATCATGCGCTTGGCGCCGCCCAGGCCTTCCTCGGCGGGCTGGAAGATCAGGTTGAGGGTGCCGTCGAAGTCGCCATGCCTGGCCAGATGGTGCGCCGCCGCCAGCAGCATGGCGGTGTGGCCGTCGTGGCCACAGGCATGCATCACGCCTTGGTTGCAGCTGGCGTGCTCCAGGCCGGTCGCTTCCTGGATGGGCAGGGCGTCCATGTCGGCGCGCAGGCCCAGGCGGCGGGCGCCGCTGCCGCGGCGCAGCTGCCCGACCACGCCGGTGCCTCCCAGCCCGCGTTCCACTTCATAGCCCCATTGCGTCAGGCATTGCGCCACCAGGTCGCTGGTGCGGAACTCCTGGAAGCCGAGTTCCGGGTGGCGGTGGATGTCGCGGCGGATCGAGACGAACTCGTCGGCCTGGGCGGTCATGGTCTGCAGGATGGGATGCATGTCGGAGTGGTCCTGGAGTCGGGTCACGGGTTGCCTGCCAGTTTCATGTGGCTGGAGATCTCGCGGAAGCGCTCGGTCTCGGCGCGGTACATGGCGTCGGCCTGTTCGGCGCTCATGGGGGCGGAGACTTCGATGTTCTGGTGCGCCAGGCTGTCCTTCACCGCAGGATCCTGCATCGCGGCGTTGAGCGCGGCATTCAGCCGCGCCACCACGTCTTGCGGCGTGTCGCGCTTGACGAAGTAGCCGGTCCAGGTGGTGAAGTTGAAGCCCTTGAGCAACTGGCCTTCATTGACCGACGGCACGCTCTTGAGCGCGGGCAGTTGGCTGCGCTGCGGCTCCAGGGTGGCCAGCAGCTTGATGCGGCCTTGCTCGGCCAGCGCCACCTGCTGCTGCGACAGCGGCAGGATGGCCAGGTCCACCTGGCCGCCGCCGATGTCCTGCATCAGCGGCGCGCCGCCCTTGTAAGGCACGTGCATCATGTTGGCGCCGATGGTGCGGGCCATGTGTTCGCCCAGCACGTGGTAGAGCGAACCCACGCCCACGCTGCCGAAGGTCAGCGGCTGAGTGGCCGAGCGCGAGCGCGCCAGCGTGACCAGTTCGTCGGCGTTGTTGGCGGGCAGGTCGGCGCGCGCCACGATCACCATGGGCGCCATGCCTATCAGTTGCACCAGGCGGAAATCCTCGCTCTTGAGCTTGACCGCGGGGTTGGCAATGGGGGACAGGATCAGCTCGTTGGGCGAGCCCTGGAACAGGTAATAGCCGTCGGCCTTGGCCCCCAGCACCTTCTGCGCACCCAGCGCGCCGCTGACGCCGCCCAGGTTTTCCACCAGCACGGGCTGGCCCAGCTGCTTGGACACCGGCGAGGCCACGACCCGGGCGATGGAGTCGGATGCGCCGCCGGCCGGGTAGGGCACCATCATCATGACGGGCCGGTCGGGATAATCGGCAGCCCGGGCGCCCTGGCCCAGCAGTGCCGCGCCCAGCGCCAGCGCACAGCCGGCCAGGCGCAGGCCATTGGAAAGCATGCTCACGAAATTCCCCTTGGAATGATCTAGTCGTGATCCGCATGCTAGGGACAGGCCTCGCTAGTTGTCTAACGAATTGTTATTCTGGAAGCTAGAAAAAAAACTCATAGTTAGACAGGGACCCGGGCATGAACCTCAAGCAGCTCGAACATCTGCTGGCGGTGGCCGAGGCCGGTTCCTTCAGCCGCGCGGCCGAACATCTGCATCTGACCCAGTCGGCGCTCAGCCGCAGCATCCGCCTGCTGGAAGA
>JALDYL010000114.1:0-14964 GCA_032153965.1 Achromobacter sp. | reverse complement strand
TCTTCGCGCCGTTGCTGGCGGGCGCCTGCGTGGCGCTGGCGGGGCGCTTCCGCGCCGAAGACATGCCGGGCCTGCTGCACGCGTTCCGGCCCACCCTGATTACTGGCGTGCCCACCATGTACGCGCGCATGCTGGAACTGGAGTTCGACCCCGCAAGCCTGGCCGCGCTGCGCTTTGCGCGCTGCGGTTCGGCGCCCATCACCGAAGCCCTGCACCGGCGCATCGAAGCCTTCCTGGGCTGCCCGCTGGTGGTCTCCTATGGCCTGTCGGAAGCGACCTGCACCTCGACCATGAACCCGCCCGCCGCGCGCCGCGTGGGCTCGGTGGGCACGGTGCTGGCCAGCCAGAGCGTGACCTTGCGCCTGCCGGACGGCAGCGAGGCCGCGGCGGGCGGCGAAGGCGAGATCTGCATCGCGGGCGACAGCCTGATGCTGGGCTATGTGGGCGTGGACAGCGCCGATGCCGGCGCGCCGCAGCTGCTGCGCACGGGCGACCTGGGACGTTTCGACGAGCAGGGCTATCTGAGCATCACCGGCCGCATCAAGGACGTGATCATCCGCGGCGGCGAGAACATTTCGCCGGCGCTGATCGAGGGCGTGGTGACGGGCCTGCCTGGGGTGGCCGCGTGTTGCGTGGTGGGCGCGCCCGACGAGGACCTGGGCGAAGTGCCCGTGATCTTCGTGCAGCGCGCGGGCGAGGCCGCGCTGGATGCGCCCGGCATACAGGCCGAAGTGCTGGCGCGCCTGGGCCGCATCTACGTGCCGCGCGAGGTGCTGTGGATCGAGCGCCTGCCTGAGAACGCGGTGGGCAAGGTCGACCGCAAGGCGCTGGCGCGGCAGCTTGCGCCCGCCAGCCTGCGTTCATGAACCGGCGGGACGCCCTGGGACCCCGGGCGTCCCCTCAGGCTATTCGACCTTGCCGATCCGGTTGACCGCCACTTCCAGCGAGGCCGAGTCCTGCTTCCAGTACTCGTCGAAGGCCGGCGCGTCCAGGTATTGCACGGGACTGCCGGTGCCGGCGATACGGGCCCGGACCTCGGGGTTGTTGGCGATTTCCTTGACTGTCTGGCGCAGTTTTTCGACGACGGCCGGCGGCGTGCCGGCCAGGGCGAACACGCCCGACCACTGCACGAAGCTGATGTCATAGCCCTGTGACTTGAAGGACGGCACGTCCGGCAGGCTGTCGAGCTTGCCGTCGCCCCAATGCGCCAGCGCCTTGACGCGCCCCGCCTGGATCAGCTGCATGACGCTGGACGGCCCGGTGGCCAGGGCATCGACCTGGCCGCCCACCAGCGCCTGCACCGCGGGACCGGCGCCGGTGAAGGGCACGTGCATCATCTTGATGCCGGCCGCGTTCTGCAGCATTTCCATCGGCACGTGCATGGTGCCGTAGATGCCGGAAGAGCCGTAGCTGAACTTGCCCGACTGCTTCTTCGCCGCCTCGACGAATTCCTGCAGCGTCTTGTACGGCGCGTCCGCGCGCACCACCAGCACGGTGGGATCGGCGGTGATGCGCGCGATGGGCACGAACTGGTCCAGCTGATAGGCCGGCTTGCGTTCCAGCAGGCGGTCGGCTGCGGGCAGGATGGAAATCGACGACAGGCTCATCAGCAGCGTGTAGCCGTCGGGCTTGGCGCGGCCGGCCTGGCCTATGCCGATGGCGCCGCCTGCGCCGCCCTTGTTTTCGATGACCACGGTCTGGCCCAGTTTGTCGCCCATGGCCTGCGCCAGCGGCCGCGCGATGGTGTCGGCGACGCCGCCGGGCGGGAAGGGCACCACCATGGTCACGGGACGTTCAGGGTAGCCGGCAGCCAGCGCGTTTGCGGCTCCCAGCCATAGCAAGGCGGCCGCGGCCGCCCGGTAGCAACGCAGATTCATGTCTCACTCCTTGTGCTTTACGGCCGAGCCGCCCCGTGTTCAGTCCGGGGCTCTGCGCTCAGACGAAGCGGTTTTCTATGTGTCCGATGCCGTCGGTTTCCACCCGCACCACGTCGCCGTGCTTGAGGAACCGCGGCGGGTTCAGGCCCTGGCCCACGCCGGCCGGCGTGCCGGTGGCGATGACGTCGCCCGGATACAGGGTGATGCCGCGCGAGCAGGTTTCGATCAGCGTGGGGATGTCGAAGATCAGGTCTTCGGTGTTGCCGTCCTGGCGCAGCTCGCCGTTGACCCAGCAGCGCACGCGGGTCTTCTGGCCGTCCAGTTCGTCGGCCGTCACCAGCCAGGGGCCCATGGGGCAGAAGGTGTCGAAGGACTTGCCCAGATCCCATTGCTGATGGCGCATCTGTACGTCGCGCGCGGTGACGTCGTTGACCACCGTGTAGCCAATCACGTGGCTCATGGCCTCGGCGCGGGAAATGTTGCGGCCGCCCTTGCCGATCACCACGGCCAGCTCGGCTTCGTAGTCGATCTTGTCCGAAACGCCCGCGGGCAGTTGCACGTCGGCCCAGGGGCCGACCACGGTCTGCGGCACCTTGGTGAACACGATGGGCCAGGATTCGGGATTGGCGTCGTTGTCCTTGAAGACGGAGTCGCGCAGTTCCTTGGCGTGGGCGTGGTAGTTGCGTCCGACGCAGAACAGGTTGCGCCGCTGCGCCGGCAGGGGCGCTTCATGTTCCACCTGGTCCCAGCGGTAGGACGAGCCGGTCTTGCCCGGCAGGGCGCGGCCCGCGGCCAGCCATTCCACGGCGGTCAACGCGCCGGCCGCCGCGAGTTCGCGCGGGAAGTCCAGGGCGGTCACGCTGCCGCCATCATCGGAAACCACGCCGATGCGGCGCTCGCCCTGGATCCGGAATACTGCAATCTTCATGCTTGCTCCCTGAGCGGTCCGGCCGCTCTTGTTTAATACCAAAAAATACCAATTGGGTGGGTATTTCGGCCCAATTTCGGGGAAGGATATACCAAATAAACCAACTTTCCTAAAGAAATTGATAGGTATTTTTCGGATTATTGGTCTGTTTTGGTATCATCTGGCCGCTAGCCATTCTGGAACGGTCCATGGACAAAGCCTCCGCCTTGCGCGCGGTCATCATCGAGAATCTGCAATCCGGCGCCTGGCCCGCCGGCCATCGCCTGCCCACGGAACGCGCCTTGAGCGCACAGTTCGGCATCAGCCGCTCGACGGTGCGCCGCACCCTGGCCGAATTGAAGGACGAAGGCCTGATCCTGCAACGCGTGGGCAGCGGCACCTACGCCAATCAGCAGGCGCCGTTGGCGCAGGCCGAAGGGCTGCTGCGCGCCGAAGTGCTGTCCACCAGCCCGGCCGAACTGATGGCGGCGCGGCTGGTGCTGGAACCGGCCATCGCGGCGCTGGTGGTGCAGCATGGCAGCCCGGCCGATTTCGCCGCCATGCAGGATGCCTGTGCAAACGCCGAGGCCGCCGACAGCTTTGAAGCGTTCGAGATCTGGGACGCCAAGTTGCACGAATTAATGGCCACGGCCACGCACAATCTCTTCATCGAAAAAGTGTTCGCGCTGATGACGGCGGCGCGCTCACAGGCGACCTGGGGCGCGTTGAAGCGCAAGAGCCTGACGCCCGAGCGGCGCCAGGCCTATCAGGCGGAGCATCGCGAGATCGTCGACGCGCTGCATGACCGCGACGCCGAACGGGCCATGGAGGCCGTGCGGCGGCATCTGCTGCACGTCAGGGACAACTTGCTGGGCTAGCCGCGCGGGTTGGGCGCGGCGATCGCGGCGCGGCCGGAGCAAGGCCGGCCGCGGCGGAACAAGCGCCTCAGGGCTGCGCGCGCAGCCGGGCCAGTTCGGCGGAAAGTTCGGCCACCAGGGCCTGGGCGCGCGCCAGCGGGTCGTGTCCCTCGGGCGAGGGTTCGGCGGGCGCATCGGGCGTCTGCAGCCGGGGCTGCACGTTTTCATGGCCCATGCTGACGTCCACGTCGAACACCAGTTGTTCCGCGCGGTGCCAGGTCGTGAACCACTCCAGGGGGCGGCCATGCTGGTCCATGCCCTGGCCTTGCAGCATCAGCAGCGGCGTGCCGGCTTGGGTGTCCAGCAGTTGCGCCAGCGCCTGGTCGGCGGCCACGGCGCGGATCTGGTTGCGCCCGGCGCCGGGACGCAGGCCGAAGCGCCGCGTCAGCACGCCGTGCAGGGAGGCGTCGGCGAGGTCTTCGGCGCGCAGGCCGGGCACGGCGCCGGCGGGCAGCCAGGTGCGCACGTAGGCGAGCGGCGCGTCGGCCACATGGCGCAGGCGCTCCAGCATGAGCAGCTGCGTGGTGCCGAAGAAGGCGGCCACGTCGGCGGGCGGTTCGGCGCGCTCGAAAGCCAGCACGCGGGTCTGCAAGGCCACGCCGGATTGCGCGAACTGCTCGTACAGGCCGGTGGAGCGCTGCACCAGTCGGCGGTGTTCCTGGGGCGCCGCCACGCTGGCGGGACGCCCGCTTTCGCGCTGGATCAGGCCTTCGGTGGCCAGGGCAGCGAGCGCCTGGCGCACCACGCTGCGCGCCACGCCGAAGCGCTCGCACAGCGCCGCCTCGCTGGGCAGCACGGCGCCGGCCGCGAGCTTGTTCGTGCGGATGTATCCGCGCAGCAGGGTCGCCACCTGGGCGTGCAGCGGGATATCGCCGGAGCGGTCAAGTACGGGCAATGCGTCGTGCGTGGCGGGCGCCATGGGAATCAACCTCCGGTTTGTGCCCGCGCAGTTTCCCACACATGCGTCCAGCCCGGCGCCAGATGCGCGGCGCGCTCGGCGGCCAGGATCAGGCTGTCCTCGCGGGCGATGCCACGGCCGGCGATGTCGAAGGCGGTGCCGTGATCCACCGACACGCGCACGACGGGCAGGCCCACCGTGATGTTCACGCCGTCGTCGCCATAGACCGCCTTGAAGGGCGCGTGGCCCTGGTCGTGGTAACAGGCGATCACGAACTTCCACTTGCCGCGCACGGCTTGCGGGAACAGCGCGTCGGCCGGGATCGGACCGGCGGCCAGGATGCCCGCGGCATTGGCTTCGGCCACGGCGGGCGCCAGGATGTCGGCGTCTTCGGTGCCGAAGATGCCGTTTTCGCCGGCATGCGGATTCAGGCCCGACACCGCCACGGGCTGGTCGCCGCGGCCCAGGGCCTTGGCGAACGAGCCGGCCAGGCGCAGCACCGCGCGCATGCGCGCCGGGGTCAGGTCTTCGATGGCCTGGCGCAGCGACACGTGGGTGGTGGCGTGGAAAATGTAGAGGTCGCCGGCCGACAGCACCAGCGAGAAGGTCTTGACGTCGAACTCGTGCGCCAGCAGTTCGGTGTGACCGGGCCACTTGTGGCCGGCCGCGTGCATGGCGGCCTTGTTGAGCGGGGCGGTGACGATGCCGTCGACCTCGCCGGCGCGCGCCAGGGCGCAGGCCGTGGTGACGAAGCGCACCGAGCCGTCGCCCGCGTCCGCGCTGATCTCGCCCAGCTTGACGTGGGCCAGCGACGGGCCGGCCTGCAGCACTTCGATGGTGCCGGGGGTGTTGGCGCAGTCGGCCGCGCGCTCCAGCTTGCGCACGATGGCGGGGTCGCCGCCCAGGCTGCGCACGGCGTTGGCCATCACGTCCACGTCGCCGACCACCAGCAGGCGGGCCTTCTGGCGCAGTTCGTCATGGCCCATCAGCATCTTTGCCGTGATTTCCGGGCCGATGCCCGCCACGTCGCCCAGGGTTACGGCCAGCAGGGGCAGTTTGCCCGGTTGGGGTTGTGTCATCGCTTGAATCTCCTGTCGCGGATCGCGCGTACCGCGCGAACCAGTACATCTTCGGTGCCAAAGCCGCCGGCCTTGGTCACCACGGGCAGGCCGGCGGCCGTGCCTCCGGTCAGCGTGCCCAGGGGCACGCCGCCCATCACTTCGTCCACCAGCGCGATGCCGTGAGCGCCCAGCGCCACCAGCACGCTGCGCGCGCCGTCGCCGCCGGTGGCGACCACGCCGGCTGCGTTGGCGCTGGCGATCAATTGCGCGGCCAGGCTGCCCAGGCGCCCGGCCACGGTCTCGGAATCCAGGCCGTCCAGCTGGCCTTCAGGCGCCAGCAGCAGCACCGTGCCGGCCTGTGCGGGGGCTTCTGCATGCGCTTGCAGCAGCGGCTGGCTCCACGCCTGCCATGCCGCGTCGTCGGCCAGCTGGGCCAGCGAGGGCGTCCAGGTGTCGGCGCCCGAGGCTTGCAGGGCGGCGGCTTGCGTGCGTGCCGCGCTGTGCTGCGAGGTCACCACCACCACGACCGGCGCGGTCTGGTCGGCGCCGGCCCAGACCCGGGCCAGCGGCACGGCCAGGCCGCCCGCTCCCACGGGCAGGGCATGCACGCCCAGCAGGCCGATGGCGCGCGCCAGGCGCTCCAGGTCGGCTTCGGTGGCGGCGTCGACCACCACGGTGTCGCCGGCCGCGCGGATGCGCTCCGCCAGCGTTTGCGGCGTGTCGCCTGCCCGCGCCGCCACATGGGCGCAACCGAGCAGGGTGGGGATATGGCTTTCGGTCACGGGAGTGACCGGATCAGTGGCCGCCGAGGTTGCGGTGACCGGCTTGCCATTGACGTAGAGCACGCCTTGTTCGACGGTGCGGCCGGTGGCCGGGAAGGCCGGGCAGATCACCGCGATGGCGTCCGGGCCCCAGGCTTCGCGCGCCGCGTCGATCTCGGCCTTGAAGGCGCCGCGCAAGGTGGAGTCCACCTTCTTGTACAGGCGCGTGACGCCGGCCGCGCGCAGACGCCGCACGTTCTGCCAGACGACTTCGGCCGCGTCGGCCGCCGCCAGGGCGCGGCTGTTGGTCGTAACCGCCAGCACTTCCACGCCGGCGGCGCCGGGCCCCGACAGCGCCTCGTCGGCGCCGCCGATGGACAGGTGGGTGCTCCAGCCGGCGCGCACGAACTGCACCGCCGTGTCGCCGGACCCGGTCAGGTCATCGGCGACGATGGCGATGGCGGGATTCAAAGCGCTTCTCCGCGCGCTTCACGCAGGGCCGGCGCGACGGTGGGATCGGCGTCCTCGGACTTGAGCTCGCCGGCGCGCTTGAGGAAGTACGAGGCCAGCATCGGCGCCAGGATCGAGCTGATCAACACGCAGGCGGCGACCTGCGCGGTGGCGGTCGACACGTACTGCTGGAAGTTGGGGTCGGCCGCCGCCACCACGGCCGGGGTGGCGATGGCGTTGCCGGCGGTGGTGCCGGCCGCGAAGCCCAGGCCGCTCTTGCCGCCGCGCTTCAGGATGTAGCGATAGCCCAGGTAGACCAGGCCGCCGGTGATGGGGCTGATGATCAGGCCCAGGATCAGGCCGCTGACGCCGCCGGAAACCACGGCGCCCAGGTTGATGCCGGTGCCCAGCGCGAAGGCGAAGAACGGGATGACGATGTTGGGCACGGGCTTGAGCACGTCGCGCCACTTGGGATCCAGGTTGCCGACCACCACGCCCAGCAGGAACGGCACCAGCGCCGCCACCAGGGCAATCATCGGAATGTCGGCCAGGCCCGAGGCGCCCAGGAACAGCAGGCTGAAGAAGGGGCCGTCGTTGACCGCGCTGGCCACATAGGCGCCGCGGTCGCGGGCGTCGCCGTACTGGCCGGTATAGGCCAGCCACAGGCCGCCGTTGCTGTTGTCGAAGGCGGCCAGCAGCGCCAGGATGGAGACGCCCAGCACGCCGTCCAGGCCGACGTAGCTGCCCAGGATGATGATGAGGGTGGCGGGCACCAGGGTCTTCATCAGCAGGATGGTGCTGGCGGTGGCCAGGATGGGGCCGCCGGTGCGCGCATTGACCTGGGTGCCGGTGGCGAAGATCAGCAGCGCGATCAGGGGCAGGGCGCTGTTCTTGAACAGCGCCGTGGTGAAGCCGCCGATCGCCAGGGCGTCGGGAGCGAAGGTGCCGATCAGGGAACCCAGGATCAGCGGCACCAGCATCAATCCACCGGGGATTTTCTGCATCGTGCCAAAAAAGGGCGAGCGGGTAGTTTCGGTCGACACTATCGGAGTCTCCAGGACAGTTTTTCTGGGTTGCAGACGTTCGAGCGCGCGTCTGTCAGACGGTTTAACAGGGGGTGAAAAACCGTAGTGTACACCTGTACGTACAGCATGTACGTACAGGTTCCCAGGCCCGGAGGCAGTTCCGATTTTAGAAGCGGTAGGCGCCGCTCAGCATGACGGTGCGGCGCGCGCCGTAGAAGCAGTCGCCGCGGTCCAGGCAGACCACCTCATAAGTGCGGTCCGCGATGTTGTTCACGTTCAGCGCATAGCGCCAGGGACCGTTGTCGTAGCTGAGCATGGCGTCGAACAGCGTGACCGCCGGCGTTTCCGGAGCGCCGCCGTCGCGGAACGCCGACAGATAGCGCACGCCCGCGCCCACTGCGAAGCCAGGCTGGCCGGCCAGCGCGAACCGGTACTTGCCCCACATGGAAGCCATGTGCTTGGGCTGCGCTTCAAGCTGCGGATCCAGGTCCGTGTAGATGTAGTTGGCGATCACGTCCACGTCCTTGGTGACGCGGCCGCGCAGTTCCAGCTCCACGCCGCGCGTGCGGGTCTTGCCGGCCTGCAATTGGTTGTTGGGATTGTTCGGATCGTTGGTCTGGCGGTTCTTCTCGCGCAGGTCGTAGGCGGCTGCCGTGAATTCGATGTCGGCATCCTTCGGCATGTACTTGATGCCGGCCTCCACCTGCTTGCCGCGCATGGGCTTCCAGCGCTGGTTGTAGAAGTCGGCGCCGGCGACGGGCGTGAACGATTCGCTGTAGCTGAGATACGGCGACCAACCGTTGTCCGCGGCATACATCAGGCCGAAGCGTTTGGTGGTGGCCATGTCGGTTTCGCGGTCCTGGCCTTCGGTGGTGCTGTCGGCGCGGTCGCGGCGGATGCCTGCCAGGAAGATCCAGTTCTTGTCGAACTTGATCTGGTCCTGCGCATAGAAGCCGATCTGCTGCTGGTTGATCTTGGGGTTGTCCGACAGTTCGTACTCGGGCACGTTGCCGTACACGGGGTGGTACAGGTTCAGCGGCGAGCCCGCGCCGCCAGCCGTCTGGCTGGTCTCGCGGTAGCGCGAATAATCCATGCCGAAGATCACCGTGTGTTCCGTGCGGCCCCAGTTCAGCTTGCCTTCCAGGTTCTGGTCGGCCAGCAGGGTGCGCATGCGCGGCTTGTTGACGTAGAAAATGCGGTCGACGGTGGTCTGTTCCGGATCGATGTACGAATCGCCGCGGCGCGCACCGTAGACGTTGGGGTAGAGCGTCTTGTAGTCGACGCTGCTGACCGTGTTGCGGAAGTTCTGCCGCACTTTCCAGGTCTCGTTGAACTGATGCTCGAACAGCCAGCCCACGCTGAACTGCTCGGTGTCGTAGGCATCGAAGCCCGGCTCGCTGGCGAAGCGCCGGGTCGGGATGCGGCCGTTGGGATTCTCCTGCACCGAGCCGCTCCATGGCAGGAACGACTGCGTGGTGCCCGCGCGGTCCTTCTGCCAGGTGGCCTGCAGCGTCAGCGAGGTGGCCGCGCTGGGGCGCCAGGTGAGGGACGGCGCCAGCATCAGGCGGTCGTCCGGCGCGTACTGGACCTGGGTATCGCTGTCGCGTCCCACGGCGATGACGCGGTACAGCCATTGGCCGTCCTCGCTGGCCGGGCCAGTCAGGTCCGCCTGGATCTCGCGGCGGTTGTGGTTGCCCAGCACCACGCCGATTTCGCGCTGCGTTTCCTCCAGCGGGCGCTTGCTGACCAGGTTGACGATGCCGCCGGTGCTGCCCTGTCCGTACAGCATGGAGGAGGGGCCGCGCAGCACTTCCACCCGCTCCATCGCATAGACCTCGGTGCGCGGATTGTTGAAGCTGAAATACTGGCGCAGCCCGTCCAGGTACTGCACCGGTTCCACCCCGCGGATGCGCACATAGTCGGCGCGGTTATCCACGCCATACGCATTGGGGCGCACGCCCGCCGCGTAGTTCATGGTGTCCTGGATGTTCTGCGCGCCCTGGTCCACGATCTGCTCGCGGGGAATCACGGTGATGGCCTGCGGCGTTTCCGACAAGGGCGTGTCGGTCTTGGTGGCGGTGGCGCTGCGCGTGGCGACATAGCCGTCGACCGGGCTGGTCGCGGTTTCACCGGTGCCGGTGACCTGCACGGCGGGCAGGAGGGTGGCGGGTTCGCCGGATTGCGCCGGCTGGGCCTGGGCCGTGCTGGCCAGGCAGGCGGCGAGCGCGGCGGCGACAGGCAACAGGACCAGCGGCCGCGCGCGCCGGGCGGCGGGATGAGGGTGGCGTTTCAATGGATTTCCCCAGCGGCCTGTGAACGGCCTATTGAATATGCAAATGACAACGATAACTATTATTGATTTAGTGGATTGACGCTGTCAGGAAATGGGCGGTCCGCAGATGTAAAAAAGCCCTGCAAGGCTTGCCTGGGGGTAAGCAGAAAGAGGAAAAGTTACTTGTTATCAGTGGTTTACTGAAAATTCCGGAGGCGCGGTTTGGCCGGCGCGCCTGTTGGCGAGGCGCGACAGATCGGGTCAGGCGTAGCGCGGCCTGCGGGTGCCGCCGTCGTGCCGGCGGGCTTTTTTAAATATCGGCTACATCGCGCAGCCGTACGCCGGAGAAGTTGGCCGCACTCAATGCATCAAACATCGCGCGGTCGCAGATGGGAGGTGCTCCCATGCGATCCTGGCGGAAGATATGGGCATCTCCCACAACATCCTGTTTGAACACCAAGCTGGCTCCGCCAACGAGGCTATAAAGCTTCTCGTCCTCGCCAGTCTGATAATTGTGGTCGAGCTTGATCCTCACGCGAGAAGAGGCTTCATCCAGGGCATCGAGTCTGCGCAGCACATTGCCTAGGTAGTACTGAGGGGCGGGGCTACCGTCAGCAAGGCTGAAGTCGCATGCCGCAAATGCAAATGCCTCGGCGTCCAACTGCTCAAAAAGTTGCTTCAACGGCTCCGACACAATCCATATGCCCGCGAACTCTTCCAAATCGCGTGGCATTCCGCCCTTCTCCGGTACATGAACCAGGTGGGGACGCTCCGGATACTGATCTGGCATTCCATTAGGGCGCGAGACGACATTCATCCCCGGATCGATCAGCTTCTCTTCGTTGGCGATTTCGATGCCGGGAACCCTGCCGTTTCCCAAGAAGCTGGCGTCGATCAGGAAAAATTCGCCCTTATGAGATGCGGCTTCGGCTGAAACTTCAATGGCGGTCGGTTCGGTCACGGTGGCTTCCATCATGGGTCCGGGGGCAGAACGGGAATGCAATTGAGCCGATGCTAGCGGGCCTTTAGCGCAGCCACAAGTTCCGTCGAAGTGGTCTTCAGCATGCTGATGCCGGGAAATGCTGCCAACCTACTCCAAAGTTCATAACACGCTCTAGAAGCGGTAGGCGCCGCTCAGCATGACGGTGCGGCGCGCGCCGTAGTAGCAGTCGCCGCGGTCCAGGCAGATCGCTTCATAAGTGCGGTCCGCGATGTTGTTCACGTTCAGCGCATAGCGCCAGGGACCGTTGTCGTAGCTGAGCATGGCGTCGAACAGCGTGACCGCCGGCGTTTCCGGAGCGCCGCCGTCGCGGAACGCCGACAGGTAGCGCACGCCCGCGCCCACCGCGAAGCCAGTCTGGCCGGCCAGCGCGAACCGGTACTTGCTCCACATGGAAGCCATGTGCTTGGGCTGTGCGTCGAGCTGCGGATCCAGGTCCGTGTAGATGTAGTTGGCGATCACGTCCACAGCTTTGGTGATGCGGCCGCGCAGCTCCAGCTCCACGCCGCGCGTGCGGGTCTTGCCGGCCTGCAGCTGGTTGTCGGGATTGTCCGGATCGTTGGTCTGGCGGTTCTTTTCGCGCAGGTCATAGGCAGCGGCGGTGAACTCAATGTTGGCATCCTTCGGCATGTACTTGATGCCGGCCTCCACCTGTTTGCCGCGCATGGGCTTCCAGTGCTGGTTGTAGAAGCCGGCGCCGCGATGGGCGTGAACGATTCGGCGAGCGCGGGCGACAGGCAACAGGACCAGCGGCCGCGCGCGCCGGGCGGCGGGATGAGGGTGGCGTTTCAATGGATTTCCTCTGCGGCCTGTGAACGGCCTATTGAATATGCAATCAATAACAAGAACGATAATGAGAACTATCAATAATTCTGATTAGCAGAATTCAGGCTACAGGGAAATAATCGGGCCGTGAATGTGAGGAGGTCCTACCAAATTTGCCAGGGGGCAAGATGGAAAGCGAGAAAAAAACTGCGTGTTATCAGCGGCTTACGGAAAATTCAGGAGGCGCGGCCTGATCCGCGCGCCTGTTGGCGAGGCGCGACAGATCGGTCAGGCGTGCCGCGGCCGGCGGGTGCCGCCGTCGCGCCGGCTGGCTTTTTCCGAGACGATATTGTCTTCGGCCATGCGGCGGCCGCGCTGTTCGATGCGGCCGAGGAAGTCGCGCAGCAAGGCGACCTCGTCGTCGCTCAGGTCCTGCACCAGCAGGTCGTTCAGGTGCGCGACCTCGGGGAACAAGGCGCGGTAGCAGGCGATGCCTTCATCCGTGGCTTCCACCCGCACCATGCGCCGATCGGCGCCGTCGTGCAGGCGCCGCAGCCAGCCTTTCTCGCACAGCGTACCCAGGGTCCGAGACGTGCGGACAGGATCAAGCTTGGCGGCGGCCGCCAATTCGGCCGAATTCATGATGCCGCCCTCGACGGCACAGGCCAGCACGCGCCATTCGCGGCGCGTGATCCCGAAGCGGCCTTCGCATAGGCGCAGGAACACCGGATTGGCTTGTGACCAAGCTTGGTACAGCCGGTACATCAGCATGTCGGACAGTTGGCGCGGGCCGGACTCGGGGATGGTCGGCATGGCGTTTCCTCCTGGTGGCTTTGCAGTTCGCGCTGCATATCGTTATTGGAAGTCCTGGATTAGATCAACAAATGCCCGCGTTGCTAAAGTCAATTTTCCTATTTGGGTATTGGCCAGCAGTGAAAACCATAATCGACAGCGGGCCGCTGTCTCCAGGAGAAGACGATGCGTAATTGGATTGCAGGCGCCGCGGTGGCGACGGTGCTGGCGGGAGCAGCCCCGCTGGCGTTTGCGCAGCAGGCCCCGCTGGACGGGACGCTGACGGTGGTGGTGGGTTACCCGCCGGGCGGCAGTTCGGACCGCATTGCGCGGCTGGTCGCGGATCGGCTCAAGGAACGGGTCGGCGTGGCCGTGGTGGTCGAGAACAAGACGGGAGCGGGCGGGCGCATCGCGGCGCAAGGCCTGCACGCGGCGCCGGCCAGCCAGAACGTGCTGATGCTGGCGAATCCGGCCGTGATGGTGGTGGCGCCGCTGGTCTACAGCCAGCCCGGCTACGACGCGCAACGCGACTTCAAGCCGGTGTCGCTGGTCAGCCGCTACAAGTTTGCGCTGGCGGTGGCGGCGAATTCGCCGATCCAGGACCTGGCCGGCCTGCGGCAGTGGCTGAAGGCGAACCCCAAGCAGTTCGCGGTGGGCGTCCCGGCCACCGGCAGCCTGCCGCATTTCTTCGCCCTGATGCTGGGCCGCGAACTGGGTCAGGAGCCGGAAGTGGTCGGCTACCGCGGATCGGGCCCGCTGATTTCCGAACTGATAGGCGGCATCCTGCCGCAAGGCATAGACACGCTGGACACCTTGCTGCCGCAGCATCGCGCCGGCAAGATCCGCATCCTCGCCATCTCCGGCGACGCGCGCGATGCCGAACTCAAGGACGTGCCCACCTTCAAGGAAGGCGGGGTGAACCTCGCGGCCGACGGCTGGAACGCGTTCTTCGCGCCGGCTGCCATGCCGCAGGCCAAGGCCGATAGGCTGGGCGCGGACATCGCGGCGGTGCTGCGCGAGCCCGCCATGCAGGAGGCCGTGCAAGCCGCCTATCTTGAGCCGGTGTCGCTGGATGCGAGCGGCACGGCTGACGCATTGGCTGCCTACCGCAAGCAATGGGAGCCTGTGGTGCGGGACTCCGGCTTCAAGGCCGAGCAATAGGAGGGGCGGCAATGAGCGAGGTGCAGAATGTGTTGTTCATCATGGCGGACCAGCTGCGGGCCGATCACCTGAGTTGCTACGGCCATCCCTATTTGCAGACGCCCAGCCTGGATGCGTTGGCGGCGCGCGGCACGCGCTTTGACCGCGCCTTCGTGAACTCGGGCGTGTGCGGGCCTTCGCGCATGAGCTACTACACCGGCCGCTATCCCTCGCGCCATGGCGCCACCTGGAACCGCGTGCCGCTGTCGGTCAATGAGATCACGCTGGGCGAGTACCTGGCGGGGCAGGGCCGCGAACTGGCTCTGGCCGGCAAGACCCACATCATTCCCGACAAGGCCGGCATGGAGCGGCTGGCGATCGATGGCGCCTCCGAACTCGGCATCCTGCTCGGCCGCGGCGGCTTTACCGAATTGGACCGCTATGACGGCCACCACACGCCGGGCGATGAAAGCGGCTATCCCGCTTTTCTGCGGCGCCACGGCTACGACAGCGCGGACCCCTGGACCGATTATGTGATCGCCGCGGTGGACGCGGGCGGCCAGGTGGTCAGCGGCTGGAACATGCGCAACGCGCATCTGCCCGCGCGCGTGGCCGAGCCGCATTCCGAGACCGCCTACATGACGGACCAGGCGCTGGACTTCATGAAGCGGCGCGGCAGCCAGCCCTGGGTGCTGCACCTGAGCTACGTGAAACCGCATTGGCCCTACATGGCGCCCGATCCGTACCACAAGCTCTACACCCCGGACCAATGCCTGCCGGTGCTGCGCAATCAGGAAGAACTGGAGAATGCGCATCCGGTGGTGGCGGCCTACCGGCAGCAGGAAGAGAGCGTCAGCTTTTCCACCGACGAATGCGTGCGCGTGGTGCGTCCGGCCTACCAGGGCCTGATCCGCCAGCTGGATGACCATCTGGGCCGGCTGTTCGACTACATGGAAGGCGCGGGGCTGATGAAGAACACGCTCATCGTGTTCACGGCGGACCATGGCGATTTTCTCGGCGACCATTGGCTGGGCGAAAAAGAGCTGTTCTACGACACCGTGCAGCGCGTGCCCTTCATTGTCATGGACCCGTCGGGCGC
>JALDYL010000389.1:0-3259 GCA_032153965.1 Achromobacter sp. | reverse complement strand
ACCCTGATCGCCGACTGCAAGTCGGGCGTGTCGGGCGCCGGCCGCAAGGCCGAAGTGGGCTCGCTCTTCTCCGAAGCCTCCGACAACTTCAAGGCTTATGGCGTGGCCGGCCACCGTCACCATCCTGAAATCGTCGCTCAGCTGGAAAAGATCGCGGGCGGCAAGGTTGGCCTGACCTTCGTGCCGCATCTGGTGCCGATGATCCGCGGCATGTTCTCCACGATCTACGCCCGCATCCTGCCCGAGGCCCGCGACACCGACTTCCAGGCCCTGTTCGAACAGCGCTACGCCGACGAACCCTTCGTCGACGTGATGCCGGCCGGCAGCCTGCCCGAAACCCGTTCGGTGCGCGCCTCCAACAACCTGCGCATCGCGCTCAGCCGTCCGGGCAATGGCGACCAGCTGATCGTCCTGGTGATCCAGGACAATCTGGTCAAGGGCGCCGCCGGTCAGGCCGTGCAGAACATGAACCTGATGTTCGGCATCCCCGAATCGACCGGCCTGGACCAGGTCGCGATCCTGCCCTGATGTACGCAGGCTTGCGGCCGTAAGGCCGCAAGCCACCGTTCTTTATGCCCGCCGATTCCTCCGCCACGCCCCAGTCTCGCCCCGCCGGCGGGTTCACGCGCGTGCTCGTGGGCTTGCTGATCGGCGTGCTGCTGGGCGGTTCCGCCAGCTTTTTCTATGCCCGCAAGCTTTACCAGCCGCAGAACGCGGTGGTGATCAGCGCCGGGCAGGCCGAGGCCCAGGAAGAGGCGATGCGCCAGCAGTCGACGCAGTTGCGCTACACGCAAGGGCAGCTCGACACGGCCGATGGCGAACTCGTCATCGAACGCGCCGCGCGCCTGGAACTGGAAACGCAGTTGCGCACGGTCCAAGCCGAAGTCGGCAGGGTGCGCGATCAGCTGGCGTTCTATGAGCAATTGTTGCCGCCGGGCCCCGAGGGGTCGGTGGATATCCGCGGCGTCGAGATCGACCGCAGCGGCGGCGGCCTGCGCTACAAGGTCCTGCTGATGCGCAGCGGCCGCAATGGCGCCTCTCCGTTCTCGGGCGCCTTGCGGTTCCAGGCCACCGGCATCCTGAAGGGCGAAACCGTGAAGGTGGATCTGGCGCCCATGCAGGTCAAGGCCGAATCCGGCTCCGTCGCCATTCCAGGCGACACCGCGCCGACCTCGCCGCTGGCCCTGCAGTTCGATCAATACCAGCGCAGCCAGGGCATCCTGGCGCTGCCCGAGGGATTTGTCCCTGAAAGCGTGACCGTCAGCGTCCTGGAGGGTGATACCGTCCGGGCGTCAAGAAGCGTCAAGCTCGAACTTTGAGTCTGCGCAAGCCCTGCGCTATAGTGACACTATGCGAGCGCCGTTGCCGCTCACCGAAATATGGCCGAACCGGCCAGGAGTGAACCATGAATGCAGTGACCGAAACCGTCGACCTGCAGGCCGCCCCGCCTGCTCCCCTGGTGTTTACCGACTCGGCTGCGGCCAAGGTGAAGGACTTGTTGGCCGAAGAAGGCAATCCTGAGCTGAAGCTGCGCGTGTTCGTGCAGGGCGGAGGCTGTTCGGGTTTCCAGTACGGCTTCACCTTCGACGAAGTCGTGAACGATGACGACACCGTGCTGGATAAGGCCGGCGTGCAGTTGCTGGTTGATCCGATGAGCTTCCAGTACCTGGTCGGCGCAGAGATCGACTACAAGGAAGACCTGGAAGGCGCGCAGTTCGTCATCCGCAATCCCAACGCCAGCACCACCTGCGGCTGCGGTTCCTCGTTCTCGGTGTAATCCTCCGGGCAGGAAAAGAAAAAGCCCTTCGGCAAGCCGAAGGGCTTTTTGCATGGGCGCGCGGCTTTCAGGCGGGATAGAGCGCGCCCAGGATACGCGGGCCGCGCGCGCCGGTAACGGCGGGCAGGCCTGCCGGCCTGCGCTGCACGAAGGCTTGCGCCAGCCAGGCGAACGCCAGGGCCTCGACCTCCTGCGCCGGCACGCCCAACGTATCCGTGGCGCGCACGGGCCGCTGCAGACAGTACGCCAGCTCGCGCATCAGGCCCGCGTTGCGTGCGCCGCCGCCACAGACGAAGACTTCCTGCGTGCTTGCTGCCGCGGCATCGACGGCGTTGGCCACCGTGCGCGCCGTCAGGCGCTGCAATGTGGCCTGCACGTCCTGCGGCGCGGGTTTGGGGCCGTCGAGCGCGGCCAGGCGATCGTCCAGCCATTGCATGTTGAACAGGTCGCGTCCGGTGGACTTGGGCGGGGGCAGGGCAAACCAGGGCTCGCTGGCCAGGAACTGCTCCAGTAGCGGCGCCAGGACCTGTCCCGTCGCGGCCCAGCGGCCGTCCGCGTCATAAGGCAGGCCCAGGTGGCGCTGGCACCAGCCGTCGAGCAGGACGTTGGCGGGGCCGGTATCGAAGCCGCGGGGCGCGTGTCCGGGCGCAAGTAGCGTCACATTGGCGATGCCACCCAGATTGAGGACGGCGCGGCCTTGCGGCGCGCCGAAGATCGCGGCATGGAAGGGCGGTACCAGCGGCGCGCCCTGGCCGCCCGCGGCCACGTCGCGGCTGCGGAAGTCCGCCACCACGTCGATGCCAGCCAATTCCGCCAGCAGGGCGGGGGCGTTGAGCTGCACGGTGTAGCCCAGGTCGGGGCGGTGCCGGACCGTCTGGCCGTGCGCGCCGATGGCGGTCACATCGCCGGCCGGCACGCCGGCTTGTTGCAGCAGGGCGGCCACGGCCTGAGCGTACAGGCGGGCAAGCCCGTTTGCTGCCAGCGCGGCGCGGGCCAGTTCGTCGTCGCCGGACTGGTTCAGGGCCAGCAGTTCGCGCCGCAGGTCCGCCGGCATCGGCAGGCTGGCGCTGGCGAGCACGGCCGGCGCCTGGCCGTCGCCCAGGCGCACCAGCACGCCGTCCACGCCGTCGACGCTGGTGCCTGACATCAGTCCGATATAGAGCTGAGCGTGGGTAGTGGCAGGATTCACGGGGGCCTCGAAAAAGAAAAAGCGGCCGCGCAGCTGAAAGTGCGGGGCCGCTTTCGACGGGACGTTGGGCCGGCTTTAGCGGCTGGCCACGTTGGTCAGGGAGTCGGGCAGGGTCTGCTGGAATTCGGTCAGCAGCTGGATCTGCGCCTTGTACGGTCCCACGGCCTGGTTGAAGGCGCGGACTTCGGCGGGTTCCAGGCTGCGGGCGACCGGCAGGTCCACCGACAGCGGATCGATAGGCTGGTTGTCCACGCGGAATTCGTAGTGCAGGTGCGGGCCGGTGGCCCAGCCGG
>JALDYL010000113.1:0-15066 GCA_032153965.1 Achromobacter sp. | reverse complement strand
TGTCCGCGTTCTGCTTCACGGTCGAAGCCAGCTGCTCCATCGAGGCCGCGGTTTCCTCCAGCGAGGCCGCCTGCTGCTCGGTGCGACTGGACAGATCCGTATTGCCCGCCGAGATCTCGCGCGAACCCACGTTGATTTCGTCCACGCCGCGACGCACCAGCGCCACGGTGCGCGTCAGGCTTTCCTGCATGCGCTTGATCGCGCCAAACAACTGGCCGATCTCGTTGGTGCTACGCACATCGATGCGGCCGGTGAAGTCGCCGCCCGAGATCTTTTCAAAATGGTCACCCGCTTCCCGCAACGGCCGCAGCACGGTCCGGCTGATGAACAGCCAGCATCCCACTGCCAAGGCCAGTGTGATTGCCAGCATGACTATCGTGACCGTGCGCGAAACGCCGTGGGCCGCTTCGGCCTGCACCACAAGCTCATCGGTGCTGGAGTCAATATGCGCCAGCACGCCGCCGACGGCCTCTCGCAGAGCCGTGTTCGCCGCGCTTCCCGCGTCGTTCAGATCCAGGTAGTCCTGCACTGCCATGGTCGACAAGGCGGCCGCTTGGCGCCTGACCACGTCATTGAATTGCTTGTAGGCGCTTTCCAGCTTTTGATTCAAGGCCTCCGAGCCTTCCAGGCGCGGCGCCTTGCGGTATGCGTCCAGCGCTTGAGCGCCTTCCTGCATCAGGCCTTCCGCGCGCTTGGCCTGCGAGGTCGCCTGTTCGGTCTTTCCTTGCTGCAGATCCATCAGCGACGTCGCCAGCAGCAAGCGGCCGCGCAGGAACAGGATGTAGGCCCGGTTCAATTGCGAGGCCTGCGTGGAATAGGCGTCGTTGACCCGCTCCAGCTTCTCATTGCTCGAGTTCAGCCCCATCCACGCCACGCCATTGGAAATGAACATGGCGCCGGTGAATAGCAGCAACACCAGAACGAGACAGGTGCGGACTTTCAAGTTGACAAGCATGGAATACCCGAGCGTTAAGCAATGTGAAACGACTATTTCCTACTCTGCACGCACACACGGACGCCCCGGCCCCTGGCCAGTAGCGTCCGCAAAGGCGCAACCCTACGCGCCCGACGGCGCGTTTTTTTTACCTGCCGCAGTGCTACTTGCGGCTGAACAGACTCGATCCCTGGATGGTCATGAACGCCGCCGAAGCCGCTTGCAGGGCGACCTGGCGCAAGGCGAGCTGGCTGGCGCCTTGGTAGTAGTCCAGCTCTTCCAGATCAGACAGGGACTTCGAATAAGACAGACCTTTCTGCGTGCCCGTGGCGTCCAGTGCGGTCAGTTCATTCATCCGGGCGCCGACCGAAGCCTGCACCGTCAGGACGTTGTCGTAGGTGTTGGCCAATTTCTTATTGGCCGTCGCCAAAGCGTTTTTCAGCTTGGCGGTCGCCACAGGGTCGCCAGAGCTAGGCGCGTCCAAGGCAGCGATGATGTTGTCCAGAGTGGCGAACACGTCCATATCGGCGGATTGGACGCTTTCGACATTGATTACGTCACCCGCCTTCGGGGCGCCGTTGACCGATATGGATACGCCGCTGCCCAGATTGATCGTGGTGCCATCGGAGTAAGCCGTCGCAGGAGATCCCACAGCAGGCGCGGTCGTGCTGGTACCGTCGGGATTCGTCGTCGTGACCCGATAGCCGATCGTTCCGGTAGCTGCGTCGGTTTCAAACTGCACGGCAAACTTCTTGCCCACATTAGCCGAACCCGGTGTCACAGATGCCGAGCCGAACTCGACAGTGCCAGTATTTGAGTTGGCTGCCGAAGTGACAAAGGCTTGCGAACCTGGATTGGCGCGGCCGAAAATGTCCTTGCCCAGATCGCTGGTCGACAGTTGGCGGCTTTGGTCCACCTGAATGGTCCGCTCTCCGACCGAATTGCTATAGACGATCTTGCCAGTCGCGTCCTTGGAGTACGGCATCACGCCGCCATCGTTGCCCGAGAACAGATATTGGCCATTGCCGTCCGTCGTATTGGCAAGACCCAGCAAGGCATCGCGGGTGCTCTTGAGCGCCGTGGACAAGGTTTGGCGGTCGCTGTCAGACAGCACGCCACCCGACTGGATGATACGCGTCCGCGCTTCCTGCAGGGCGTTTGTCACCGCCGTCAACGTATTGCTTTCCTGGCCCAGATTCGTGTTGGCCGTCTGGCGGTTCATGCCATACGTGTTATTCATGCTCTGCGTCTGTGCCACGCTGATGGCCAGCGCAGCTGCCAGGGGATCGTCCGCCGGAGTCAGGTTCTTGCGTCCGCTACCGACCTGCTCGACCAGGCGGTTCATGTCGGATTCCTGAGAGAGAACGCCCTTCAGGCCGTTCGAGTACATCATCGAGGTGCTCAGGCGCATGGTGAAGCTCCGAAATTTTCTTTATTGGTCACGATTCAACGATTCGATCAGCCACGCAGACCCAGCAGCGTGTCGAACATGGTGCTGGCCACATCGATGATGCGGGCACTGGCTTGATACTGTTCCTGGTACAGCGACAGGCTGACGTATTCTTCGTTCAGGTTGACACCCGACACCGCCTGCTGCGCCGCTGTCTTCTGCGTGATCAAGTTAGCCTGCGCGGTCGCTGCGGACTTGAGCTGAGCGGTCTGGACCCCGACGGTGTTGACGACCTGGCCGAACATGTCATTGACGCTCATGGTGCCGTTGCCCAGCACCTTGCTGTTCTGCAGTTGCGCCAGCTTCAGCGCATTCTTGCCATTGGCGTCACCGCCGGCGGTATCGGCCGCCGCGATCTTGTAGGGATCGCTGATCAGCACGGTAAGGTCCCTTGCGGCATCGCGCGTGGGCGCCAACGACCATTTGTCGCCAGCCTGAGGCGGCGCGCTGATGGTCAGAGTCACCCCCATCTCGCTGTCGAGATTCAGCGTGCCCGGCGTCCCGGTGGCCGGACCGTTGTAGACCTGCGAACCCTCGGGCATGCGCAGCACGCGGTAGTTCGTGCCGTCGAAGGAAATTTCGTATTCCTTGGCGTTGATGTTGTTCAGGTTCGTGAATTGACCCGAAATCGACGCGTTGCTCTTGTTCTGCGCGTTGGGCACACCCTGCGGCGAACCGATGCCGAAGAAGTCCGTGCCAGGATTGCCGTTCTGGTCCAGGCCCTGCTTGTGCTGCTCATTGAAGGACAGCGCCAGGCCTACTGCCATCTGACCCAGCTGGCTTTGCATGACATCCAGCGAAGTCGCGCGGAACTGCAGCAAGCCACCCAGCGAGCCGCCGGTCACTTCCGCATCACTCAGCTCCACGGCAACCGTCTTGCCCGCGCCGGCCGGCAGCGTATAGGCAATGGCGGTGCGCCCCGTGTCCTTGGAGGAAGCCACCGCTTGCAGCGGATAGATGGTGTTTCCCGACAGCAGTGCCTGGCCGCCACTGGCCAGCGTAATGTTGATCTTGTCGCCTTGTTCGTAGGTGGTGATGCCTACCAGTTGATTCAGCTCCATGACCGCCTGGTCACGCTGATCCAGAAGATCGTTCGGAGGACTGCCGCCAGCCTTGCCTGTAGCCAGCGAGATCTGCTGGTTCAGGTCGTCGATGCGCGTCAGATAGCTGTTGACCTGCTCCACCGTCGTCGTGATCTGCGTATTCAGGCCGATGCGCTGATTCTGCATTTCCGTGTAGGCCGAGCGGATCTGGGTGGCCAGGCTGTTGGCCTTGCCCAGCAAATCCTGGCGTGCGGCGGGATCGGCAGGCTTGCTGGCCACCGCGTTCATGCTGGTAAAGAAATTGGTCAGGCCGGGCGCGATACCCACGGTGCGGTCCGCGAACAGATTGTTGATCGCAGAGACCTGGTTGTATTGAGTCTGGAGTTGGGCGCCACTGCCCTGCGCGCCGACCAGCTGCTTGTACAGGAAGCTGTCGTAACTGCGCACGACCGTATCGACCTGCACACCGCGGCCGATATAGCCGTTGCTGGTGGCCTGGGCGCCGGCGGTGGAAACCATGACGCGCTGACGGTTGTAACCGACCGTGGTGGCATTGTTGATATTGTGGCTGGTGGTGGCCAGCCCTGCCTGGGCGGCGTTCAGCCCGCCCAGCGCCAATTTATACATGTTCATGCTGACAATGCCCCGTATTTAACCGCTGATATACCTGGATACTCTATTAACGGCAGGAGATGATCCGAATTTAGAGTCCTTCCAACATCTGGCGAGAAATTTCCACCTTGGATGCCGCGCCCCGCAGCTGGCCCATCACGCCGATCAGCTTTTGCGCATACTGCGGATCCGTCGCATAGCCCGCGTCCTGGATTCTGCGGGCCGCCTCGATCTCGTTGCGCGCCTGCGTGACGCCCTCGTAGCGCGGGCTGTTGCCGATCAGACGCGCGTAATCCGCGAACGATTCCTCATAGGACGCGTAGGCGCGGAAGGGTTGCGTCACCTTTTTCGCCACGCCGTCTTCGTATTCGGTAGTCAGTACGTTGACGACCTGGCCCTTCCAGCTGGATCCCGCCTTGATGCCGAACAGGTTGTAGCTGGTGCTGCCGTCCTGGTGCTTGATTTCGCGTTTACCCCAACCGGACTCCAGCGCCGCCTGGCCCATGATGAGCCGCGCGGGCACGCCGCTTTGCTGCGAAGCCAGATTCGCCGCGCGCGACATCTTGGACACGAAGGAGACCACATGCTCGGGAGCGCCCTCGGCCGCGGCCAAGGCCCGGTTCTGCGCGCTGTTGTTGCGCATCACGTTCAACAGGGCCGAGACTTCGCGCGGACCCGCTGAACGGAAATCGAGATCCGAGCCCTCTCCCAGGCGCTTGACGGCATCCGCGCCCAGCTCGCCGGGCTTGCCCTGCTGCATCTGCGCCAGAATGGCGCCGGACAGCCCAATGCCGGGTGAGGCCAGATGCAAAGCCAACTGCTCGTCCGCCATGGACTGCAGCATCTGCGTCTGTTGCGAGTCGAACAGCCCTTCCTTGGGCGTGGCCTCGCGCATGCGCTTGACCATCATCTGCAGGAACAGGGCCTCGAACTGCTTGGCGACCTGCTTCTGCTGATCGGTCCCTTCAGGATCCTTCTTGACGTCGCGCTTCAGGTCCGACAAGCGGCCCATGTCGAAGACTGAATCTTGCCGGCTGGCGCCACGCGCCGCATCATTGGTATAAGCCATGGCCGTCAGATGATTTCCAGTTCGGCGCGCAAGGCGCCCGCCGTCTTCATGGCCTGCAGAATCGCCAGCAGATCCTGCGGCGTCGCGCCCAGGGCGTTCAGACCCTTGACCACATCCGCCAGATTGGCGCTGGTACTCACGCGTTGCAGGGAGCCGTTTTCCTGGCGCACTTCGATCTGGGTGTTGGGCACCACCACCGTCTGCCCTTCCGTGAAGGGCGTGTCGGGTTGCGATACCTGGTTCTGGCGATTGATGATGACCGACAGGTTGCCATGGGCCACCGCCGCCTCTTCGATCATGACGGTGCGGTTCATGACGACCGAACCCGTGCGGGCATTGATGATGACCTTGGCCACCGTGGGCGCGCGGGTCACCTGCAAGTCTTCGAGCTGCGACAGGAACCGCGCCTGCGAGGCCTGATCCATGGGCGTGCGTACCTGCACCACGCGGCCGTCCAGGGCGGTGGCGGTGCCCTGGCCGAACTTGCGGTTCAGCGCCATGGCCACATTCTGCGCCGTGCTGAAATCGGTGCTGTTCAGTTCGACATAGATGTAGCCGTCGCGCGAGAACGTGGTGGGCACGCCCCGCTCGACGATGGCGCCCGCGCTGATGCGGCCGCCGTTCAGCTGGTTGATCTGCACACTGGAACCACCGGAGGAGGCGCCAGCGCCGCCCACCAGGATGTTGCCCTGGGCGATGGCGTAGACCTGGCTGTCGGCCCCTTTGAGCGGGGTCATCAGCAACGTGCCGCCGCGCAGGCTCTTGGCGTTGCCCATGGACGAAACCACCACGTCCAGCGTCTGGCCCGGGCGGGCGAATGCGGGCAGCGTGGTCGTGACCATGACGGCCGCGACGTTCTTCAGCTGCATATTGCTGCCGGCAGGCACCGTAATCCCAAGCTGGGACAGCATATTGGTCAGGCTTTGTTGCGTGAACGGCGTCTGCCGCACCTGGTCGCCGCTGCCGTCCAGACCCACGACCAGGCCATAGCCGATCAGCTGGTTGCCGCGCACGCCCTGGATCGAGGCCAGGTCCTTGAGCCGCTCGGCATGGGCCGCGCCTGCGCCGGCCAGCAGCCCGACCGAAACGCAGACGCGCGCCAACAAGGACAGCAAGGCGGATATCGGATTCGGTTGTTTCATGTTCAGAACGGCGAGGCGATCAGGAAGAAGCGTTGCAGCCAGCCCATGGTCTGGACTTCGTCCATGACGCCCTTGCTGCGGTATTCGATGCGGGCGTCGGCCACCTGCGTGGACGAGACGGAGTTCGTGCCGGTGATGGAGCGCGGATCCACGATGCCGGAGAAGCGCACGTATTCGCTGCCCCGGTTGATGGCGATCTGCTTTTCACCCGCAACCTGCAGGTTGCCGTTGGACATCACCCCCACCACCGTGGTGGTGATGGTGCCGGTAAAGGCGTTGTTTGCAGTGCTGTCGCCCTTGCCCTGCGCCACGTTGCCGCCCTTGGCGTCGGTGTTCAGGTTGGCATTGGCCCAACTATCCATGAAGGACGGTGCGGCGGCGATGCCCAAGCTGGCGCTGCCGCTGCGATTGGTATTGGTGGCGACGTTCTTGGAGGCGTTGGTCTTTTCGTTCAGGACAATGGTGACGATGTCCCCGACGTTGCGCGGCCGACGGTCCTCGAACAGCGGATAGTTGCCGTAGGTGGTCGGCTGGTAGATGGAGCCCGTGGGCTGCGCCATGGGCGCGGGCGGAGGCGGCGGCGCCGCCGTCGTCGGCCCGGTCACGATGGGCTCGGGCGGGATCATGGCGCAACCGGCCACCAGCATGGCCAGTGCCGCAGTCGATACCAGGCGCAGGACAGACATGGACATCACAGTTGGGTCAGGCGGGCCAGCATTTCGTCCGAGGTCTTGACGGCCTTGCTGTTCATTTCGTAGGCGCGCTGGGTGGTGATCATGTTGACCAGCTCTTCAGCGACGTTGACGTTGGAGGTTTCGACGTACTTCTGCATGATGGAACCGGCACCATCCACGCCCGGCTGCAGCAGGTTGGCGGGACCCGACGCGTCGGTTTCCAGATACAGGTTTTCGCCGATGCTCTGGAGGCCGGTGGGATTGATGAACGTCGCGATCTGCAATTGGCCGATCTGCACGTTGATGCCCGCGGCGCCGGGCTGCGTCACCGAAACAATGCCGTCGTTGCCGATGGAAATCGACAGCGCGTTGTCGGGGATGTTCATCGGCGGCTGGATCACGTAGCCGCTGACGGTCGTCAACTGGCCGTTCTGGTCGCGCTGCAGCGCGCCGTCACGGGTGTAAGCCTGAGTGCCGTCCGGCAGTTCGATTTGCAGGAAGCCGCGGCCGTTGATGGCAATGTCCATCTCGCTGCCGGTATTGTTCAGGTTGCCAGCGGTATGGATGCGCTCGGTCGCGGCCACGCGCGCGCCGGTACCCAGTTGCAGGCCCGACGGCAGTTGCGTGGCGTCGCCAACCTGGGCGCCGGGTTGGCGCAGCGTCTGGTACATCAGGTCCTGGAATACGGCGCGGCCGCGCTTGAAACCGTTGGTGGAGACGTTGGCCAAGTTGTTCGAAATCACGTCCATGGAGGTCTGCTGACCTTCCAGGCCCGTCTTGGCGATCCACAGCGAACGCATCATGATGTAGTACTCCTGGTGCCGCGGCCCGGCCGCGCGCAAAAAATGTTTCTAGTTCAGTTGCCGTATCAGGCGCTTACCGACAGGATGCCGTTGGCGCGCTCGGCGTTGCGGTCCGATTGCTGGATCACCTGCATCTGCTGCTCGAAGCGGCGGGCATTGGCGATCATGCCCACCATCGCCCCCATGGGGTTGGTATTGCTGCCTTCCAGCACGCCCGACAACAGCCGCAGGCTGGGGTCGGCGGGCACCGCGGGCGCGGGCTGGCCATTGACGGGCCCCATGCGGAACACGCCGTCGTCGCCATGCACCAGCTGCTCGTTCTGCGGGCTGGCCAGCTTGATCCGGCCCAGGTTCAGGATGTTGTTCGGCGCATCGCCGGCGCCGATGGCGGTAATGGTGCCGTCCGCGGTGATCGTCAGCGCGGCCTGGTCGGGCACGTCGATGGGGCCGCCCTGGTCCGACAGCACTGGCTGTCCCAGCGAGGTCTGCAACAGGCCATTGATGCCGACCTGCAGGCTGCCAGCGCGGGTGTAGGCCTCGCCTTGCGGGGTCTGCACGGCGATCCAGCCGCGCTCGCTGGACAGCGCCACGTCCAGATCCCGGCCGGTGGTCTGCATATTGCCCATCTGGAAGCTGTTGCGCGGCGTGGACGCCACCGTCGAAACACGCGTGGGCAGACTCGTTCCGTCCGTGACTGGCACCGAGCGGTACAGCGCGATCTGCTCGCGAAAACCCGTCGTGTTCACGTTGGCCATGTTGTTGGAAAGCGCGGCCTGATGCTCGTTGATGCGCGCCGCGCCATTCATGGCGGTGTAGATGATACGGTCCATTGCCTATTCCGTCGGTGTCGTCTCGTGCCTGCCGGGCTTACTTCAGGTTCATCAGGACTTGCATGATTTCGTCCTGGGTCTTGATGGTCTGCGAGTTGGCCTGGTACGTGCGCTGGGCAATGATCATGTTGACCAGTTCCTTGCTCATGTCGACGTTGGACGACTCCGTGGCCTGGCCCACGACCTTGGACAGGCCATTGGTGCCGGGCTGGCCCAGGATGGGCTGGCCGGAGGCGGAGGTTTCCGTCCAGGCGTTATTGCCCACGGGCTGCAAGCCCTGCAGATTGGAGAAGTCAGCCAGCACGATGGTGCCGACGATCTGGGTCTGGCCGTTGGTGTAGCTGGCCACGATGCTGCCGTCGCCGCCGATGTTGATGCCACTGAACTCGCCCGAGGCGTAGCCGTCCGGCTTGGCCACCAACGTGTAGGCACTGCCAAACTGCGTGGTGCCCGCGTAATTCATTGCGATGTTGATGGGATCGGCCGGCGCAGCGCCTTCACCCGGGGTTCCAAACGACAGGTTCACCACCGGCGCGCTGGTCATCACACCCGCTTTATTGAAGGTGAACTTCTGCGGATTGCCCCATACGCCGCCGGCTTCTGTCGTCGGCGCCATGGCCTTGCCATCTATCGTGTAATAGACGTCATAGTTGCTGATATCGGGACTGGTCGAAGGACGCTTCACGAAGTACTGCATGACCTGATGCGAGTTGCCCAACGAATCGAACACCGTCATCGGCGATGCGTTCGTGTAGGTGCTGGACTGCTTCGGATCGAACGGCTTGGCAACTTCGACGGTGGGAGCCACGAATTCCTTGTAGGCGGCCATGGTCTTGATATCGCCGGTGACTACGCCGCCAGTGATAGTGACGCTATTGGCGCCGTTCGTGTATGTGCCGTCAGCCGGGATGGCACCAGGCGGCCACACCAAGCCCCCCGCAGCATCCCTGGTAAACGCGTATGCCGTGCCGTTGAGCGTGACCGAGCCATCGGAACCAGGATCCGTCGTCGTATTGGTTTCGTAGATAACCTTGGCATTGGCGTTCAGGTTGGCCACGGTAGTGCCGGATGCAGTCGCCTTGGGCGCCACGTTGGCAGTAGGCAGCTGCAATTCCACCGGATTCGCACCCACGGAGCCCGGCGGATAACCCGTCAGACGATAGCCCTGTGCGTTGATGATGAAATTGTTCTTGTCGACCAGGAATTCGCCGTTACGGGTGTACATCACCGCGCCGCTCTGGTCGGTGACGCGGAACATGCCCTTGGCGCCGTCGATCGCGATGTCGTACTCGCCGCCGCCGCCGTTCACCGTACCCACGGTAAAGCGCTGGTTGATGGCCGCGACCTTCACGCCCAGGCCTACGCGCGAGCTGGCGTAGACGTCGGCGAACGACGCGGTGGCGGACTTGAAGCCGACCGTGCCGGAGTTGGCGATGTTGTTGCCGATGACGTCCAGGTTCTGCGCTGCGGCGTTCAAGCCGCTCAATCCTTGTCCGAAACCCATGTTTGTTCTCGCTAATCTTTAACTAGGGAAGCCGCCGCCCGTGCGCCGGCACCGATACATTGCGCCCGCTTCAGGCGCCGATCACCTTGCGCACGTCCAACATGCTGGTCTGGCCTTCCAGGCCCAGATCCAACCGCAAGCCTTCAGTGGAATACGCCACGCTCTTGACCTGGCCGTAGCTCAGGACTTCCGCATTCACCTTCTTGCCGTCGGCATCCGTGGCCAGGACGGACACGGTGTACGCGCCCGGTTCCAGCACAACGCCTTGGTCGTTCTTGCCGTCCCAGGACAACGTGTACACGCCGGGCTTTTGGTCCGTCGTTTCAATCGTGCGCACGACGGCGCCATTGGCGTCGGAAATGCGGATCTGCACCTTCTTGGCGTCGCCCTGCAGGTCCAGGCCGTAAGGCGTGACGACACGGGCCTCGGGATTCGCGGCATCGACGCCGGACTTGATCTTGGAGCCGGGAATCAGCACGCCCTTGCCTATCATGGCCACGGCATTCATCGACTGGGACACGTCGATCTGCCCGCTGATGGCGAGCATGGTGTTCTTCAGGTTGGTGATGCCTTCCACGGTGGAAATCTGCGCCAGCTGGGAGGTCAGCTCGGCATTCTGCATCGGGTTCAGGGGATCCTGGTTCTGCAGCTGCGTAACCAGCAGCTTCAGGAACTGGTCCTGCAGGCCTTGCGCCGTGCTGCTGCCATTTGCACCCGTTTGCGCCAGGCCCAGGCCGGTCTTGCTCGTTGATTGGTCGATAGTGGTCATGGATTCAATGGTTCGAGAAATTAGGACTGGCCGATGGTCAGCGTCTTCTGCATCAGGGTCTTGGCGGTATTGAGCACTTCCACGTTCGCCTGGTAAGAGCGCGAGGCCGCGATCATGTTCACGGTTTCCGCCACCGGGTCGACGTTGGGCATGCTGACGTAGCCCTGCGCGTCAGCCATGGGGTGCTGCGGGTCATACACCTGCTTCAAGGGGGACTGGTCTTCAACCACGCCAGCCACGCGCACGCCGCCGATTTCCTGGCCCAGCGCCTGGCCGGCTGGGGGATTCACCTGGAACACGACCTGGCGGGCGCGATACGGTTTGCCGTCGGGGCCGACCACGCTGTCGGCGTTGGCCATGTTGCTGGCCGCCACGTTCATGCGCTGCGATTGCGCGCTGAGCGCCGAACCGGCGATATCGAAAATGCTCAACAAGGACATTGCCTGCCGCTCCCTTTAAAAATCATTCCTGAATTGCGGCCATCATGGTCCGGATGCGGCCAGACAGCATCTGCATCGTGCTTTGGTAATGCAGGGTGTTATCCGCGAACTGCACGCGCTCGATGTCCATGTCCACCGTGTTGCCGTCCATGCTGGGCTGGTACGGCAGGCGGTACAGAAGGTCCGTCGGGCCCTGCGATACGGCCTTGGCCGGGATATGGCGAGCGGACGTCAGCGCGAGCGAGGTATCGGGCAGGCGCTTGGTGCCTTCCATGGCATTGGCCATGGCCGTCTTGAAATCGAAATCGCGCGCCTTGTAGTTGGGCGTATCGGCGTTGGCGATGTTCGACGACAGCACTTCCTGGCGTTGCGCGCGCAGCCCCAGGGCCTGCTGGTAAAACCGGAAATCTTCGTTGAGCCTGTCTAGCATCGGGGCGCCTTGGTGCGTTGCAATTCGGATAAAACCAGGGACTCCGGACAGACCGTTATCCCATTGGATGACGGCATCATAGGGGCCGAGGCCTGAACACAATCAGCCAAATAACCCGTCATTTCTCATCCAATTCACGTATTGCCGAATGTCGCGGACTTCTACAATTCATCCACCATGAAAATATCCGCAACCCGACTCCGCGCGCGCGCATGCTGCCTGGCAGCCCTGCTGCTGCCCCTGGCTACCGCGCAGGGGCAGGAAGCGGCTGCCCAGGCGCCCGAGGCGATCGCCCTGGCGGCGCAAGCCTATTTGCTGGATCAGCTGGCCGGCCAGCCTGGACAACCCTCGGTTACGATCGATCCGCCGCGAGCGGATCATCTGACGGCCTGTGATGCCATGTCCCCATTTATGCCTTCAGGCATGAAACTGCGCTCGCGGATGACGGTAGGGATACGTTGCAACGCGCCCAAGCCCTGGACAGCCTATGTCCAGGCGACGGTAAGCGTGCCGGGCCACTATTACGTCGCCGCGCGGATGATCGCCGCTGGGCAGGCCTTGACGCCGGACGACCTGGCCCCAAGAGACGGCGACCTGGTCGCCCTGCCCCCGGGCGCGATTACGGATCCGCAAACCGTGGTGGGCATGACGGCCGTGCACCGGATCAATGCCGGACAAACGGTGCGCGGTTCCGGATTGCGTAACGCCCAATCGGTGTTGCGCGGCGCCAATGTCCGTATCAACGCGCGCGGCAAGGGCTTCGTCGTCAGCAGCGAAGGTCAGGCGCTCGACAACGCGGCGCCTGGCGCCACCGTGCAGGTGCGCACTGCGAGCGGCCAGGTGGTCAGCGGCGTGGTGCGCAATGCCGGCCTGGTGGAAATACAACTGTAATTGTGGTTACATGTCGCATTGCACCAACACGCCTGCCACCCCTAAAGTTCCGTCCGGCCTTGCCGTTACTGAGGCATAAGTAGGCGAATCCGTCGCACAACCGACCCAGGACGCCCCGCGGAGAAAATCTTGAAGATCAATTCCACCACCAACCGCCCCCTATCGGCTGACGCCGTCGCGCCTCGCGCCGACTCGGCGCTGGCCCAGGCTTACGGCGCCAGCAGCGCCAGCGGCTCCAGCAGCTCGCAGGTGGCGCTGAGCTCGGCATCGCGCAAGCTGCTCGCGCTACAGGACGGCTCCAATGACATCAACGTCGAACGCGTTGCCGCCATCCGCGCAGCCATCGCATCGGGCCAACTGAAGATCGATACCGGCCGTATCGCTGACAGCCTGATCGCCAGCGCCCGCGACCTGCTGAAGTAAACCTGTAACCTCCCGAGCTGAACAGCATGACCATGAGCACCGTCGAATCCCTGCAGTCCTGCATGCGCCAGGAAGATGCCCTGATCACCGAGTTCTCCGCCATCCTGGAAGAAGAGACCGAAGTGCTGGTAGGCTTGGGAAGCGTCGGCACGCTGCAGGAAATCACCGAACGCAAGGGCGACGTCGCCCGCAGGCTCGTGGACCTGAGCCAGGTCCGGGATTCCCTGCTCGCGGAAATCGGCCTGCCCGCCGGGCACGTCGGCACCGAGCAGGCGGCGGTACTGCACCCGCAACTGTCGGGCGTCTGGCAGGCCCTGCTGAGCAAATCGGCATCCGCCAACGAAATCAACATGCGCAACGGCGCGCTCATCGACGTGCATCTGCGCTATACGCAGCAGTCGCTGGAAGCCCTGCGCAGCATGGGCGCTGCTGGCGGTGCCCATGCCACTTACGACGCCCGTGGGCGTGGCGCGCGCAGCGCTCCGGGGCGCAAGCCCATTGTCGCCGGCTGAAACACACCACGGTTCAACCACGCTGGTTGATCGGCAGGATCGGTAGAGCGCCCACGTACTTGCGCAGGAATCCGACCTGTATTGCGCAACCCATCAAACTACGGCCACGGTCACGCGGCCGTCATTTCCAATAGCGCGTACATCTTCAGCAAAGCCACCGGCAACATGCGCCCGGACAGCTTGCGCTCCGTACCCATGATGCCCGACAAGGGCCCGCGCAGCACTTCCGCGGCCGGCGTATGGGCCATCTGCCAGCACGCCGCGCCCAACTGGCCGGCCATCAACGATTGACGCGCCAGCGCATGGGCGCCATCCACGGCTGGCAGGGCCTGCCATGCGTTGGCCATATAGCGGAATCCCGCCTTGGCCTCTTCCTGCAGCACCAGCCAGCGCGCCACGGTGGCGGCATCCGCTTGGGACGCGGGCAGATTGGTCATGCCGAACAGCTGTCCGGCAACCTCGCCGCTGACCGTGTCGATCAGCCGGGCGCAGACCAGCCGAACGGATTCGCCGCCGTTGCGGCCCGGCAGCGCCACTTCCGTGCCCGAGGCCCATAAGGCCAAGGGCACGCGCTTGCCACCCTGGACACTGCTCAGCCCCGGCATGTCGCCGGGCTGGCCGACGGGCAGATAGCCCACACTCTTGCCTACGGCATTCAAATTGGTCGGGCAGTCATCCTGGATGACGCGCTGGCCGCCGGCACTGCGCGCCACCCAGGCCGCGCCTTGCTCGCTCAGGGCTGGCCACAAGGCGGAGGTACCGGCTTCCAACATGTGGACGACCGGGACGCGTGCCAGTTTCTCGGCCAGCCAAGCGACACGCGCCTGTAACGCCAGGACCGGGTCCGGCTGGGCCGGCGCGGTCGGCGCAAATGAAGACAGCAGCCCATGCGGCAAAACCAATTGCTGCGCGGGCGCCGCCAGAGCAGTGCCGCGATCGCTCATCAGCAGCGTGCCCAGCAGCGTTCCGCCAGGGAGGCCCTCCCCCTTCATGGCGGCCTTGCCGTGCATGGCAAGCAGATGCCGTGCGCAGACCGAGGAAAATTCACGGCGCGCCATTGCCAAAGGCTCGTCGCCCAGAGCCATCACGCTTGCGCCGGAATTGTCGCCGACATAGCCGCGCCAAGAGGCACGCGCCTGCACGCAGGTCGGGTCGCTTTCCAGCCACGCAATGGCATCGTCCAGGTTCTGCGCAGCCTCAACGGAGCCTGCACCCCCTTGCGGGCGCAGGATGGCCGAAGCCAGCAACTGCCGCTTGCGTGCCGGATCCGCGCTCTCGGGCTCCCGCGACGCAGACACCAGTGTCGCCAGGTCGGCCTCACTGGGGGTGTACAGCGCACGAGCGCGTTCGACCATGGAAAAGGCGCGATCGATCAGCACGTCGGCCCGGGCCAGTTCCATGTGCTCGGGCACTTTCTGCCCGACCGACATGTAATGAATCGGCAGGCGATGGCGGATGGCCGTGTCCAGCGCCGCGCCCAGGCGCGTGGCCTCATCCAGCTTGGTGATGATGCAGCCGGCGACGTCCTCGCCCACGCCAT
>JALDYL010000388.1:0-3285 GCA_032153965.1 Achromobacter sp. | reverse complement strand
ATCTCTGCGCACTGGCGGTCGTGGTCATCTGGGGCACCAACTTCGTCGCCATGAAGGTCGGCATGCGGGGCCTCTCTCCCATGCTGCTGGGCGCCCTGCGCTTCGCGCTGGCGGCCTTTCCCCTGATCCTCTTCGTGCGCGCGCCCAGGCTGCCCTGGCGCTGGGTCGCGGCGTATGGACTGGTGCAGGGCCTGGGCCAGTTCGGACTGCTGTTCACCGCCTTGAAGTTCGGCATGCCGGCGGGAATGGCCTCGCTGGTGATCCAGACGCAGGCCTTCTTCACGCTGCTGCTGGCCGCGCCCATCCTGCATGAGCGCGCGCAGCGCCACCATTGGATCGGGCTGGGCGTGGCGGCGCTGGGGCTGGCGGTGATTGCCGGCGGCCGCGGCGAAGGGCCGGGCCAGATGACCATGCTGGGCTTCGCGCTGACGCTGGGCGGCGCGTTCATGTGGGCCGTGTCCAACATCATCGTGCGCCTGGCCAGCCGCAAGTCGCCCGGCTACGACCCGTTCGCCTTCATTGCCTGGAGCAGCGCCGCGCCGGTGCTGCCGTTCCTGCTGCTGGCCGTGCTGATCGACGGCTGGGAGCCGGTGGCGGGCATGATCACCGGCATGGGCTGGGGCGAGGTCCTGTCGGTGCTGTATCTGGCGGTGCTGGCAACCTTGGTGGCCTATACCTTGTGGACGCAGCTGTTGACGCGCCACCCGGCCGCCAAGATCGCGCCGTTCTCGCTGCTGGTTCCCGTGGTGGGGCTCTGGGCCGCGTCCATGGCCTTCGGCGAACGCCTGGAGCCGCTGCAATGGCTGGGCGTGGCCGGCGTGCTGGCCGGCCTGCTTTTCAATCAGCTGGGCGGGCGCTGGCTGCGCACGCGCTGAGCCTTCTGCCAGGCGCATTTTCCCTTTTCGAGGCCCTCTCAGCCGCCCAGACTAGGCCATAACGGCTAGCAGAGGCGGCGGCTTCACAGTTGCTCGAAACGTATGTAACGCTTATCGGTGTACTCCCGGCGGGTGGTGATCTCCTGCACGCTGGCGCCCGGGGGGCCGCGCCGCAACCATTCCAGCATGTGATCGACCTGGTCGGGGGTGCCCTGCACCATGGCTTCGACCGTGCCGTTGGGCAGGTTCTGCACCCAGCCCTTGGCGCCCAGCATGTGCGCGCGCCGGACCGTGGCGTGGCGGTAGCCCACGCCCTGCACGGCGCCGGTGATCGTGACGTGCACGGTCTCGATATGGGTATCGGCTTTAGGGTCTTGCATCGATTCTCTCTTGGATGAGGCGCCGCGCTCGGCGATGTACGTAGACGGTAGTGACTACGGCGGATGGTCTATAGGCCCGGGGGACGCCTGGCGATACGTTAGAGCTCATGTCAAAACGTGCCAGCGGGAACACCCGTTACCAGAGCTTGGAGAAGCCATTATGGAAGAGACCAGTTTGTTGTCGGAAGCTGAGACAGCGCGCTACAGGGAACAGGGTTACCTGGCCCTGAAGGACATGTGCCCGCAGGACGAGGTGGGTTACATCCGCAGGACGCTGCTCGACCTGTTTGCGAACAAGACCGGCTACAACGAGGGTGCGCAGTATGACTTTGTGAGCCGCGACGACCCGTCCAAACCCGCCAAGTTTCCCAGCTTGCACGATCCACGCCATTATGCCCCGGGCCTCTTGAAGACCGAGTACCACGAGCGCACCCTGGAGCTGGCGCGCCAGTTGCTGGGCCCCGAGGCCGCCCTGTACGGCGAGCATGCCCTGCTCAAGCCCGGACCGCATGGGCCGGAAACGCCGTGGCACCAGGACGAGGCTTTCCGCTCGCCGGACTTCATCTACAACGAACTCAGCATCTGGTTGGCGCTGCAGCCGGCCACCACGGAAAACGGCTGCATGCAGTTCATTCCGGGTTCGAACAAATGGGACGTGCTGGAGCATCGTTCGCCGGGCGGCGACAAGACCCTGCATCCGCTGGAATGCTGCGGCGATTTCCCGCGCGACCAGGCGGTGCCGGAGCCGCTGGACCCGGGCGGCATCACGGTGCACGATGCTCGCACCCTGCACTTCACCGGGCCCAACACCTCGCAGGCGCCGCGGCTGGCTTACATCCTGATCTACAACACGCCGCCGGTCTACAAGCCAGGCCGCCGCGAGTTCCCGTGGCTGGAGGGCCGCTGGACCGACAGCCAGACCCGCAAGAAGCAGTGGCACAAGCGCGGCGGGCTGGCCGTGGACGTGATGCGTCGCCTGCCGGGCGCGCGGCTGACCAGCCCGCGTTGGGTGGCCTGGGCCACGATCCGGGCCGTGTCCAAGGTCTGGCCGCGATGATGGGGGCGCAGGGGCCGCAAGAGCCCCTGTGACTGGGGGGCGAACGAGGCCGGCAAGCGACGCTTGCCGGCCTCGGCGCGTATACTGGGCGGCGTTGCGGGGCCTGGGAGGTCCGCGCAATCGCTGGAGCTGCCCGCAGCTGGCGGCCCGGCGTCTAAAAATAACGAGCCACTGCTGGCGCCCCATCACTCCATAGACCACTCCATGACCGCTAACCTTTCCAAGATCACCTGCGTCGAGGATCTGCGCGCCATTGCGCAGAAGCGCGTGCCGCGCATGTTCTACGACTACGCGGATTCCGGCGCCTGGACCGAAGGCACCTACCGCGCCAACGAAAGCGATTTTCAGAAGATCAAGCTGCGTCAGCGCGTGGCGGTGAACATGGAAGGTCGGTCGCTGCGCACCACCATGGTGGGCCAGGATGTGGTCATGCCGTTGGCAATCTCGCCCACGGGCCTGACCGGCATGCAGCATGCGGACGGAGAAATTCTGGCGGCCAAGGCGGCGGCGGATTTCGGCGTGCCCTTCACCCTGTCCACCATGAGCATCTGCTCGCTGGAAGACGTGGCCGAAGCGACCAAAAAGCCGTTCTGGTTCCAGCTCTACGTGATGCGCGACCGCGAGTTCGTCGCCAGCCTGATCGACCGCGCCAAGGCCGCGGGCTGCTCGGCGTTGGTGCTGACGCTGGACCTGCAGATCATGGGCCAGCGCCACAAGGACATCAAGAACGGCCTGTCGACGCCGCCCAAGCCCACCTTGCGCAATCTGATCAACCTGGCCACCAAGCCGCGCTGGTGCATGGGCATGTTGGGCACCAAGCGCCGCACCTTCGGCAACATCGTCGGGCATGTCAAGGGCGTGGACGACCTGTCCTTGCTGTCGTCCTGGACGGCCGATCAGTTCGATCCGCGCCTGAGTTGGGACGACGTCGAATGGATCAAGCAGCGCTGGGGCGGCAAGCTCATCATCAAGG
>JALDYL010000387.1:0-3287 GCA_032153965.1 Achromobacter sp. | reverse complement strand
ACGCTCTCGTCGGTCAGGAAGTTCTGGCCGAAACGCTTGCGCGCCTGGTGCTGTGCCATGTAAAGCCTGTAATGCGTTTAACGGTTGTTCTGCTGGATCTTCTGCTGCTTTTCCAGGCGGTTGTCGATGTATGCCTGGGCGCGCAGCTGCTCCAGCCAATCTTCGAATGCGGGCTGGGCGCGGCGTTCGAACAGGATCTGGCGGGCCTTCATGCGGGCCATATCGTCCGTGGCGTCATGCTGGCGGCGCTCTTCCACTTCGATCAGGTGCCAGCCGAAGGGCGATTGCACCGGTTGGCTGATCTCGCCCGGCTTCAAGGCGTTCATGGCGGCCTCGAACGGCGGCACGGTTTCGCCCGGGTTCAGCCAGCCCAGTTCGCCGCCTTGCGGGGCGGTGGCGTCCTGCGAATACTGGCGCGCCATGTCCTCGAACTTGGCGCCGCCGCTCACCAGGCGCTGGCGGACCTGCTCCAGGCGCTGACGCGCCAGTTCGTCGCTCATGACGGTGGAGGTCTTGATCAGGATGTGGCGGGCGCGGGTCTGCATCACTTCCACCGGGCCCTGATGCGCAGGTGCCTGCGCGGGCGCGGCGGCGGGCTGCGGCGCCTGGGCTGGCGCCGGGGCGCGGGCCGTACGGGCAGGCGCCGGCTGGGCGGTGCCGCGGTCCATCACCTTGATGATGTGAAAGCCGTTGCCGCTTTGGATCAGGCTGCTGACCTGCCCTTTCTGCAGATTGCTGACGGCCTGCACGAACAGGTCGGGCCAGCCGTCCAGCGGGCGCACACCCATGACGCCGCCCTGCAAGGCTTCGGGACCGTCCGAGGCCGCGGCGGCCAGGCTGGCGAAGTCGTCGCCGCGCTTGGCTTGCGCCAGCAGGCCTTCGGCCTTCTTGCGCAGCGCCGCCAATTGCTCGGGCGACGAGCCTTCAGGCACGCGCACCAGGATCTGGGCCAGTGCGTAAAGCATCGGCCCCGACGGCGCGGCGGCCTGCTGGGGTTCGGGCTGCGGCTGGGCCTGCGGTTGCGGGGCCGCTTGCGGCGCCGCGCCGAACGCCGGGTTACGGCGCTGATCCTTCAGGAAGGCATCGACCTCGGCGTCCGAAATCACAATCGTGGAATCCACCGCGCGCTGGCGCAGGCGATCCGTGCGGATCTCGTCGCGCAGCGCCTTGCGGTAACTATCCCAGTTGGTGCCGGATTTTTCGATTTCCTGGCGCAACTGGGCCACGGTGATCTTGTTGCGGCCGGCGATGGTCTGAATCGCCTGATCGATTTGCGCGTCGTCCACGCGTATGCCCAGACGATCGGCTTCATGGCGCTGCACGCGTTCCATGATGAGGCGCTGCAGCACCTGATGCTGCAGGGTCTGGTCGTCCGGCACCTGGATGCCGCGAGTCTTCAGCTCACCCGAAATGCGCAAGGACGCCTCACGCAGCTCGCGCAGCGTGATCACGTCCTTGTCCACCACTGCGGCAATGCCGTCGACGAACTGCTCGCGCTGCGGCGCGGGCGTCGGCGCGGCGCTCTTCTGCGCGGCGGAGTTCGGCTTGGCGCCATTGTTCGCGGCCTTGCCGCCCTGTTCGGCCGCATGGGCCACGGGCAAGCCGGCGCACACGGCCAGCAGCAGCGCATTGCCGGAGAGGCGGCGCAAAGAGTGCAACCTACGCATCATTCATACCTTTCAAATGTGGTCCCGGTGGGTACTGGCGGCGTAATGCGCGAGTAGCCGGGGATACTTCTGTTCAGCAGGTTCATCGGGTCGGTTCCGAGGGAACCCAGGCCGGTCAGCTCAAGCTGGAAGAACACTGCGGAGTTGGCGTCCGTGGCGGAAATAGCGTACCGCTGGTAGACCACGCGGCCCACCCAGCAGCAATCGCCCTTGTACTCCAGGCCAGCGATGGCCTGCGTCACCCGCGGAGAGTCCGTCGTATTGGCGATCGTGCTCGACGGTCCGGAACGCAAGGAATAGTCCACCCGTCCGACACCGTACCAACGCTTGCTGAACGGCCATTGGACCGCCATGCTGACCTGGTTCTGGCCTTGGGGCTGATAAGCGACACCCGGCTGGGGGTCACGCTGATAGCGATAGGACACGGCGACCGTGGTCAAGCGTTGTGGAGACCAGCGCGCGCTCACCAGACCACGCGACCAATTGTTGTCATAGGGGTTGTACTGCGCTGCGACTTCCGTGCTGAGCGTGTCGGTCAAAGCAGCGCTGGCGCCCACCAGGAAATCGGACCGCACATTTTCGCGCGGGGTCTCGAAAGGCAGCGTGACCTTCTGGTCTGCAAAGTACAGCCGCTGCGCGACAGCGAGCGACATGCGCTCAAAACCGGTATTGGCATCGAGCCAGCGAGTCGTCAACGCGGCGGTCAGCTGGTTGGCGTTCGCGATGCGGTCCCAGCCGCCGGTATAGATGTTCTCCTCGAACGCCTGCGAGAAGCTGAAATCGGCCAAGGAGGTGTCGAAGACGGGCAGTTTGGACTGGTCGCGGTAGGGCACGTACAGATAGTACAGGCGGGGCTCCAGGGTCTGCGTGGACGCCTTGCCGAACAGCGAAGTGTCGCGTTCAAAAACCAGACCGGTATCCAAGGACATGATCGGCACAGACCGGGATTGCGAACGCGGCGTTCCCGGGCTCTGGTTGTACCATTCAGTGTTGTACTGCGTGTAGTTGACGCCCGCCTTGGGAGTAATAAACCAACCCGGCTTGACGACAGGGTAGGAAACCGTCGGGTAGGTCTGGAAACGGTCGCCATTGGGACCCAGGCGTTGACCTTGGAACAAAGACCTTTTGAAACGCACGGCCGTGGAAGTCCAGTCGACATCAAAACCGCCCCAGTCATAGCGCGCGCCGCGGAAGGAGAGTTCCGGCTCCTTGTCATACGGCGGGGCTAATGGAGCATCGGGGTCCTGCAGCGTCTGGTATTTGTAAACCTGCGCATACCCGCTCCAATATCCGGACGCGGAAGACCAGCCCACTCGCGCGCGCTGCGGCAGATACGTCGTCGAAGCCTGGTTCAGGCCTAGCTGGGAAATGTCGCGGAAATAGTTGTCATCCGACACCTTCGCAACATCCCAGTCCGCATAGAAGCCATATGGCAGGAGCTGCTGGTGGCGCCACCAGTACATCCAACGATCACTGTCGGTCAGCTTGTCGTTGGGCAGGTAGGTGCCGTCCAGGATGCCGCTGTAGGAACCGCCGAGATAGCGGAACTCGCCCCCCATCTGCAATCCGCGCTTGGAGAAGTAGCGCGGCTGCACGGTCATGTCATAGTTCGGCGCCAGA
>JALDYL010000386.1:0-3303 GCA_032153965.1 Achromobacter sp. | reverse complement strand
CCGGCGGCGCCATGGCGGCAGGCTATGCGCTATGGAACGTGGGCATACTCAAGGGCAACCTGACCTTGCTGGCCACGGCGTCCTACTTCACTCCGGTCTTCTCGACATTCTTCGCCGCCGTGTGGCTGTCGACCCGCCTGACCGCGTCGTTCTGGCAGGGCGTGGCCATGGTGACCGCCGGGTCGCTGCTGTGCTGGGCGGCGACCCGCGGCAAGGCCGCCCGGGGCGCATAGCCCCGGGGCGCTTGTGCCGTGATCAAGGAATTATTCGATCAGCACGGTCTGCGCGACCGCGTATCCGAGTGGAATCAACAAGAGTGAAGCGAACAAGGAACTGGTGATCGCCGCCGAGATTTTCAGCCAGGGTTCGGACCCTGCGCTTTGAACCGTTTGAATCACCAACGCGACGATACCCACAACCATCAAACAGCTCATAACCACTGCTACATAAGTCATGTTGTCTCCGTCCTCGCCTGATTAAAGGGGAATGCGGGTGCCGCTGAGCGGTCTAGATGTTTGTCTCGATTGTGCGCCTGTATTTGCGCAATAGGCCCTAGGGTTTTCCTGACGCGATGCGGGGTTTGTGGCGTTTTTGCCGCGGGGTGTGCAGCATGAATCCATGTGCGGGCGCAGCATTTCTCTACTTGTCCCTGGCCACGCGTTTTGCGCCGGCGCGCCTTGCGCTACGATGGCGGCGTTGAATCATGCTAAAGGCCTACCCATGCCGCAACTGCGCCCTGGCACGCGCGCCACGTTGCAAGTCAGGCAATTGATGCCGGGGGAATTCGCCTGGATCATCACCTTGTTCGATCCTGAATCCGGCAATGTGCGCAGCACCAATTACTCGCCCAGGCGCTACGCCAGCCAGGACGAAGCCTCCGTCGCGGGCAAGACTGCCGTCGTCGAATTCCTCGGCAACGGTAGCCAGAAAACCGCCGAGCCTGTCAGGGACGCCAAGGGCAAGCCCTGACGCTGACCGGCCGCGCATGCCTGAATGCCCTCGCAAGAGGGCTTTTTTGCGTCCGCAGACAGGGTCGGGAATGCGGTTTGCTGATGGGACTCGACGACGCGCCACGCGTCGCTTGAGGAGAACATCATGTCCCAGTCCACGCACCGCGAGCCCGGCGGGGGCGATCAGCCCGCGCCTGACGATCCCGCCTTTCCCAACAATCCGCCGCCAGACGATCCGCCGCAGGATCCTACGCGGCCGCGCATCGATCCCGACGTCATCGATCCCGTGCAGCCGCCGAATCCGCGCGCGCCAGGCACGATCGATCTGGCCTGAGCCGCGCGCGACGCGCGGGACTTCATCCAAGGAGGCTTTATGCGTTCCATCTTGTTGTGGCTGTTGGGCGTGCCCATTCCCATCATCATCCTGCTGGCGCTTTTCTGGCATTGACCCGCGAGGCTTTCCGCCGCGGCGGCGCGTCTCGGCGCGGCCGCGCTGAACCGTGAACAAGGAACAGATCCATGGAAAACGCATCTTCATTGAGTCAGCCGTATCCCGGCGGCGTGCCGCCGAGGGAATCCGCCATCTCGGCCGTGTCGTGGGCCGCCGTGATCTCCGGCGCGGTCATCGCCGCGGCCCTTTCGCTGGCCTTGTTCGCCGGTGGCACGGGCCTGGGCTTTCTTTCGGTTTCGCCTTGGAGCGGCGAAGGGGCGAGCGCACCCGCAATAGGCATGGGCCTTATCGTCTGGGTGCTGGCCACGCAGATCGTCGCCTATGGCATCGGCGGCTACGTGGCGGGGCGGCTGCGCACCAAATGGGTGGACGTGCATTCGGACGAAGTCTATTTCCGCGACACGGCGCACGGCTTCCTGGTGTGGGCCTTGAGCGCGGTCGTCAGCGCCGTGCTGCTGGGCGCGTCCATCGCGACCTTGGCGTCCGGCGTGGCGAAAGCGGGCGCCGCGGTGGCGACAGGAGCGGGCGCCGCCGCGACGGCTGCGGCGGCTGCGGGCGGAGGCGACGGCATGGCGCAGATGCAGGGCTACTTCTCCGATGCCTTGCTGCGATCGGAACGGCCAGATGCCAGCGGCGACCGCAACGGCGCCAGAGAGGAGGTGGGCCGCATCGTGGCGATGAGCGCGGCGCGCGGCTCCATGACGGGCGAAGACCGCGACTATGTCGTGAAGGTCGTGGCGGCGCAGGCCGGCCTGGAGCCGGCGGCGGCGCAACGCCGCGTCGACCAGGCCGTGCAGAACGTGAAGCAGGCGGCGGACGACGCCCGGCAAAAGGCCAAGGAGGCCGCGGACCAGGCGCGCAAGGCTGCGGCCGCATTCGCGCTGTGGGGCTTCGCCTCAATGCTGATCGGCGCCTTCGTGGCCAGCCTGGCGGCGACCTGGGGCGGCAGGCGGCGCGATGCGGTGCGGCTGCCTTAGCCGGGAGTAGGGCGCCGGGCCGCTCCTGTCAGGCGGCGGCCGGCGCCGGACGCCTTTCTCCGAAGATGAACACGTGCGCATAGCTGTCGTTCATGGCATGGTGCGCCTGCGTAACTCCTGGGATGGCCGGAGTCATGGGTGCAAACAGGTCCCGCCATGCAATGTCCACATCAAAGGGTGCGTGTTCCGGTGTGTCGTTGTAGCCGAGGATCAGAAGCCCGGCAGGCTTGAGCACGCGATGGCATTGCTCCATCAAGCGCTCGAAATCGGCTCTCTCGTTGAGGCCCCAGCCGATCACGCCATTGGCCACCACGACGTCGAACGAAGCTTCGGCGTAGAACCCCGACATGTTCGTTGCGCTGCCGATGGTGTGCCTGCCGGCAGGGCCGTAGATGGCCTGTTCAGGATCCATATCCAGGGAATGGAACTCCATCTTCAACAAGCGCGGGTAATGCCAGGTGTATTCATGCATGCCCACGAACAGGCATCGCATCGGGGTGTCGGCCCGGGTCGCCTGCTGCTGGTTCAGATAGTCGAATATCTGCTGCTCCAGGAAGCTGCGATTCGGAGCCTTCAAGTGGAAATCAAAGCCGCAACGCGCGGCCAGTTCAGGGGACCAGTGGAACAGTCTTTTTTTTGCTCTACGGATAAGTCGACGCAAGGAAATTTGATCGCTCCTGAGGGGGGGGGCTGGATAGCGGCCACCAGGCAGGTTGCCGAGTAGCGTCCGTCTACCAGCGGCGGGCGCCGCGTCGTAAGACTGGTTCCCCGCGCGAAGAGTTCCAATGCGCAAAACGAAAAGGGCGCCCACTTGCGTGGGCGCCCTTTGAATTCCTGGTGGCGCATCCCTGATTCGAACAGGGGACCTGCGGATTATGATTCCGTCGCTCTAACCGGCTGAGCTAATGCGCCATTTCGATCAATC
>JALDYL010000385.1:0-3303 GCA_032153965.1 Achromobacter sp. | reverse complement strand
CGGCGGCCAGGAACGCAAAAAAGGATGCCCAGGGGCATCCTTTTTCATTTGCCGTATTCGTGACGCCCTGAAAACAGGGCGGCAGAATGGCTTAGGCCAGCGCCTTGATGGCGGCAGCCAGGCGGCTCTTGTGGCGAGCGGCCTTGTTCTTGTGGATGATGTTCTTGTCAGCCACGCGATCGATCACGCTGGAGGCCTTCTGGAACACGTCGCCAGCCGCAGCCTTGTCGCCAGCGGCGATGGATTGGCGAACGCGCTTGATGGCGGTGCGCAGCATCGAGCGCAGGCTGGAATTGTGCTTGTTGCGCTCAACGGATTGGCGAGCGCGCTTGCGGGCTTGGGCGGTATTGGCCATGTTGCTATATAAGTTGAATTCGGCAAAGTCGAACATTGTAGCAAGTCCCTACGGGAATGCAAGCTTTTAATGTCTGATCAACCGATGGAGCGCCCGTCAACCGGGCGGGGGGCGCTGCGGGAAGAATTCCCTGGGCTGGGGAGCCCTTGCGGATGGTCCTCATGCACAGTCTTGAGGAAGACCCGTGGCGCCTACTGGATAAAAACACCGTGCTTAGTATACAACGAGAAGCCCCTCCGGCGGCACGGCGCGTACACCGGCGTTGTCAGGTGGCGACGTTGATCGAGACAAACCAGGGCGTGAAGCGGCGGACATGGATGGGCATCATGTCGCGCAGGGTATTGAGCGCGGCGTCGGTGTCGTCCAGCGGGAAGTGGCCGGATACCGGCAGGCCGCCGGCGGCCATGGACACGCGCAGCGTGCCGCTGCGGTAGGGGCGCAGGGCGGCGATCACTTCGGCCAGCGGGCGGCCGCGGGCTTCGACCCAGCCGGCTTCCCAGGCGGCCTCGGCCATGAGTTCGGCGCGCGGGGTGTCCATGCGAGCGGCATCGAACCGGGCGCCGGTGCCGGCGCGGACGGTGCCGTGGGCGCCGGACATGGTCTCGACCTCGACCTCGTGTTCATGCACCACCACCAGCGTGCGCTGGGCTTGCTGGCGCACCATGTAGCGGGTGCCCAGGGCGCGGACCGTGCCTTCGGCCGTCTGGACCAGGAAGGGGCGGCGCGCGTCGGGGGCCACCGACACCGTCACGGCGCCATCCAGCAGGCGGACCTGGCGGTAGGCGGGGGTGAAATCCAGGTTGACGCGGCTGCGGGCGTCCAGCAGCAGTTGGCTGCCGTCGGACAGCACGTAGCGGCGGCGTTCGCCGGTGGCCGTGGCGGCATCGGCCGCGACGTTGCCCAGGGGGTAGAAGGCATTGCCTACGTAAGCCGCGCAGGCGCCGGTACCGGCGAGCGCGAGCGCGCCGGTCAGAAAGCGGCGGCGCGGGGGCGCGATGGCGGGCCCGGGAGGGGCAGCGAGGGGCGGAACAGGCTGGCTGGCCGTGGCGTAGCCAACGGGGTAGGCGTCGCCAAGCCGGCCGAACGTGGATCCTTCCAGCGATCCGGTCAGCTGCTGCCAGGCGTTTTCATGGGCCGGGTCGGCAGCGCGCCACGCCAGGAAATTGTTGTAGTCCCGTGCGGTCGCCTTGCCAGAGCGCAATAACAGCAGCCAATTGATTACCTGGTCCGCCATGGGTTGTCCTTGGGCGTACTTCACTTCATGTCCCCGCAGTGCTTCAAGGGGGATCCTTTCGATGGCAATTTGTAAATAATAAAGGTTTTTTACCAAAGATTACCGGCTGATTGTCAATTCTTGACGAATCTAATGCAAAAAAGCCGGCACTAGACCGGCTTTTGAGGTGTATATAGGCAGATTGTCCGAACTTAACGCGCCGGACGTCGGCCGAAGTCCCTAGGACGGAAGCCAAACAGTAACAACATTCCGAAGTAGACCGCGCCGCTGGCTGCCAGCACGCCGGCCAGCCAGGCCACCCGCTGCCAGGAATGGGCCTGCAGGCCGATCCAGTCGATGCGCCCGTCGGCATACCAGAGCAGGGCCGCCAGCGCCGCCAGCGCGGGCAAGAGACGCAGCGCGAACGCGGCCCAGCCGGGGCCGGGCTGGTAGACGCCGCGGCGGCGCAGCCCGATCAGCAGCGCCAATGCGTTGATGCAGGCGCCCAGGCCGATGGCCAGGGCCAGCCCGGCGTGCGCCATCAGCGGCACCAGCACCAGGTTCATCAGCTGCGTCATGACGAGGACGCCGATGGCGATCTTCACCGGCGTGCGGATGTCCTGCTTGGCGTAGAAGCCGGGCGCCAGGATCTTCACCGCCAACAGGCCGATCAGTCCGGCGGAATAGGAAATGACCGCCAGGCGGGTCTGGCTTACATCCTGGGCGGCGAAGGCGCCGTAGTGGAACAGGGTGGCGACCAGGCCATCGGACAGCAGCGCCATGCCTACCGCCGCCGGCAGGCCCAGCAGCAGCACCAGGCGCAGGCCCCAGTCCAGCAGCCCGCTGTAGCCGCCGTGATCGTCGCGGGCATGGGCCGCGGACAGGCTGGGCAGCAGCACCGTGCCCAGCGCCACGCCGAGCAGCGCCGTGGGGAATTCCATCAGGCGGTCGGCGAAGGACAGCCAGGTGACGCTGCCCGGCGTCAGCCAGGTGGCGATATTGGTGTTGATCAAGAGCGAGATCTGCGCGACCGAGACGCCCAGGGTGGCGGGCGCCATCTGCTTGAGGATGCGCTGCACCGTGGGGTCGCTCCAGGCCTCGCGGAACCGCAGGGTAAAGCGCGGGGTCAGGCCGAGCCGCGCCAGGGCGATCCATTGCACGGCCAGTTGCGCCACGCCGCCGATCATGACGCCGATGGCCAGCGCGTAGACGGGCACGTCCATGCGCGGCGCGAGCCAGATGCAGGCGGCGATCATGGCCAGGTTGAGCAGCACCGGCGTGAAGGCCGGCACTGCGAAGCGGCGCCAGGTATTGAGCACGCTCGAGGCGAAGGCGATCAGCGACATGCAGAAGATGTAGGGGAACATCACCCGCGTCATCCAGACCGCGGCGCCGAATTCGGTGTCGCGGGCCGTGCCGCGCAGGCCGCTGGCCATGGCCGATACCACCCAGGGCGCGGCGACGATGCCGATGAGCGTGATCAGCATCAGCGCCGCCGTCAGCAGCAGGGCCACGCGGTCCAGCAGGGTGCGGACTTCGGCTTCGGAGCGGTTGTTGCGGGCCGCGCCCAGGATGGGCACGAAGGCCTGGGCGAAAGCCCCTTCGGCGAACAGGCGGCGCAGCAGGTTGGGTATGCGGAAGGCGACCCAGAAGGCGTCAGTGATGGGGCCGGCGCCGAAAGCGCGGGCCACCAGGATGTCGCGGATCAGGCCGGAAATGCGGGACAGCAGGGTGA
>JALDYL010000384.1:0-3305 GCA_032153965.1 Achromobacter sp. | reverse complement strand
TCGCGCATGGCCAGGTCGATTTCGCCGGCGCGGGTCTGCAGATTGCGCGCCAGCAGGACCAGGCCGCGCGACTGCAGCAGGCGCAGGGCGGCGTCCTCGTGGTGGTCGCCTTTGCGTTGGGCGGGCGAGCGGCGCGGGGGCGGACGATCAGCGGGCGCTGCGCGTGCGGATCGGCGCCGGCGCCTGGCGGCGCGGCGGCGGGCCGCCAGGGCCAGTTCGCAGGCCAGTCGCAAGGTGTCATCCGTCATGGGCGCTCCGGAAGTGGCGGGCATAGGCGGCTACACTGACATGGTTTCCCGTGTCTGTAGGCTGCAATGAATCAAAATGTCTCTCCTCCCCCTGCCGGAGATGCCTGGTCCCGCGTGTCTGAACGCGTGGCGGGGCAGCATTGGCCTGCCTCGACGCTGTATGTCGTGGCCACGCCGATCGGCAACCTGGGCGACCTGGGGCTGCGCGCCTGGCACGCTTTGCAGCGGGCCGACGTGATCGCGGCGGAAGACACGCGCGCCAGCCGCGCCCTGCTGGACGCCTGGGGCGTGGGTACGCCGCTGATGGCTGCCCACCGCCACAATGAAGCCGCCGCGGCCCAGACCATCTGCGAGCGCCTGGCCCAGGGCCAGCGCGTGGCGCTGGTGTCCGATGCCGGCGCGCCGGCCGTCAGCGATCCGGGCGCGCGCATCGTGCGCGCCGTGCGTGAAGCCGGTTTTGGCGTGGTGCCGGTGCCGGGACCCAGCGCCGTCATCGCGGCGCTGATGGGCAGCGGCGTCACCACCGATGAAAATCCGGGCTATGCCTTCGCAGGATTCCCGCCGCCCAAGACGGTCGCGCGCCAGCGCTGGCTGCGCACCTGGTGTGCCTTGCCCGCGCCCGTGGTGATGTTCGAATCGCCGCATCGGCTCGCGGCCACGCTGGCCGACCTGCTGGAAGTGTGCGGTCCGGACCGTCTCTTGACCGTGGCGCGCGAACTGACCAAGCGCTTCGAGGAGATCGCGACCTTTCCGATGGGCGAGGGCGCGGCCTGGCTGGCCGCGGACTCCCACCGCGAGCAGGGCGAGTTCGTGCTGATCGCGCATGCGCCCGCCGAGCAGGAGGCGGATGAAGAAGCCGATCCGCGCACCGACGCGCTGCTGGACGCCTTGCTGGAGTCGTTGTCGCTGCGCGATGCCGCGCGCGTGGCGGCCAAGGTTTCCGGCCAGCCGCGGGACGTGCTGTACAACCGGGCCCTGGCCCGCAAGAAATCGGCGGAGTAAGGCATGGTGTATTCCACAATCGTGTCCAACAAGCCCGCGGATCCCGACGAACGCCTGGCCTACCGCGATATCCCCACGCCGCTGGGCGACATGCGCCTGGTCGCCAGCCCCAAGGGCCTGCGCGGCGCCTGGTTCAGCGACCAGGAACTGTTGCCTTCGGCAGAAGGCTGGATTCTCACGCCATCCGATCCCATCCTGGAGCAGGCGCGCCGTGAGCTGGAAGAATGGTTTGCGGGCCAGCGCCGTATTTTCGAGGTGCCGCTGGACCCTGTGGGCACGACTTTCCAGCACCAGGTCTGGCACGCCTTGTGCGATCTGGAGTTCGGCGTGCTGACCAGCTACGGCGCCCTGGCGCGCACCGTGGGGCGGCCCAAGGGCGCCCAGGCGGTCGGCGGAGCGGTCGGACGCAATCCGATCAGCATCATTATTCCGTGCCACCGGATCATCGGTGCGGACACCTCGCTGACCGGCTTCGGCGGCGGGTTGCCGCGCAAGCAGGCCCTGCTGGCGCACGAAGGCAATTTCTATCGCAGCCGCAGCGCCAGCGCGCGCCGAGTGTGCGACGGGCAGGCCGAACTGCCCTGGTAGCGCGGGGCAGCCTCGACAGGCTTGAGGCTTACTGCGAGGCGATGCTGGGCAGGATGCCGATGCGGTCCGACACCATGGGCACGGCGTTCAAGGCGCTCTGCCGGTCGGGGTAGGGGCCGATCTTGACCCGGTAGAGGTTATTCGACTGTTCGACCGACGCGGGCGGCGCGCCTTCGGCGCCGAGTTGCGTGTTGATGCGGCTGACCAGCGATTGGGCGTTGGCCGACTGGCTGAACGCGCCCACTTGCAGATAGACGCTGCCGATGCCGCCCGCGGCCGGCTGGCGCACCGGCGCGGAACCCGGAGCGGGCCCGGGCAGGGGTTCGGCCGCCAGCGCCACCGGCACGGCGGCGATGGGCGCCGCCACGGGCGTAGAGCCCGTTGCCGACAAGGGTTCGGGCGCGGCCGTGGCGGGCGCGCCCTGCGAGGCCAGCCGCCGGATCTCGTCCTGCGGAATGGCTTCCACAACCACCTGGCCGCTGCCGGGGCCGATGATGCCCAGCTTGTGTGCCGCGACATAGGACAGGTCCATGATGCGGTCGCTGTGGAACGGGCCGCGGTCGTTCACCCGCACGATGATGGTCTTGCCGTTGACCATGCTGGTGACGCGGGCGTAGCTGGGCAGCGGCAGCGTGGTGTGGGCGGCCGTCATGGCGTACATGTCGTAGGACTCGCCGATGGACGTGGAATTGCCGTGGAACTTCTTGCCGTACCACGAGGCGGTGCCGCGCTTCTTGTAGGGCTGGCCGCTGGTGTCCGGCACATAGCGCTGGCCGAACACCACATACGGCCGGTTCGCGCCGCTGGCGTAGGGTTCGATCCTGGGCACCGCGTCGGGCACCTGGTCCAGGTTCGAAGGCGGATTCGCGTCCGGCCCGTCGTCCTTGTAGTAACCGCCGCCCTTTTTGCGTCCGCCGGTGGAGGAGCAGCCAGCCACGGCAATGGCCAGCAGCAGCATCATGAACAGGCGGGTCGGGCGGGACAGGGTCATGCGGATTCGTCAGGCAGTTGGGTGCGATGGCGCACCAGCAGCGGGTCGTGGTCGGCAAAGCGCAGCGCCAGCTGTTCGACCACATACACCGAACGGTGCTGGCCGCCGGTGCAGCCGATGGCGACCGTGAGGTAGTTGCGGGTGTCTTGCGTGTATTGCGGCAGCCAGCGGTTCAGGAAACCGGCGATGTCGTCGATCATCTGCCCCACCAGATCGAAGCCCGCCAGCCAGGCGGCCACGGGTTCGTCGCGGCCGGTCAGCGGCCGCAGGTCGCGGTCGTAGTAGGGATTGGGCAGGCAGCGCACGTCGAACACCAGGTCCGCGTCGCGCGGCACGCCGCGCTTGTAGGCGAAGGACTCGAAGGTCAGCACCAGCGGCGCGCGGTCGGCCTTGATCAAGTCGCGGACCCAGACACGCAGCTGGCCCGGCGTCAGGTCCGAGGTGTCGATGACGTGTTCCTGCTCGCGCAGCGGCGC
>JALDYL010000383.1:0-3323 GCA_032153965.1 Achromobacter sp. | reverse complement strand
CCACGTACTCGCGCGTGGCCGTGTTGCCGTTGGGCAGGCTGACCGTGTCGCGGCGTATCTTCAGGAAGGCGCCGTTGTACGGCGCCTCGCTGGCGACGAGTTTTTCTTCGAGATGGGAATCAGGCTTGCGGGTCATGGGGGTCGGCTACCTCAGGGGACGCGCGGGCGGCTGGCCCGCGCGGGCAGCACGAGCTTACCACCGCTGCCCGCCTTCCCCGATGACGGCTTACTGCTCGACGCGGATCACGAGCTTGCCGAAGTGCCGGCCCGACGCCAGATGCTCGAATGCCTCGCGCGCCTGGGCAAAGGAATAGACGTGGTCGATGACGGGCGCGATGCGCGCCACGTCGACGAAACGCGCCACGTCCTCGAGCATCTTGCGGCTGCCGACGAAGATGCCTTCCAGCCGCTTGACGCCCGCGATCAGCGCCAAGGGCGCGACCGGCACGGACGCGAAGCCGCTGACGCCGCCGATGACCGCGATGGCGCCGCCCATGCGCGCGGCGGCGACGGAACGCTCCAGCGTGCCTGCGCCGCCGACCTCCACCACCACGTGGGCGCCCTCGCCGCCGGTCAGGCTCAGCACTTCGTCCTGCCATTGCGGCGTTTCGCGGTAGTTGATCGTCAAGTCCGCGCCCAGTTCCCGCGCGCGGGCCAGCTTGTCGGAGCTGGACGAGGTGATGATGGTGCGCATGCCGGCCGCCTTGGCCAGTTGCAGGCCCCAGATGGAAACCCCGCCCGTGCCCAGGAACAAGGCCGTCTGGCCTGCCTTGGCGCGTCCGGCGACGAACAGCGCATTCCATGCGGTGACGGCCGCGCAAGGCAGGGTCGAAGCCTGCTCGTCGCTCAGGGAGGCCGGGGTGGCGACCAGGGCATGCTCGGCAAAGATGCTTTCGGTGGAAAGCAGGCCGTCGGTGGCGGCGCCCGGCGCCAGCGCCACCGTGGCGGGCGTGGGCTCGCCATCGATCCAGTCCGGCATGAACGCGCCCATGACGCGGTCGCCGACCTTGAACCGGGTCACGCCCGAACCCACCTCGATCACCTCGCCCGCGGCGTCGGAGGCGGGTATGACCGGATCGCCCGAACCCTTCAGATACTCGCCGCGCGCCACCATCAGGTCGCGATAGTTCAGCGACACGGCCTTGATGCGCACGCGCAGCTCCTTGGGTCCCAGGTCGCGCGGCTGGCGCGTGACGAGTTCAAGCGAAGCGATGTCCCGGCCGCTGGTGATGGTGTATGCCTGCATGTTGTTTCTCCTGTGATGGCCGCTACACGTGGCGGCCAAGTACCGATAAGATATATGGGAACCAATTTCCCTAGTGGTGAATGTTTTTCATTTCATTGAATCCCACTAGGAATCAATAGACACAGGGAGTCCATGATGGCCACGGCGATCACCTATGACCGGCTGAGCGGCATCGAAGTCTTTGTGCAGGCCGCCGAGGCCGGCAGCTTCGCGCTGGCGGCGGAACGCCTGAACCTCACGCGCTCCGCGGTGGGCAAGTCCATCGCGCGGCTGGAGGCGCGGCTGGGCGCCAGGCTGTTCCACCGCACCACCCGCCAGCAAAGCCTGACCGACGATGGCCAGGCCTATTACGACCGCTGCGTGCGCGCGCTGGCCGAGCTGCAGACCGCCGAGGCGGAGCTGGACAGCGGCCGCCGCGAGCCCCAGGGACGCTTGCGGGTCAGCGCGCCGCTGGTGTTCGGCCGGCATTGCGTCGCGCCCGTGCTGCGCGAACTGGCGCAGCAGCATCCGCAGCTGCAGGTGGAGATTTCATTCAACGACCGGGTGGTCGATCTGATCGAGGAAGGCTACGACCTGGGCATCCGCGTGGGCGAATTGCCCGATAGCGCCAGCCTGGCCGCGCGGCGGCTGGGCATGCAGACCATGGGCATCGGGGCCTCCCCCGCATACATCCAGGCGCATGGACGCCCGGTCACCGTGGATGAGTTGCAGCAGCATGCCGCCATCGTCTACACGCGCAACGGCGTGGACAAGGCCTGGGCGCTGCATGGGCCTGACGGCCAGGTGCTGCAGCTGCGTCCGCGCGCGAGCCTGCGCGTGGACGACCTGCAAGCCATCGCGGATGCCGCCATCGCCGGCGCGGGACTCGCCTGGCTGCCCTGCTGGATGTTGACGCACTATGTGCGCACCGGCGAGCTGGACGTGCTGATGCACGGCGACCGCCTGGCCGCGCAGGAAGTGCACGCGGTCTGGCCGCAGGCGCGCTACCTGCCGTCCAAGACGCGCGCCGCCATCGACGCGCTGGCCGCGCGGGTGCCGGCCATGCTGGCCGCCTGAACGGCTCAGCCGAACTTGCGGCGGGCGTCCAGCGCCAGGCCGGCGCCGATGCTGCCGAACAGGTCGCCTTCGACGCTGCGCGCGCCCGGCACCAGGGCCGACACCGATTCGCGCAGGCGCGGCACGCGGCTGGAGCCGCCAGTGAAGAACACCGTGTCCACGTCCGCGGTCGACACGCCGGCATCGCGCAGCAGCGCGCCGACCGTGCTTTCGACTTTTTCGATCAGGCGTCCCACGCAGGCGTCGAACGAGGGCCGCGTCACGTCCACGCCCAGTTCCGGCGCGATGCGCGACAGGTCGATGCGCGCGGCGGGGGTATCCGACAACGCGATCTTGGCCTCTTCGACCTGCACCGCGACCCAGTGGCCGGCGCGCTGCTTGACCAGGTTCAGCAGCAGATCGATCTTCTCGCGGTCGCCGGCTTCGGCGCGGATGTAGGCGAAGTGCTCGGCGGCCTTGCGGGTATAGGCCTGGTTGATGGTGTGCCAGCACGCCAGGTTGCCGTATTGCGTGGACGGCACATCCTTGCCGCTGCGCAGTTGGCTGCCCAGCCCCAGCATGGGCATCACGTGCGCCAGGCTGAGCTGCTTGTCGAAGTCCACCCCGCCGATGTGCACGCCGCCGTAAGCCAGGATGTCCTCGCGGCGGTCGGCCTTGCCGGCGCGGCCGGGGCCCAGGCGGATCAGCGAAAAGTCGGAGGTACCGCCGCCGATGTCGATGACCAGCACCAGCTCTTCGCGGTCGATCTGCGATTCGTAATCGAACGCGGCGGCCAGCGGCTCGAACTGGAACTCGATATCGGTGAAGCCGACGCTGCGCGCGATCTCGCCCAGCGTGTCCTGAGCGGTCTGGTCGGCGGCCGGATTGTCGTCCACGAAGAACACCGGCCGGCCCAGCACGGCGCGCGTGAAGCCGCGCCCCGCCGCGGTTTCGGCGCGGCGCTTGAGTTCGGCGATGAAGCGCGTGAGCAGGACGCGGAACGGAATCGAACGGCCCTGCACTTCGGTCGAGCCATCGATCA
>JALDYL010000112.1:0-15338 GCA_032153965.1 Achromobacter sp. | reverse complement strand
CGTTTTTACTGCCTTCGTGGCCGGCATGCAAATGCGAGTCGTCCAGGATGTCCAGGCTGACGGGTTCCAGGACGGCTAGCCGCTCCCGGATCAGGGAAATGCGGTCGGTGGTGTCTGACATTTGGGGTAGCGGTTTGGTTCCGGCGCGGCGCGCCGGCCGTGGATTCGGAAGGGTTCAGGGCTGGCGGGGCGGGGTGTCGGAGGAGGGGGCCTGATCCTCCGCCTGGATGTGCTTGCCCAGCCAGATCGACTGGCCGATCACGAAGACCACCATCAGGCCCATCAGGCCGAAGGCCTTGAAGCTGACCCATTGCGATTCGGTGAAGTGGCCGGAAAACGCCACATACAGGTTGAGCGCGCCCGCGATCAGGAAGAAGCCGGCCCAGACCAGGTTCAGCCGTTCCCAGGCGGCGTCGGGCAACTGGATCTGCTTTTCCATCAGGCGGCGGATCAGGTTGCGGCCGAAGAACAGGCGCGCAAGGACCAGCGCGCCGCCGAACAGCCAGTACAGCACCGTGGGCTTCCATTTGATGAAGACATCGCTGTGCAGCCAGATCGTGGCGCCGCCGAACACCAGGATGACGGTCAGGTTGATCCAGTGCATGGCCTCGGTGGCCCGGCCCGTGGCCTTCAGCCAGACGATCTGCAGCACGGCCGCCGCCATGGCGACGCCCGTGGCGATGAAAATGTCCGTGTACCGATACGCAATGAAGAAAAGGAACAGCGGGAACAGGTCGAACAGGAACTTCTTCATTCAGTCTTCTATGGGTTCAAACGTCATCGACAGGGAATTGATGCAGTAGCGCAGCCCGGTGGGCGGCGGGCCGTCGGGGAAGACGTGGCCCAGATGCGAATCGCAGACGTTGCACAGCACTTCGGTGCGGACCATGCCGTGGGTGGTGTCGCGTTCTTCGCGCACCAGTTCCGGATCCAGCGCCTGGAAATAGCTGGGCCAGCCGCAGCCGGCGTCGAATTTGGTGTCGGAAGCGAACAGCGCCGTGCCACAGCCCACGCAGCGGTAGATGCCGTGGGTGAACGTATTCCAGTAACGCCCGGTGAACGCGCGTTCGGTACCCTTTTCACGGGTGACGACGTATTCTTCGGGGGAAAGCTGGGCACGCCATTCGGCGTCGGATTTTCGTACTTTGTCCATATGAGCTCTTGGAGTCCCGATGCCCGAAATGGTTCGGGCATAATCCCGCCCCATGTTAATCGAGTTTGACCAGGCGGTTGTTTCCACGCCCCAGGCGCAAGTGCTGAATGGGGTGAGCCTGACGCTGGCCGAACGCCGCATCGGCATTGTCGGCCCCAATGGCGCCGGCAAGAGCACGCTGGCGCGCCTGATCAACGGACTGGTCCTGCCTTCCGCCGGCAGCGTGCGGGTGGGCGGGCTGGATACCCGCCGCGACCTGAAGGCCGTGCGCCGCCAGGTCGGCTTCGTCTTCCAGAACCCGGAAAACCAGATCGTCTTTCCCATCGTCCGCGAGGACCTGGCGTTCGGCCTGAAGCATCTGGCCCCGGATCGCCAGCAGCGCGAAGCCCGTATCGATGCCCAACTGGGCCACCTGGGCGTGGGCCATCTGGCGGACCGGACCAGCCACACCCTGTCCGGCGGCGAACGCCAGCTGGTGGCGCTGGCGGCGGTGCTGGTGATGGAGCCGGCGCTGATCGTGTTCGACGAACCCACCACCCAGCTGGACCTGCGCAACCGCAATCGCGTGCGCGACGCCATCGCGGGCCTGCCCCATGACGCCATCGTCGTCAGCCATGACTTGGAGCTGCTGGAGGATTTCGACCGGGTGGTGGTGGTGCGCGACGGCAATGTCGCGGCCGACGACCAGCCGGCCGCCGCGCTGCGCTGGTACCGGGAGCACTGCGCATGATGGAGCCGCTGTACGTCGCGGGCGACAGCTGGCTGCACCGCCTGCCCGCCTGGATAAAGTTGCTGACCTTGATGGCGGCGGGCGCGGGCCTGTTCCTGCTGCGCGATCCGCGCTGGCTGGCGCCGGCCTTCCTGGCTGCCGCCGCCCTGGTCTGGTCCACGGGCGTGGCCGCGGCCGCGGTCTGGCGCCAGGTCAAGGGGCTGGCCTGGGTGCTGCTGGCCATCGGCTTGTTCACCGCATGGTTCCAGGGCGGGATGGAGGCGCTGGCCGTCCTGCTGCGCGTGGGGGCGATGGTGGCGTTGGCCCTGGCCGTCACGCTGGCCACCCGCACGTCCGACCTGATCGCCGTCTGCGAAAAGGCGCTGATGCCGCTTGAGCGCATGCGGCTGGTGGATGCCGGCAAGGTTGCGCTGGCTCTGGCGCTGGCCTTGCGTTTCGTGCCCGAAATCTGGCGCAACTTCCAGGAAATCCGCGAGGCGCAGGCGGCCCGCGGCCTGGGCGCCAATCCGGTCGCGCTGATCGTGCCCTTGATCGTGCTGACGCTGAAAAGAGCGCAGGAAGTATCCGAAGCGATAGACGCGCGCAGCCACTGAGGGCCGCGCGCCCAGTTCCATCTCCCAAAGGGGAAAACCGTGAAATCCAGTAATACCGTTCTGATTGCGCTGTTCGCGGCGCTGATCGTCGTCCTGAGTCTGATTCCGCCGATTCCGCTGCCCGCCATTCCGGTGCCGGTCACGCTGCAGACGCTGGGCGCCATGCTCGCGGGCGCGATGCTCGGACCTGTCCGCGGCGCGCTGGCCTGCCTGCTGTACCTGGCGCTGGCGGCGGTCGGGCTGCCCGTGCTGCCGGGCGGCCGGGGAGGGCTGGGCGCTTTCTTCGGACCGACCGGCGGCTTTCTTGTTGGCCTGGTGGTCGGCGCCTTGGTGACCGGCTGGCTGGCGCGCAGCCTTGCCGGCCGTGCCACAGGGGGCTGGGCGAAATTTGCCGGCTATCTGGCGGCATGCGTGGTCGGCGGCATTGCGGTGGTCTACGCCTGCGGCGTGCCCTGGCTGGCCGCGGTGACCAAGATGGGCCTGTCCAAGGCCGCGTTGGCGGTGGCGGTGTTCCTGCCAGGCGACTTGGCCAAGGCGGTGGTTGCCGCCTGGGTCGCGTCGCGGGTCGAGCGGGTCTGGCCGACGCTGGGACGCTGAGGTCCGCGCGGCCGTCCAAGGGAATCCCCCAACTGACGGTCGCCAGGCTTTTCTAGTACAAGTTCGCCATTAACGAATGCGTTTGCTAAAACACGTTTTTCGTAGCACATCAGGGAATTACCGGAGTTGCGCAGCGTCATCTGATACTGTTTTAACCCTATAATATTTTTTTCTGTATAACTTTAACTAGGCTCGCTTCGCCTCAATCGAGGCACATAAGAGCCACCACAGGAGACAAAAATATGCGCAAGCACTTCGGCTTGTCCGCGGCGGCTGCCGCCATTGCCCTGGCCCTGCCGCTACTGGCGAACGCCCAGGTCAAGGTTGGCGTGACCGTGTCCAGCACCGGCCCCGCCGCGTCGCTGGGTATCCCCGAGCGCAACACCGTGGCTCTGCTGCCCAAGGAAGTGGCTGGCCAGAAGATCGAATGGATCGTCCTGGACGACGCCACGGACACGACCCAAGCCGTCAAGAACTCGCGCAAGCTGGCCACCGACGACAAGGTCGACGTGCTGATCGGCACCTCAGTCACGCCGGGCTCGCTCGCCATGGTCGACGTGGCCGCCGAAGCCAAGGTGCCCATGATCAGCGTGGCCGCCAGCGCCAAGATCGTCGAACCCGTGGACGACAAGCGCCGCTGGGTCTTCAAGACCCCGCAGAACGACGCGCTGATGGCCGGCGCCCTGGCTGACGCCATGGCCAAGTCCAAGGTCAAGACCCTGGGCTTCATCGGCTTTGCCGACGCCTACGGCGACGGCTGGCTGGACGTGATGCAGAAGGCCGCCAAGGCCAAGGGCATCGAGATCGTCGCCATCGAGAAATACAGCCGCACCGACACCAGCGTGACGGGCCAGGTGCTCAAGCTGGTCGGCGCCAAGCCCGACGCCATCCTGATCGCCGGCGCCGGCACCCCCTCGGCCCTGCCGCAGAAGGAACTGAAGGCCCGCAACTACGGCGGCACCATCTACCAGACCCACGGCGCCGCCAACAACGACGTGCTGCGCGTTTGCGGCAAGGACTGCGACGGCATGCTGCTGCCGGCCGGCCCGCTGCTGGTCGCGGCCCAGCTGCCGGACAGCAACCAGGTCAAGAAGTCGGCCCTGGCCTATGTTGAAGCCTACGAAAAGGCCAACGGCGCCGGTTCGACCAACACGTTCGGCGGCCATATGTGGGATGCCGGCCAGCTGGTCGTGGCCGCGCTGCCCGTGGCGCTGAAGTCGGGCGCCAAGCCCGGCACGCCGGAGTTCCGCGCCGCCATGCGCGACGCCCTGGAAGGCGTGAAGGACCTGGCAGCGTCGCAAGGCGTGTTCAACATGTCGCCCACGGACCACGCCGGCTTTGACGAGCGCTCGCGCGTGATGGTCAAGGTGGAAGGCGGCAAGTGGGTCTACCAGCCCGGCCTGTAATCCCCCAGGATCGCCCGATCCAAGGGTGCGCAATGCGTGGCGGCGCCGCTCAGGCGCCCGCCGCGCGGCACCCCAGCAATGCTTCGCACCGGCCCCTCCGGCCGGTGTGTCGTATCAGTGTCCCGGGTGCGGCCGGAACACCAGAATAAATAAGGTTGTTAGATGGATTCCTCAATTGCGCTGATCCTGCTGCAAGACGGTGTCGTCAACGGCGCCATCTATGCCCTCCTGGGCATGGCTCTGGTGCTGGTGTTCGCCGTTACGCGCGTCATTTTCATTCCCCAGGGCGAGTTCGTGGCGTTCGGCGCCCTGACCCTGGCCATGCTGGTGGACGGCAAAGTGCCCGGCACCGCCTATCTCCTGCCGCTGCTGGGCGTGGTCTGCCTGGCGCTTGAGCTGCTGCGCGCGCTGCGCACCCGCAGCGCAGCCGCCTTGCCCAAGGCCATCGTGACCTGTGTGGTCCTGCCGCTGGCGCTGCTCTGGCTGACCGTGACCTACACCGCGCCCGGCAATTCGCTGTGGCTGAACATGTTGCTGACGCTGCTGCTGGTGATCCCGATGGGTCCCATGGTCTACCGCATCGTCTACCAGCCGCTGGCCGAAGCCACCGTGCTGGTGCTGCTGATCGTTTCCGTGGCCGTGCACTTCGCGCTCACCGGCCTGGCGCTGGTGTTCTTCGGCGCCGAAGGCTGGCGCACGCCGGCCTTCGTCAGCGGGCAGGTCGACCTGGGCTTCATGACCTGGTCGGCGCAAAGCCTGTTCGTGGTGGCGACCTGCGCCATCCTGATCATCGCCCTGTGGCTGTTCTTCGGCAAGACGCTGTATGGCCGCGCGCTGCGCGCCACCGCCGTCAACCGTCGCGGCGCACGCCTGGTGGGCATCAGCACCACCATGTCCGGCAGCCTGACGTTCACGTTGGCGACCGCCATCGGCGCCATGTCCGGCATGTTGATCGCGCCCATCACGACCGTGTATTACGACACCGGTTTCCTGATCGGCCTGAAGGGCTTCGTGGGCGCCATCATCGGCGGCCTGGCCAGCTACCCCGTGGCCGCCGCCGGCTCGCTGTTGGTGGGCGTGCTGGAATCCTTCTCGTCCTTCTGGGCCAGCGCCTACAAGGAAGTGATCGTCTTTACCTTGATTATCCCGGTTCTGGTCTGGCGTTCGTTCAGCACCCATCACGTGGACGAAGAGGAATAAACGTCATGAACCGCATTTTGCTCGTCCTCTTCCTCGTCGTCCTGGCGGGCCTGCCGATGCTGTCGGCCACGCCCGAATTCTGGGTCACGCAGCTCAATTACATCGGGCTGGCCAGCCTGGTGGTGCTGGGCCTGGTGCTGCTGACCGGCGTGGGCGGCCTGACCTCGTTCGGCCAGGCGGCGTTCGTGGGCCTGGGCGCCTACACCACCGCCTTCCTGACCACGCAATACGATGTCTCGCCCTGGCTGGCGCTGCCGGCCGGGCTGATCCTGACGGCCGTCGTGGCCTACCTGCTGGGCGCCATCACGCTGCGCCTGTCGGGCCACTACCTGCCGTTGGGCACCATCGCCTGGGGCCTGTCGCTGTACTTCCTGTTCGGCAACATCGACTGGCTGGGCAAGCATGACGGCATCGCCGGCATCGAGCCCATCAGCATCTTCGGCATGTCGCTGGCCAGCGGCCGCCACATCTATTACCTGATCTGGGTGTTCGTGCTGCTGGCGCTGTGGGCCACCCGCAACCTGCTGAACTCGCGTCCCGGCCGCGCCATCCGCGCGCTCAAGAGCGGCGCCGGCATGGCCGAGTCCATGGGCGTGAACACCGCCGCCTACAAGGTCGTGATCTTTGTCTGGGCGGCGCTGCTGGCTTGCGTCTCGGGTTGGCTCTACGCGCACATGCAGCGCGCCGTCAGCCCCAGCCCCTTCGGCATCAACTACGGCATCGAGTACCTGTTCATGGCGGTGGTCGGCGGCGCCGGCTATGTCTGGGGCGCCTTGCTGGGCTCCGGCGTCATCCTGGTGCTGAAGGACCAGCTGCAGAACCTGTTGCCCAAGCTGCTGGACACCAACGCCAACTTCGAGATGATCGTCTTCGGCGTGCTGCTGATCCTGATGCTGCAATACGCCCGCAATGGCCTGTGGCCGATCCTGGCGGGCTGGTGGGGCAGCATCACCGGCGCCGACGGTTCGCGCCGCAACATGGCGCCGCCCGCGCCGGCGCCGGCCCTGCCGACGCGCGCGCGTCCGCAAGCGGGCCAGGTGGTGCTCGAAGTCGACGCCATCCGCAAGGAATTCGGCGGCCTGGTCGCCGTCAATGACATTTCCTTCAAGGTCGCTTCAGGCGAAATCATGGGCCTGATCGGCCCGAACGGCGCCGGCAAGAGCACGACCTTCAACCTGATCAGCGGCGTGCTGCCGGTGACGCGCGGCCAGGTCACCTTCATGGGCCAGCGCATCGACAGCCGTTCGGCGCGCGACATCGCCAAGCTGGGCGTGGGCCGCACCTTCCAGCACGTGCAGTTGCTGCCGGGCATGACGGTGCTGGAGAACGTGGCGCTGGGCGCGCACCTGCGCTCGGATGTCGGCGTGCTGGCGGGCGCCTTGCATACGGACCGCGCCCGCGAGGCGCAGCTGCTGCACGAGGCCGCCGAACAGATCAAGCGCGTCGGCCTGGGCGAGTACCTGTACGAGCAGGCGGGCAACCTGGCGCTGGGCCAGCAACGCATCCTGGAAATCGCGCGCGCCCTGGCCGCCGATCCGGTGCTGCTGCTGCTGGACGAACCCGCCGCCGGCCTGCGCTACAAGGAAAAGCAGGACCTGGCGCGCGTGCTGGAACAGTTGCGCGCCGAGGGCATGAGCATTCTGCTCGTCGAACACGATATGGATTTTGTGATGCGTCTGACCAACCACCTCGTGGTGATGGATTTCGGCACCAAGCTGGCGGAAGGCGTGCCGGCCGACGTGCAAAAGAACCCGGCGGTGCTGGAAGCCTACCTGGGCGGCATCGATGACGACCTGCCCGAAGCGGACCAGGCCAAGCCCGTGTCGGCAGGAGGCGTGTGATGAGCGCTCCCGTACTCGAAGTCAGCAATCTGTCGGCCCGCTACGGCAAGGTGGGCGCGCTGGTGGGCGCTTCGCTCACCGTCCCCGCCGGCAGCATCGTCACGGTGATCGGCGCCAACGGCGCTGGCAAGTCCACCATGCTCAACGCCATGATGGGCTCGTTGCCGCAGACCGGCCACGCGGCCGGCACCGTGCGGTACGCCGGCACCGACGTCTCGGGCTGGCAGGTCGAACGCCGCGTCGCGGCCGGCATGTCGCTGGTGCCCGAGCGCCGCGAACTGTTCGGCACCATGTCGGTGGAAGACAACCTGCTGCTGGGCGGTTTCCGCCGCTACCGCGCCCGCGAAAGCGGCTGGCGCGACACGCTGAACGAAGTGTTCGACCTGTTTCCGCGGCTGCGCGAGCGCCGCGCCCAGCAGGCCGGCACGCTGTCGGGTGGCGAACGCCAAATGCTGGCCGTCGGCCGCGCGCTGATGGCCAAGCCCAATCTGCTGATGCTCGACGAGCCCAGCCTGGGCCTGGCGCCGCGCATCGTGCGCGAGATCTTCCACATCATCGCGCGCCTGCGCGAGACCGGCGTGGCGATCCTGCTGGTCGAGCAGAATGCCCGCGCGGCGCTGCAGGTGGCCGACTACGGCTACGTGCTGGAAACCGGCGAGGTCATCCTGCACGGTCCGGCGCGCGAGCTGGCCGGCGACCCCAAGGTCATCGAAAGCTATCTGGGCCTGGGCAAGGGCGGCGAGCAAAGCTGACCGATCCCGTGCGCACGAAGAGCCGGACGCCGCAAGGCGTCCGGCTTTTTTATCGTTCGAAGACTGCGACCACCTTGAAGCGTTCGCAAGCCAGCATCATGTCCGGCGCATAGCCGCCGTTGCGGTCGAAATAGGCGATATGCGCATCGCGCCAGGCCTCGTAAGGTCCTTCGCCTTCGGCCAGCGCGAACGCTTCGTCGACCTGGTCAAAGCGCTGGATCAGCACGCTGAGCGTCTCGATGACGCAGGCCGGGCGGCCCTGGCCGTCCAGCACCACGTCGCGCCGGCCGGCCTCGGGCACGGGTTCGTGCGCATCAAAATCGCGCAGCGCGCCGCAGGTGGCGGTTTTCGTGCCGGCCAGCACCAGCGCCAGCAACTCGTCGGCCAACTCGGGCGAGTCGCCGAACTGGAAGGTCACGGCGTTTTCATAGGGGGCGGGCGGTTTCATGCCTGGGGTGTCCATTGCAGTATCAGCTCCTGTCCCATCGCGGGATCGGAAGTGGAGGGAGCGCCGGTTTCGATGCGTCCGGCCAAGCGGCGCGTATAGGACGGATCGCCGTTGTCGCGCACGGTCAGGTCATACCAGCCGGCGCTGCGGGTCATGTCCCAGGACTGGATGACGGCCTCGCCGGGAGCGAGAGTGGCGTCGTCTTGGCGGGGATAGTCGTAGGCGTTGGCCTCCACCCGGAACGAGCGGGCCTGCGCGGCAGGATTGCGCAGCGTCAGTTGCAGCGAGGCGCCAGGCCCCTGGTAGGCGGCAGTGACTTCCAGCGGCGCCAGGCCGGCGCCGCCCGAGCAGTGCCGGTGGAAGCCGTTGGGGCCCAGCACCCACAGATCGTAGCGGCCATCGTCGGCGGCGGTCTGCCATGTGCCTTCCAGCTGCTTGCCGGCTTCCACGGTGTAGCGGCGCGGGCCGCGTTCCAGGTGCAGCCGGTCATAGACGTGCAGCACTGCACCCGCCGCGCCGCTGTTCTCGAAACGCAGCATGACGCTTTCAGCGTGCGCGCGCGCGTGGACCTGCAGCGCATAGGGCAGGGGGCGCGACGGGCGCGGGCCGGACTGCTGCCGCGCCAGCCTCGGCTGCAACGGCGCGGACGGCGTGACCGTGCCCGGCAGCGCCGAAGCCTGCTCGGCGCGTTCTGCCGTGGCTGGAATACCGTTGGGCAGGCCCGTGCCCTCCGGCGCGGAAAAATCGAAGATCGAGGTTAGGTCGCCGCATACGGCGCGGCGCCAGGGCGAGATATTGGGCTCGGCCACGCCGAAGCGCTGCTCGACGAAGCGCAGCACGGACGTGTGGTCGAACACCTGGGAGTTGACCCAGCCGCCCTTGGTCCAGGGCGACAGCACATACATGGGCACGCGCGGACCCAGGCCGTAGACGCCGTGCAGATGGGCCGCGGTGTCGTCTTTCTCCGCGCCGGCGACGATCTCGTGATACTCGCCGCGCGTGTCCACGGTGGACGCTCCGGCCAGCGCGCCCGAGGCGTCGTGCGAGGGCGGCGCGGGCGGCGGCATGTGGTCGAAGAAACCGTCGTTCTCGTCGAACATCAGCAGCAGGACGGTCTTGCTCCAGATCTCGGGGTTGGCCGTCAGCGCATCCAGCACCCGGGCCGTGTAGTCGGCTCCTTGCGCCGGGCTGGACGGGCTGGGATGCTCCGAGCCGGCCTTGGTGGCGCATATCCACGAGACCTGCGGCAGCGTGCCGTCCAGCACGTCCTGGCGCAGCAGATCCAGGTCGCGCGTGGTCAGCGCCTTGTCCTTCAACGCGGCGGCCGATCCCGGCACGCCGTGATAGGCATCGCGATAGGCCTTGAACCCGGCGGTGGGGTTCAAGGAATAGTTGTCCGCCATGTTCTGGTAGATGCGCCAGCTGACGCCGGCCGCCTCCAGGCGTTCGGGATAGGTCGTCCAGGTATAGGCGCGCGCCGGATCGCCGCCCTTGAGCTTGTTGTAGGTATTGCCCAAGGCCGGGCCGTTGCCGCGGCCCAGGCCGTCGTTGGTGCCGGTCCAGACGAACAGCCGGTTGGTGTTGGTGCCACCGGTGAACGAGCAGTGATAGGCGTCGCAGACCGTGAAGGCGCGCGCCATGGCGTACTGGAAGGGCATGTCCTCATCGGTGAAGTACGCCATCGAATGGTTCTTCTTGGCGGCCGGCCAGTTGCCCATGCGGCCGGCGTCCCAGGCGTCCTGGGCGTTGGACCAGGTGTGCGGCGTACTGGCCACGCGCATGGTCTCGAAGGCTGTGCGGGTATCCAGATGGAACGGCAGCACCGTGCGCGGCGCGCCTTCATCGGGTTTGTCGTTGTATTGCGCCCAGACGCTGCGATGGCGCGCATCCGGGCTGTCCGGCACCGGGATGGGGAAGCGGTCGCCAAACCCGCGCACGCCCGCCAGCGCGCCGAAGTAGTGGTCGAACGAGCGGTTCTCCTGCATGAAGATCACGATGTGCTCGACGTCGCGGATCGTGCCCGTGCGCCGCGCCGCGGGAATCGCGAGCGCGCGGCGGATGGAGGCGGGCAGCAAGGCCAGGGCGCTGGCGGCGCCGGTGAGTGTCGCGCCGCTGCGGAGAAAATCACGTCGGGTCTGCATGAGGCATTCCTGAGAACGACACTGCCCGCTCAAGGCGGGCAGATGCGAGTGGGCTGGGGCAGCGGCGGTTCTACCTAGCGCCGGTGCTGTCCGCGTACTCCATGTACAGCTTGTGCGCGCGGCGGGCCATGGGGCCGTATTCCAGCTGGCGGTCTTCCACGCGGTTCACGTGCACGACCTTGCCGTAGTTGCCGGACGAGAACACTTCGTCGGCCCCTTCGATGTCGGCGCGGGTCAGGCTGCGTTCCTGGACGTCGACGCCGTCGGCCCGCAGCAGGGCCAGCACGCGGCGGCGTGTGATGCCGTTCAGGAAGGTGCCGTTATCGGCTGGCGTGGACACCACGCCGTTCTTGGCGATCCACAGGTTGCTGGTGGCGAATTCGGCGATGTTGCCCGCGCCGTCCAGCATGATGGCGTTGTCGAAACCCTTTTCAGCGGCTTCGCGGATGGCGCGCTGGCCATTCGGGTACAGGCAGGACGCCTTGGCGTCGGTGGGCGCCATATTGGGCCAGGAACGCGCAAAGCTGGAGAAGCAGGCGGAGAAGCCCTGGTCGCCCGGCATTGGCACCTTGAACACGTGCAGCACGAACTGGGTCTTGTCGGCGTCCGGCAGCAGGAAGCCGTCGGCGCAATAGAACATGGGCTTGATGTAGAGTTCGCTGCCTTGCGGGAACTTGGCCACGGCCTGCAGGCAGAGCTTCTGGATTTCTTCCCAGCCGATCTGGGGCTTCATGAGCATTTTTTCGGCCGAGCGCACCACGCGCTGGCAGTGCAGGTCCAGGTCCGGCGTCAGGCCGCGGAAGGCGCGCGCGCCGTCGAACACCATGCTGGCCATCCAGAAGGCGTGGTCGGCCGGGCCGAGCAGTTTGGGGTTTTCAGTGGTCCAGTGACCGTTGTGCCAGAACAGGGCATCCATGGTTGTCTTCCTTCGCTTGAATTGGGGTGGCGCTATCGGCGCGCCGAAACGTCAGGATACATGAGGCGGCGTCCTGGTCCCGGCCATCACTCGCGCGCCAACGCCGCCTGCACGCGGTCGGCCGCCTGCGCCGGCATCCATTGCCGCCAGACGGGGCCGTACTGCTTGAGGAAATAGCGCGCGGCGTCCTCGGGTTCCTTGCCTTCGTTTTCCAGCCAGCCCAGCGTGGCGTCGATGGCGTCGCTGGGCACCGTCAGCTTGCCCAGGAACTCGGCGAGCTGCGGCGCCTGCTTGGCGAACTGCGCATTCACGCCCGTGACCACGGGGTTGGGCTTGAACTCGGTGGCCACGGGATGGGCGCACTTGGGATCGGTCATGCAGGTGTAGGCGGCCTGGTCGAAGGCGGGCAGTTCCAGTTTCACCAGGTCCAGCGCGCCGACCAGCGACGTGGGCGTCCAGTAGTAGAAGACGATGTCGCGCTTGCGCTTGTAGGCGGACACGATGGCGGCCTTCTGCGCGGCGCCGGAGCCGGGGGCGAACATCGCGAAATCCTTCTCGAGCTTGAGGGCGCGCAGCAGGTTTTCGTTGAGAGTGCCGCAGGCCCAGCCCGCGGGGCAGCCGTAGATGCGGCCGCGGCCGGGTTCCTCGGGGTCCGCGAACGCGTCCTTGAAGCGCGCCAGGTCGGCGGCGGACTTCAAGCCGGGATGGCGTTCGACGGTGTAGCGCGGCACATACCAGCCTTCACCGGCGTCGTAGACGTGGCCCACGCCCAGCACCTTGCCGCTGGCCAGGGCCTTCTTCCAGGCGCCTTCGATCTGGCCGGGCCACACTTCCGGGGTGACGTCGACGTCGCCGCGTTGCAGCGCCGCCAGCATGGGCAGGGTCTCGCCGATCTCGACGCTGGTCTTGCAGCCGTAGCCGTGTTCCAGCACGTAGCGTTCGATGCCGGCCAGCACCAGGTTGGATTCCCAGTTCAGGCCGCTGAAGCGGACCGGACGGTCGATCTCGCAGACGGGAGGGGCGGAATCGGCGGCTTGCGCAGCCGCGGGAAGGAGAGCGGCTGCCAGCGCCAAGGCGCCAAGGACGGGGGCGAGCGGATGCGGGTTGCGCATGGTCAGGCACCTGTTTGGTTGGGTGCCGTTCATTGTACGGGTGGCTGCGGCCTCGCCAAATGGAAACGGGGCCGCGTAAAGCGGCCCCGTGCGAGTCTTGCCGGTATCAGGCGCGGGCGGCGCGCCGGCGGTTGATGAAGGCGCCGACCTCGCCCACGATGCCGCGGCGGAAGGCCAGCACGCAGATCACGAAGATCAGGCCGATCACGATGGTGACGGATTCGCCCAGGCGCAGGAACCAGTCCACGCCGGTCAGGTTGGCCATCATCTGGCCGAAGTCGCCCACCTTGTTTTCCAGCAGCACCACGATGAAGGCGCCAAGGATGGGGCCGGTCAAGGTGCCCAGTCCGCCGATCAGCGTCATCAGGATGACCAGGCCGGACATCTGCCAGGTGGCATCGGACAAGGTGGCCGACACGAACACCAGGGTCTTGGTGGCGCCCGCCAGGCCAGCCAGCCCGGCCGACAGCACGAAGGCCAGCAGCTTGAAGCGGTCGACGTCGTAGCCCAGCGAAATGGCGCGCGGCTCGTTCTCGCGCAGCGCTTGCAGCACCTGGCCGAAGGGCGAATTCACCGCGCGCCAGATGATGAAGTAGCCGATGACGAAGATGGCCATCACCACGTAGTACAGATTGATGTCCTTGGACAGGTCGATCAACCCGAACAGGTTGCCGCGCGGCACGCTTTGCAGGCCGTCTTCGCCGCCGGTGAACTTTGCCTGGAGGAAGAAGAAGAACACCATCTGCGACAGCGCCAGGGTGATCATGGCGAAGTAGATGCCGCTGCGGCGGATGGCGATGGCGCCCATCGCCAGGCCCAGCAGCGCCGCCACGGCCACGCCGAACAGCAGGCCGATCTCGGTGGGAAAGCCCCAGACCTTGAGCGCGTGGCCGGTGGCGTAGGCCGCGCTGCCCAGGAAGGCGGCGTGCCCGAACGACAGCAGCCCGGTGAAGCCCAGCAGCAGGTTGAACGCGCAGGCGAACAGCGCGTAGCACATGATCTTCATGGCGAAGATCGGATAGACCCCCACGAAGGGAAGAATGGCCACCACGATGGCCAGTACCGCATAGCCCAGGAATTGACGATTCATTTTTCTTTTCCGAACAGCCCGGCCGGGCGGATCAACAGAACGATGGCCATGATGATGAACACGACCGTGCTGGAGGCCTCGGGCCAGAACACCTTGGTCAGTCCTTCAACCACGCCCAGGCCCAGACCGGTCACGATGGCGCCCATGATGGACCCCATGCCCCCGATCACGACCACGGCGAACACGACGATGATGAGGTTGGAGCCCATCAGCGGGGAAATCTGCAGCACCGGCGCGGCCAGCACGCCGGCGAAGCCCGCCAGCGCCACGCCGAAGCCATAGGTCAGGGTGATCATGCGGGGCACGTTCACGCCGAAGGCCTCGACCAGCCGCGGGTTCTCGGTGCCGGCGCGCAGCAGGGCGCCCAGGCGGGTGCGTTCGATGACGAACCAGGTGGCCAGGCACACCACCAGGGAGGCCGCCACGACCCAGCCGCGGTAGTTCGGCAGGATCATGAAGCCCAGGTTGGTGGCGCCGCGCAGCGCGTCGGGCGTGGGGTAGGGCTGGCCCGATACGCCATAGAAGCTGCGGAACAGGCCTTCGATGAGCAGCGTCAGGCCGAAGGTCAGCAGCAGCCCGTAGAGGTGATCGAGCTTGTACAGGTGCCGCAGCAGCAGTTTTTCTATGATGATGCCGAACAACCCGACGATCAGTGGCGCCAGGATCAGCATGACCCAGTAGTTCAACCCGAAGTACGACAGGCCCATCCAGGCGACGAACGCGCCCAGCATGTAGAGCGCGCCGTGCGCGAAGTTGATGACGTTCAGCAGCCCGAAGATGACGGCCAGCCCGAGCGACAGCATGGCGTAGAAGGAGCCGTTGACCAGGCCTAGCAATAGCTGGCCGAACAAGGCCTGTATGGGGATGCCGAAAATGTCAGTCATCTTATGAAAATCCTGCGCGTACGGATGGAAGCGAGCTAATCAAAACGCGGACCGGCCAGAACGCGGCCCGACGGGTAGGATCGCCGGGTCGCGTCTGGGGCACATGGGCTGGTTTATTTCTTGACCAGCTTGCAGGTGGACTCGGACAACTTGGTGTAGACCTCGTCGCCGGGCAGCGTCGCCACGACCTTGTAGTAGTCCCACGGCGCCTTGGATTCGGCCGGGGTCTTGACCTGCATCAGGTACATGTCGTGAATCATGCGGCCGTCTTCGCGCACATAACCGCCTTGCGCGAAGAAGTCGTTGACCTTGTTCGACTTCATCCACTTCATCACGGCGTCGCCGTCGTCGGTGCCGGTGGACTTGATGGCGTTCAGGTAGAAGGCCGTGGCGGAGTAGTCGCCCGCCTGCAGCATGGAGGGCTTGCGGCCGACCTTGGCTTCGAACTTCTTGGACCAGGCGCGCGAGGCGTCGG
>JALDYL010000382.1:0-3343 GCA_032153965.1 Achromobacter sp. | reverse complement strand
ATCGGCGGCTGGAAGCCCGCGTCTTCCAACGACTTGCGGATGTCCTGGTACAGGCCCCAGCGCAGGTCCCAGTACTTGGCAGACTCGGTCCACACGCGCACATTCACGACCACGCCGTTTTCCTTGTAGTCGACCACCTTCACCAGCGGTTCGGGATCCTTCAGCGTTTCCGGACGCGCATCGACGATGGCGCGCAGCTTGGCCACCACCACTTCCAGGTTGTCGCCATAGCGCACCGGCACCGGGATATCCAGGCGGCGCGTCTTGTTGCGGCTGTAGTTGGTGATGGTGGCGTTCCACACCGTGCTGTTGGGCAGGGTCAGGTGGATGCCATCGACCTGGATCAGGCGCGTCAGGAAGAGGCCGACCTCTTCCACCGTGCCGTCCACGCCAGTGCTCAGCGCCACGTATTCGCCCGCGCGTATCGGGCGCAGGATCAGCAGCATGATGCCGGCGGCGATGTTCTGCAGCGTGCCTTGCAAGGCCAGGCCCACGGCCAGGCCGGCGGCGCCCAGCACGGCGATCAGGCTGGCCGTCTGCACCCCGAAGCGCGCCAGCACCGCAATCACGGTGAAGATGCGCACCGTCCAGACCACCGTGCTGTAGAACATGGGCACGATGGTGGGATCGATCTTCTTGGAGCGCGTCGCGGCGCGGCGGACCCAGCTGCCCAGCAGCGACGATACCCACCAGCCGATGATGAGGATCAGCAGCGCAACCGCCAGATTGAGGCCCAGGTCCACCAGCTTGGGAGCCCAGGCATTAAATTCTTTCAAGGCTTCTTCCATGGATACTCCTGCGGAAAAGTTGAGGCCGCCAGCGCGCCCCGGCAACGGACGCCTTGCGGCCTGAAAAAAGCAGCCGAAAACTTTATCAGATGGCGCTTGCGATAAGGGCCGCAACGCGGCCCCGTTGTGTCAAGCTTTGTAAGCACGCGGGATCAGGCCCGCGCCGGGACCTTGCGGAAATGATTGTCCCAAGACACCTCGCGCGACGGCGCGAGCACAGGCTGCTCCTTGCCCGCAGGGTCCGTGCGCAGCATCGCTCCCAGGCCGCTGCTCAGCAGGAAGCCGCGATCAGCCGCCGGCGCCACGCCGCAGCCGTCGGCCAGTTCGGTCGTGCCCAGGCAACGGCCGCTGGCCGCATCCCAGTAGATCACCTGCCCACCCACCGGACTGGACGTGGCGACCACGGCGCCGGCGGCATCCACCGCCACCGAACCGACATAGTTGCGCATCTGGCGCAGCGCCTGCGCCGGCCCTTCAAACAGCTCCAGTTGCGCGCCGCGCCTGTGCCGCCCCACCAGCGCCGGCCGATCGGAGGCCGGCCCCATGTACTGGCAGCCGAACCAGACGCAGCCATCGGCGGCCAGCGCCAGGTGGCGGATGGACAGGCGGTGCAAAGCGGGCGCCAGCTCCACTCTCTCCAGCAGCTCGCCGCTGGCCGCGTCGATATAGGCCAGCGAGGGCCGCATCGTGTCCAGGTTGAGTTCCAGCTTGCCGTAGTCGGGATGCGTCAGGATGCCGCCGTTGGCGACGCACAGCGTCTTGCCATCGGGCATCAGCACCACCTCGTGCGGACCGATGCCGCCGCTGTCGAATTCGCCGATGCGCCGGTACGCGCCGCCGGGCGAGGCATCGTACAGCCCCAGCACGCCCCGGCCCGCTTCAAAATCGTTCTCGGTGGCGGCCAGCAACCGGCCGCCGTCCACATAGGCGCCATGGCCGAAGAAGTGGCGCTCTTCGTGCATGGGCAGGGCCTGGGGCTCACCGCCGCGCAGCGAAAACGCCAGCGCGAAGAAGCCCGGCTGGCGGCCGAAGACGACCGCGCGCTCGCCCGCCGCATCGATGGCGAAGCTGTGTCCGCGCGCGGGCATGGGCACCACCAGCCGGTCATGTCCAGCCGCGTCCAGCAATGCGGTTTCGTCGCGCCCGCCGCGCTTGCGCGCGCTCAGGTACAGGACCTCGCCGTCCTTGGGAGCCGCCGCCAGCGCGGCTGCGGGCGCCAGGCCCAGCGCGGTGGCAAGCGACAGGAAGCGGCGCCGGTCAATCGCCATCGAGCGCATTGAATCCGATCGTGACGCCCAAAGCCGGCGCCAGATTCTCGTCGACGATGGCCTTGGCGTTCTTCAGGGTCAACGCCGCCAGGGTCAGTTGCCTGCGCCCTTCTTCCTGCGCCAACGCCTGCTCCAGCGGCTGCGGCACGTCCAACAGCGCGCGCGCCGCGCTCGCCAGTTCGCCGCGCACCGACTCGGCCATCCAGGCGTCGCCCTTGGGCAGCGCATAGGCGCCCGCCTGGTAGAAGGCCTGCAGCCCTTCCAGGTTGGCCGCCAGCAGGCGCGTGGACAGCTGGCTGCGCCAGAATGCGGCGCGCTTGGGCCGCGCCGCTTCGGGCGTATCGCCCAGCACGGGCAGGATCTTCACGTCGCGCGCGAATTGCAGCCCGGTGGATAGGGACTTCATGGCCTCGGCCGCGACTTCCTGCTGGTCGCGATACAGGTCATTGCCGGCCTTGGGTTGCGCAAACTGCCGGCCGAAATCGCCTTCGGCGCTCCAGGCCTGGGCTACATCGCGCGTGATCTGCCTGACGTTGGCGACCACCGCCCGGGCGTAATCGCAGGCGTAGGTACCGACCTGCCCGCCATCCTGCCGCAGCAAGGCCGGCTCGCCATACAACACGTATTCCAACGCAGGCAGGCCCTGCACGGCCACGCTGCGTCCCGCCAGGGCGCCGGGTACGAGCAAGTCGCCGTCCTGGGCGGCGATCAGCGCCTGCACCTGCTTGGGCATGACGCCGCGCGTATCGGGCCAGAAGGCCAGGCGCTCGTAGCGGTTGGCCTGCACCAGCGGACCGAAGCGCAGGAATTCGATGCCGGACCAGGCCAGGGCCAGGTTCTCGAAAGCCTCTTTGACGCGCTCCGCGTCGGCTGCGCCCGGCCGGGCGCACCAGTGGCCCAGCGCGCCGTCCAGCGCCGACGCCGCGTCCACCATCCTGGCCACGGCGGGACGGGCGTAATCGCGCGCCAGGCGCTCGCCCAGGTCGGCGGGCGGCGCCGCGAGCGCGGCTGCGGGGGCCGCCACGGCCAACGCTGCCGCTGCGGCACGCTTGAACACTTTTCGGGCAAATCCGGCCATTACAGCGACTCCAGGAAACGGATGAGATCGGCGCGTTCTTCCGGCGTCATGGCCACCACGCGGTCGCGCGCGGGCTTGGCCTCGCCGCCATGCCACAGCACGGCCTCCAGCAAGGTGCGCGCGCGCCCGTCGTGCAGCCAGGTGGCGTTGGGGTTCACGGTCTTGGTCAGGCCTATGCCCCACAGCGGCGGCGTGCGCCATTCGCGGCC
>JALDYL010000381.1:0-3356 GCA_032153965.1 Achromobacter sp. | reverse complement strand
GACTTCCAGCGCCGCTTCTGGTGGACGCTGCCCCTGACCCTCATCGTGGCCGTGATGGCCATGTTCGGCCATCGCCTGGGCTGGTTCGACATGGCCACCCAGAGCTGGCTGGAGCTGGCGCTGTCCCTGCCGGTGGTGCTCTGGACGGGCTGGCCGTTCTTCGTGCGCGGCTGGCAATCCATCGTGCATCGCAGTCCGAACATGTGGACGTTGATCAGCCTGGGCACGGCGGCGGCATTCATCTACAGCGTGGTCGCCACGCTGGCGCCAGGCGTATTCCCGGATTCCTTCGTATCGATGGGACGCGTGGCGGTGTACTTCGAGGCCGCCGTGGTCATCATTTCGCTGACCATGCTGGGGCAGATCCTGGAGCTGAAGGCGCGTTCGCAGACGTCCGCCGCGATCAAGGCCCTGCTCGGGCTGGCGCCCAAGACGGCGCGGCGCATCAACGCCGACGGCAGCGAGGAAGACGTGCCGCTGAACCACGTGCACGTGGGCGACCTGCTGCGCGTGCGCCCCGGCGAGAAGATTCCGGTGGACGGCGCCGTCACCGAGGGCCGCAGCGCCGTCGACGAATCCATGCTTACCGGCGAGCCCGTGCCCGTCAGCAAGCGTGAAGGCGACAAGCTGATCGGCGCCACGCTCAACACCAGCGGCACCCTGGTGATGCGCTCGGAAAAGGTCGGCGCGGCCACCATGCTGGCGCAGATCGTGCAGATGGTCGCCAACGCCCAGCGCTCCAAGGCGCCCATGCAGCGCATGGCGGACGTGGTGGCGGGCAAGTTCGTCATCGCCGTGGTGCTGGTGGCGATATCCACGCTGCTGGTGTGGGGCTTTTTCGGACCCGAGCCCAGCTGGGTGTACGGCCTGATCAACGCCGTCGCGGTGCTCATCATCGCCTGCCCCTGCGCGCTGGGACTGGCCACACCCATGTCGGTCATGGTGGCCACGGGCCGAGCCGCGGCCCAGGGCGTGCTATTCCGCGACGCCGGCGCGATCGAGAAGATGCGCGAGGTCGACACGCTGATCGTGGACAAGACCGGCACCCTGACCGAGGGCAAGCCGGCCTTCGACACCGCGATCGCGGCGCCCGGATACACGCCGGATGAAGTGCTGCGCCTGGCGGCCAGCCTGGACCAGGGCAGCGAACATCCGCTGGCCGACGCCATCGTCGGCGCGGCACGCGGGCAGGGCCTGGCGCTTGCCAAGGCCGAGGACTTCGATTCCGGCAGCGGCATCGGCGTGCGCGGCACGGTGGAAGGCAAGCGCCTGGCGCTGGGCAACACCGCCCTGATGGAACAGGAAGGCGTGCAGGTCGACGCGCTGCGCGCGGACGGCGAACGCCTGCGCGGCGAAGGCGCCAGCATCATGCACCTGGCCGTGGACGGCAAGTTCGCCGGCATCCTGGCGGTCACCGATCCCATCAAGCCCAGCACGCACGAAGCGATCCAGAACCTGCACGACAGCGGCCTGCGCATCGTGATGGCGACGGGCGACGGCCTCACCACCGCCCGCGCCGTCGGCGCCGCGCTGCGCATCGACGAGGTGCACGGCGAGGTCAAGCCGGCCGACAAGCTGGCGCTGGTGGAAAAGCTGCAAAAGGACGGCCATGTGGTGGCGATGGCGGGCGACGGCATCAACGACGCGCCGGCATTGGCGCGCGCCGACGTAGGCGTGGCCATGGGCACGGGCACCGACGTAGCCATGAACAGCGGCCAGGTGACCCTGGTCAAGGGCGACCTGCGCGGCATCGCCGCCTCGCGCCAGATCTCCATCGACACCGTGCGCAACATGCGGCAGAACTTGATGTTCGCCTTCGTCTACAACGGCATCGGCGTTCCGATAGCGGCGGGCTTGCTGTATCCGTTCACAGGATGGTTGCTGTCGCCGATGATCGCGGCGCTGGCGATGAGCCTGAGTTCGGCTTCGGTGATTTTCAATGCGTTGCGGTTGCGATAGCTCCCCAAAGCTAATCGTTCCAGATCGAGGCAGCGTCCCAGCTCTGTGGAAACCCCAAGTCTGCTGGCGCAATGGCGGGGTACATTCTGAACAGGTCCATCAGGCGAACTGGCCACTCATCTTGGGAATCAACCGCCTTTGAGAACAGCCGCATGACGACCGCCAAGCAGTAATAGCTTTGCGGATCGTTGAAATGTTCCGCGGCCAGGTGGTAAACAGCCGGCCGGACGGCAAAGCGACGATTCCACACCCGTCCGTGATGCGCGCAAATATTGCGCAGCAAGGTCAGCGCATGCAGCCAGGATTCGACTAGAGGAGCGGCCAGGCCGAATGCCTTGGCTACGATCTTTTTGGGATTGGGGTGCGTCCGATCCGCCTTTTGCAGGTGTTTGTAGAGTTGCGACCATTTGCCGAAGGACAAACACTCTGCCATCAACCAACTAGGTGGCAGCAGCGGCTCGGTGTAGGTTCCGAAATAATGCTGTGCAAACAAGTCTCTGGAACGACGCGTCTCACGCTCAACAGTTCCAAGAAAGCTGCCAAGCGGAAATGGGTCCGGCCGGCTTCCATACCCTGACGCATACCCCAAAACCTGAGCAGGATGATTCAGATACCAGAACGGCCCATACCGCATGGACATCTGATTGCTTATGACTGTCCGCACGGCCACCTCTATCCGTTCGAGCTGGCCAAGCGTAATACGCCTCAGGACGCGGTCGCACTCATAGCGGGCAATGACGTCTTCGAATCTCACCCCGGGCTGAAACATACGCCCCGCTGGCGTGGAGATCATGAGAGATAACGCATAGCCACGCAGGCGGAAATACCCAACAAAGTTCAGCGCACGCTCGGCAGCCATAACGCATGGAACCGCCAGACCCTTGTCTTTCCAGCGGGCAAGCAGGGCAGCATTGGACAGCGGGACTTTGGTGTACCTCACGACAGAATCCCGGCAAAAAAAAGAAACCCGCCCTGGGAGCACGGTACCGGCGCTTGCGCGCAGGCCTGAAGTGTGGCGGGTGTTGTTGAGCGCAGTGTATCAACAGGTCCGCCAACGGCAACGCCATTTCTTACTCTATAAGACTCAAACACGGCCTTTGCTCCCCAGGATGCGGATGCTTCGCTGATCTTTAAGCGATCCCGGCAATTCTGGCGCTGCATCGATAAATGACGCAACGGTGAGTGGGACATTTTTGGCCTACGAGATGCCTGCGCGCAGGAGCCTTGTTTCTAACAATAGGTACGTATCAAAATTTACCGACTTTTAGGAATAGCAGCACTCCCATCCAACCGCGCCAGCGTCCTCGCCACCACCCTGTCGCAATCATCCCCATCAAACTCAAACAAACTCTTCTCCACCACCCCCACATCCCGCGCCAGCGCTTCGCGCAGCAGCG
>JALDYL010000380.1:0-3357 GCA_032153965.1 Achromobacter sp. | reverse complement strand
GGTTCCTGGCGCTGCGCCGCCAGCACCGCCTCGGCGTCCTGCAATTCGGCCAGCACGCGCACACAGGTGCGGTAGTAGGCGCTGCCCGCGTCCGTCAACGCCAGGCGGCGCGTGCTGCGTTCGAACAAGCGGGTGCGCAGGCGGGCCTCCAGCCGCGCGACGCTCTTGCCCACGGCCGAGGCAGTGAGGTTGAGCCGGTCAGCGGCGGCGGTGAAGCTGCCTGCGTCCGCGGTGGTGACGAAGGCTTCGATGCCTTTGAGGCGTTCGGATGGGATCATGAGCTAATAATTAAAGAATTTGATTCTTTAATTACCGGAAAAAATACCTGAGATAAGAAATTCTATCTCCAATATCGTTCAAGGCCGTATTGCTCTTGAACCATCCATGCTCGAATCCTCCCTCGCCTCTTCATCCGTCCCCGCCCGCTCCGGCGCACTTTCGATCGGCATTCTGGCCGTCGCGGCCTTTGTCATCGTTTCCACGGAATTCCTGATCGTGGGGCTGCTGCCCGAACTGGCGCGCGACCTGTCCATCTCCGTATCCGCCGCCGGCCAGTTGGTGACGCTGTTCGCGTTCACGGTGATGCTGTTCGGGCCGCTGCTGACGGCGGCGGTGTCGCACCTGGAGCGCAAGCGCCTGTTTATCGCGATCCTGCTGGTCTTCGCCGCTTCCAATGCCCTGGCTGCGGCCGCGCCGAATATCTGGGTGCTGGCGCTGGCGCGCTTCATACCGGCGCTGGCCCTGCCGGTGTTCTGGGGCACGGCCAGCGAAGCCGCGGCGCAGTTGGCCGGCCCGCAGCGCGCCGGGCAGGCGGTGGCGCGCGTCTACCTGGGCATCTCCGCCGCGCTGCTGTTCGGCATTCCGCTGGGCACGCTGGCGGCCGCGTCCGTGGGCTGGCGCGGCAGCTTCTGGGCGCTGGCCGCGCTGTCCCTGGCGCTGGCCGCGCTGATGTGGGCCTGCATGCCGGCCTTGCCGCGCCCGCCGCGCGCAGGCTTGCGCGAGCAGGCGCGGATTCTGCGGGATCCCCGCATGCTGGCCCACATCGGGCTGTCCGTCGCGGTGTTCACGGCCATGTTCGCGGCCTACACCTATCTGGCCGACGTGCTGGAGCGCATCGCCGGCGTGCCGCCGGCGCAGGTGGGATGGTGGCTGATGGGCTTTGGCGCGGCGGGCCTGGCGGGCAACTGGCTGGGCGGACTGGCGGCTGACCGCCATCCGCTGGCCGCGACCCTGGCGTTCACCCTGCTGCTGGGCCTGGGCATGCTGGCCGCCGTGCCGCTGGCGGCGACGCCAGCCGGGCTGCTGCCGGCGCTGGCCGCCTGGAGCATCGCCAACACCGCGCTGTACCCGGTATGCCAGGTGCGCGTGATGCAGGTGGCGCCGCAAGCCCAGGCCATGGCGGGCACGCTGAACGTGTCGGCGGCCAATGCCGGCATCGGCGCCGGCGCCATGCTGGGCGGATGGGCGATCGCGCAATGGGGGCTGGGCAGCGTGGGCTATGTCGCCGGGGCCGTGGCGCTGCTGGCGGCGCTGGCGGTTCCCGCCGTCGCCCGCTTGCAGTCATCCTCCGCGGCCTGACCGCGGATCGCGCGAGCGCTACCCCGGGGCCCGCGAGCCGGCGCCGAAACCCGGCAGCAGCAGCAGCCCCGCTGCTCAGCGCCCGCCCGCCTGCGGCGTACAGGCCGGCGCGGCGCACGCGGCCGGCGCCTTGATCAGGAACTCCTTCAGGCTGGCCACGTTGTTCTTCTTGAAGATGCGGTTCTTGTAGGTGACCACGGTGGTGGGCGACAGGCCCAGCTCGCGCCCCACTTCCTTGGCGGTATGGCCCTGGCGCAGCAGGTCCGCCACCTGGATCTCGCGCAAGGACAAGCCGCTGCACCACGAGGCCGCGCGCGACGGCTCCGCTTCGGCCCGGCATAGCTGGTGATGGCGCCGCGCCAGCGCGATCAGCAGGGGCGCGCGTCCCCGCATCAGTTCGGTCACGTTCGGCGAATGCATGCGCGAGAAGTACAGGTTCAGGTAGCTGATGCCTTCGTCGCGGCTGCCGATGAGCGAAATCTTGCTGGCGAAGCCCGGGCGTTCGAACAGCAGGCGGCGGTACTCGTCATCCGCGATGCGTTCGGGCGACGCCGTCTGGACGACCAGGTCCGGATGCTGGCCGGGCCGGCAGGCCATGTCGCGCAGCAGGCCGTAATTGGGGTCGCGCCGGTAGAACTCGTTGTCCACGAATACGTTGGTAGTCCATTCGATCAGGGACTGGTTCAGCAGGCTGGCCGCGGACGAATACTGCACCGAGCCTTCGTGGCCGTAGAACACGTGCGACACGTGGTCTGCGGCCACGGTTTCGCGCAGCGCCAGCAACAGCGCGGCATGGAACATCGGACCGCCCAGGTCCATGACGGCGGACTCGGCCCAACGGTCCGGCCCCCCGCCCGCGGGCATAGGGTTGTTTGTCTCTTCCATGGTGTCGTTTTCCCCGCTTGCGCGTGTTTTCCCGATTCTAAGGTCATCCTCCGCCGCCGCGGTGTCCTCTTCCGTGAGGACATGACGGGCCCGCGCGGCGCTCCTAGAGTGGTGCCTGCATCGAAACCACATCGAACTAGGGAAAACGATGAAAGAACTTCCCATCTATCCATACGTCAGGCCCGAGGAAATGGACCGCCCCCGCCGCGATCCGCATCCGGTGGCCGTCGTGGGGGCCGGATTGACCGGCCTGACGCTGGCCCTGGACCTGGTGCGCCGCGGCATCCCCGTGGTCGTGCTGGACGACGACAACACCGTCGGCGTGCGCGGCCTGGCCTCGCGCGGCATGGTCTGGGCGCAGCGCACGCTGGACATCTTCGACCGGCTCGGCATGGCCGGCGACGTGGTCGGCAAGGGCGTGCGCTGGAACGTGGGCCGCGTGCTGTGCCGCGACATGGCGGTGGCATCCTTCACGCTGCAGGACCAGCCCGACATGCGCCACAACGGCTTCGTCAACCTGCAGCAGTACTACCTGGAAGCCTTCCTGGTGGATGCGCTGATGCGCGAGCCGCTGGCCGAGCTGCGCTGGCTGAACCGCGTCGCCGGCATCGAGCCGCGCGCGGACGGCCCGGCGACGCTACGCGTGGAAACGCCCGACGGCGCCTATTCCTGCCGCGCGCAATGGGTCGTCGCCTGCGACGGCGCCAAGAGCGCGGTGCGCGGCATGCTGGGCCTGAGTCCGCGGGTCTACGACCAGACCGAGGACCGCTGGATCATCATCGACATCGTGCTGCGCGACACCGCCTGGCCGGAAGAACGCTGGACCTGGCTGGACGCCCGCAGCAACCACGGCCGCGCGGTCTGGCGCCACAAGATGGCCGACGACACCTGGCG
>JALDYL010000379.1:0-3368 GCA_032153965.1 Achromobacter sp. | reverse complement strand
TGTTCGACGCCTGGCGCGACGAAGTGCGCCGCATCGTGCCGATGCAGCTGGTGCGGGTCGAACCGCAGCGCGACCTGCAATGGATGTGCGGCGTGCTGGCCAGCGTGCGCGTCATGATGACCCGCCGCGGCAAGATGGTCTTCGCCGTGCTGGACGACGGCACCGCGCAGGTGGAAATCTCGGTCTTCAACGAGCTCTACGAAAAGCACCGCAACCGCCTGCGCGAGGACCAGCTCGTCATCGTCCAGGGCAAGGTCAGCAACGACGACTACTCCGGCGGCATGCGGATCGTCGCGGAACAGCTCTACGATTTGCAGCTGGCGCGCGAAGCCCGCGCCAAGTCGCTGCGCGTCAAGCTCAACGGCAGCGCCGACGCGGCGCGCCTGCGGCAGATGCTGAACCCGTTCCGGGCTGAACCGGAAAACGGCATTCCCGGCGTGCCGGTCGATATCGTCTATACCAAGAATAATTTCCTGTGCACGGTCCGTCTGGGCGAGGAGTGGCGCGTCCGCATGGCCGACACGCTGCTTGCCAACCTGAACGACTGGACCAAGCCGGATGGCGTGGAGGTCACCTATTGATGCCTATGCGTATTGTTCACTCGGAAGCCGCAACCAGCTTTGGCGGCCAGGAAGGCCGGATCTTCAAGGAGATGACCGCCATGCGCGCGCGCGGCCATCACATGGAAGCCATCTGCCAGCCCAAGGCGCTGTTGGCCGAACGCCTGTCGGACGCCGGCTTTCCCGTGCACACCCTGGAAATGGATGGCGCGGTGAATTACCTGAAGGGCATCGCCACCATCCGCGGCATCCTGCGCGAAGGCCGCTTCGACGTGCTCAATACGCATAGCCGGCGCGATACGGTCATCGCGGCCGCAGCCGGACGGCTGGCGGGGACGCCGCTCATCGTGCGGACCCGGCACCTTTCCAACAAGGTGGGATCGCTATGGTCCTACACCTGTCTGCCGCACAGGGTCACGACGGTCAGTGATCATGTGCGCCAACATCTCATCGACCGCGGCGTGCCTGCCGACAAGGTGGCCACCGTCTATTCCCCCATCGTGCTGCCGCCGCCCGTGGAACGCTCCACGCTGCGCGAGGAACTCGGCCTGGCCGACGACGACATCGTGGTCGGCTGCGTGGCCGTCATGCGCGCCACCAAGGGCCACAAGGATCTGATCGACGCGATCGCGCCGCTGATGGCCAGCCGGCCCAAGCTGCACCTGGTGTTCGTCGGCGGCGGTTCGCCGGTGTTCGAACAGACCCAGGCCTATGTGGCCGAACTGGGGTTGCAGGACCGCATCCATCTGATGGGCATGCGGCGTGACGTGCCCAATCTGTTGGCGGGTTTCGATCTGTTCGCCTTGGCGACGCAACAGGAAGCGTCCGGCACCGTCTACGTCGAGGCGCAGGCCAGCGGCCTGCCCGTGGTCGGCACGGACGTGGGCGGAGTGTCCGAGATGTTCCGCGATGGCGAGACCGGCATCCTGGTTCCGCCCAAGGACCCCGAAGCGCTCACCGCCGCGCTGGTGCGCCTGATCGATGACCCCGATCTGCGGCGGCGCATGGGCGAAGCCGGCCGCAAGATGGTCTGGGACGAGGGCGTGTTCTCGCCCGCCCGCCTGGCGGAAACCACCGAGGCCGTCTACACCAAATGGCTGGCGGAGCGCGCTGGATGAATGCGCCCAACGTCCCGGTGCTGATGTATCACCACGTCACGCCGGCCGGCGGCATGATCGCGGCCACGCCCGAGGTGTTCGAGGCGCAGATCTCGCGCCTGGCCCGCGCCGGCTACCAATCGTTGTCCGCCGATCAGTTCGCCGCCTATCTGGCCGGCGGCGCCGTGCCTGAGCGCTCGGTGCTGATCACCTTCGACGACGGCTACCTGAATAACTGGGTGCATGCGCACCCGGTGTTGGCGCGCCATGGCATGCGCGCCGTGCTGTTCACCATTACCGGCTGGATCGGCGACGGGCCGGTGCGTCCGCATGCCGGCCAGGGCGGCCCCTTGCCCGCCACGCCTGACCACGACGCCTGCAAGCAGCTGGTGGCGGCGGGCCGGACCGACGAGGCCATGCTGCGCTGGAGCGAGATCGAGGCCATGCAGGCGGCGGGCACCTTCGAATTCCATTCCCACACGCACACCCATACCCGCTGGGACAAGGTCTGCGGCGCCGACGTGGACGCCAAGCGCGGCCATGTCGCCCAGGAATTGCAGGAGTCCCGCGACACGCTGGTGCGCCGCCTCGGTTCCGTCAGCGACCATCTCTGCTGGCCGCAAGGCTATTTCGACGCCGACTACGTGGCCGCGGCGCGGGCGGCGGGATTCCGGCACTTGTACACTACCGACCCTTTCGGCCAGAACTCCCCCGGCGCGGATCCCGAACACATCTATCGTTTCGCGGTGCGCAACCGGGGCGGCTCCTGGCTGAACCGGCGCATCTGGCTGTCGCGCGATCCCTTCTGGGGGCCGCGCTTTCATGCCTGGAAAGCCTGGAAAAAGCGTCTCAGGAATCGCGGATGAAGCTATCTGTCATCATCATCACCAAGAACGAAGTGGCGAACATCGCCGCCTGCATCAAGTCCGTGGCCTTCGCCGACGAGTTCATCGTGGTGGACTCGGGCAGCACCGACGGCACCGTCGAAGTCGCGCGCGCCCTGGGCGCCCGGGTGGAAGTGACCCCGGACTGGCCTGGATTTGGGCCGCAGAAGAACCGCGCGCTGGATCTGGCGACGGGCGACTGGGTGTTGTCGATCGACGCCGACGAGCGCGTCACGCCGGAACTGGCCCAGGAAATCCAGGAAGCGCTGCGCGCGCCGCGCGCCGACGCCTACGAGATCGCGCGCCTGTCGAATTTCTGCGGCCGCGACATCCGCCACAGCGGCTGGTGGCCCGACTACGTGCTGCGCCTGTTCAAACGCGGCACGGCGCGGTTTAACGACGTGGCCGTGCATGAGCGCGTGGTGCCGGCCAATGGCAAGCCGCTGCAGATGCGCGGCTATTTCCACCACTATCCCTACGACAACCTGGATGCGCTGATCACCAAGGTCAATCGCTACTCGTCCGACGCCGCCGCGATGATGTACGCCAAGGGGCGGCGCACCTCGATCTTCGGCGCGCTGGGCCATGGCTTCTGGACCTTTGTACGGATCTACCTGATCCGGCGTGGCTTCCTGGACGGCAAGCACGGCCTGGTGCTGGCCGTCGTCGCCTCGGCCGGCAGCTTCTTCCGCTATTCGAAGCTGATGTTCCTGGCCGAGAAGAAGAAGTGAAGATCCTCTACACCAACTTCCACGCCAGCAATGGCGGGGGGCACGTCACCTACATCATCAATCTGGCCAAGGCCCTGTCCAAGGACCACCAGATCA
>JALDYL010000111.1:0-15684 GCA_032153965.1 Achromobacter sp. | reverse complement strand
GAAATCGCCATCGGCGCGGGCGCCGAAAGCATGAGCCGCGCGCCGTACATCGCGCCGGCCCAGCGCTGGGGCGCGCGCATGGGCGACAGCGTGATGCTGGACATGATGACCGGCGCGCTGTCGGATCCATTCGGCCGCATGCACATGGGCGTCACCGCCGAGAACGTGGCGGCCAAGTTCGGCATCAGCCGCCAGGACCAGGACGCCGTGGCCGCGGAATCGCATCGCCGCGCCGCGGCCGCCATTGACGCCGGTTACTTCCGCGACCAGATCGTGCCGGTGGTGATGAAGTCGCGCAAAGGCGAAGTGGTGTTCGACACCGATGAGCACGTGCGCCGCGACGTCACGGCCGAAAACCTTGCCAGCTTGAAGGCCGTATTCCAGAAAGAAAACGGCACTGTCACGGCGGGCAACGCCTCGGGTCTGAATGACGGCGCGGGCGCCGTGGTGCTGATGAACGCATCGGTTGCGGCCAAGCGCGGCGTCAAGCCGCTGGCGCGCCTGGTGGCTTATGCCCACGCGGGCGTGGACCCCAACATCATGGGCATCGGTCCGGTGCCGGCCACGCAGGCCGCGCTCAAGCGCGCCGGCCTGACGGTGGACCAGCTGGACGTGATCGAAGCCAACGAAGCGTTCGCGGCGCAGGCCTGCGCGGTGTCGCGCGAGCTGAAGCTGGATCCGGCCAAGGTGAACCCCAACGGCAGCGGCATCGGCCTGGGCCACCCCATCGGCGCCACCGGCGCGATCATCACCGTCAAGGCGCTGCACGAACTGCAGCGCGTGGGCGGACGCTATGCGCTGGTGACCATGTGCATCGGCGGCGGCCAGGGCATCGCTGCCATCTTCGAGCGGATCTGACGCGCCAGGGCCCGCCCCGCCGCTGGGCCGCCCCTTCGGGGGCAGCGCAGCGCGCGCAGTGTGCGGGCCCTTTATTTTTCCAGGTAATCCTCGGCCCACGCCTGGCATTCGGCGCGCAGCAGCGCGCCCATCTGCGCCCGCCGCGGCGCGTCCAGCCGGCTGCTGATCGCGCCGAAGCTGAAAGCCACCCAGGTCAGTTCCGACACGCGGAACGCCACGCCCACGCCCGAGACGCCGGGCGTGATGGTGTCCACGATCTCTGAATAGCCTGCCGTGCGCGCCTGCCTGACTGATTTCATCAAGGCGGCGCTGGATGCGCCGATCTGCGCATAGCTGGCGGAATGCCGCGCATACAGCGCGGCGATTTCCTCGTCGGACAGGGCGGCCATCAGCGCCAGTCCGCCCGCGCCCACGCCCAAGAGGCGCCGCTCGCCCTGGTCGATGGTGAACACCTTGACGGGAAACGAGCCGGCCTCGCGCAGCAGGCACAGGGCGTAGTCGCCCTGGCGTATCACCAGGAACACGGTGTCGCCCGACAGGCGCGCGAGTTTCTGCGCGAATGGACGCAACGCGTCCAGCAGCGGCGTGCGCCGCAGCGCCGCGAATCCCAATTGCATGGAATCCACGCCCAGGCGGTAACGCCGGGTCTGGGCATCGCGCTCGGCGAATTGCTCTTCCAGCAGGCAACTGAGCAGCCGGTGCGCGGTGGAGCGTTCCAGTCCGGCTTCGGCCATGACACCTTGCAGATCTATGCCGTCTTCCTGGTGCTGCGCCAGCACGCGCAGCAGGCCCAGGGCGCGCCGCATGCTCTGGGTACCGCCTGTGGATCCGCTATTGTTCATAATGTGGGAAATGTTGATTGAATATTTTGTATTTTAGGATTCCAGGTGCGTTAATTCAATCCAGTCGACCGCGCCGCCTTTCAAGGCGCGGCAGAACAAGGACGAGGAGACCATGGAATACGCCACCCTGGCCGTCGAGCGGCACGACTCGGTATGCCGCATCAGCCTGGCGCGCGAATCCGCGCGCAATGCCCAAAGCCAGCAGATGCTGGACGAACTGGACGACGCGCTGACGCGCGCCGAACAGGACGACTCGGTGCGGGTCGTGGTGCTGGCCGGACGCGGCGCGCACTTTTCCGCGGGCCACGACCTGAAGGAAGCCCAGGCCAAGCGCGCCGATTTCACGGTGGAAGAGCGCTGGGAATACGAATCGCGCCGCTACTACGGCTATTGCATGCGCATCTGGGACTTTCCCAAGCCGACGGTGGCCCAGGTGCAGGGCGCCTGCGTGGCGGGCGGCTTCATGATCGCCAATATGTGCGACCTGGTGGTGTGTTCCGATACCGCCTACTTTTCCGATCCGGTGGGCCACACGCTGGCCGCAGCCGCCACCGAAGTGCTGATCCATCCTTGGGTCATGGGGCTGCGCAAGGCCAAGGAAATGCTCTACACCGGCGAAAAGGTGGACGCGCAGGAAGCGCTGCGCATCGGCATGGTGAACCGTGTGGTGCCCGAGGCCGAGCTGGATGCCGCGACCCTGGCGCTGGCGCAGCGCATCGCGCAGGCGCCGCCTTTCGGCCTGCGCCTCATCAAGCGTTCGCTGAACCGCACGGCCGACGCGCAGGGCTTTCGCACCGCCTTGTCGGCGCATTTCGATACGCACCAGCTGTCGCATCTGAGCGAGGAATTCCAGGCCGTGCGCGAGCGCGGGCTTGCGCAAGCCATCCAACGCAACAAGAAGGGCGAGGCGGCATGACTCTGGACCCCTTGCTCAACCCGCGCTCCATCGCGATGATCGGCGCCAGCGCCGACGCCGGGCGCATCGGCGGCATGCCGCTGGACCTGTTGACGCGCTTCGGCTACGCGGGCGGCATCTATCCCGTGAATCCCAAGTACCAGGAAGTGTTCGGCCGCCGCTGCTGGCCGGACATCGAGTCCGTGCCCGAGGCGGTGGACCTGGCGGTGCTGGCCATCGCGGCCGCGGACGTCACGCCCATGCTGCGCCGTTGCCACGCAAAGGGCGTGCGCGCCGCCATCGTCTACGCCGCCGGCTTTGCCGAAGCGGGCGGCGAGGGCGCGCGCCTGCAGGATGAGCTGGAGGCCTTCGTGGCCGAAAGCGGCATGGCCGTGGCGGGTCCGAATTGCATGGGCTTCGCCAATCTGAACACGCAGGCCTATACGGCGTTCGCCTCGGTCTTCAAGACCGCGCCGGCGCAGACGGGACCGGGCAAGGTCAGCCTGCTGACCCAGAGCGGCAATGTGTGCGCGGCGGTGTACGCGATTGCGCGCCGGCTGGACCTGCCGTTCTCGCATTTCATCAACACCGGCAACGAAGCCTGCCTGGATTTCTCGCAATACCTGGAGTACCTGGCGGCGGATCCGCAGACGGAAATCGTGCTGGGCTATATCGAGCAACTGCGCGATGGCGAACGCTTCATACGCGCCTGCCGCGAGCTGGAACGCCAGGGCAAACTGTTGATCGCGCTGAAGGCCGGCACCACCGACAAGGGCGCGCAGGCGGTGCAGTCGCATACCTCGGCGCTGGCCGGCGACCGGCGCGTGTACGGCGCGGCCTTCCGCCAATTGAACGTGATCGAAGCCACCGATTTCGCGCAGATGGCGCACTTGGCGAGCCTGGCCACGCTGCGTCACCGCACGGCGGGCAAGCGTGTCGCGGTGCTGACCATGTCGGGCGCGCTGGGCGCGATTCTGGCGGACAAGTTCATCGGCGCGGGGCTGGACCTGCCGGATCTGCCGCCTGACCTGCAGGCGGTGCTGCGCGGCGGCATTCCCGATTACGGCATGGTCGGCAATCCGGTGGACGTGACCGGCAACGTGGTCAACGATCCGGCCTTCGTGCATACCGTGCTGGAAGCGCTGGCCACGACCGATGCGATCGACGCGGTCGTCGTGTATGCGCCCGGCTACATGCTGGACCGCATGGCCGACGCGCTGACGGACGTGTCGCGCCGCCATCAACGGCTGTTCGTCGCCATCGATACCGGCCTGGCGCAGAGCCGCGCCGCCTTGCGCGACGCCGAGGTGGCCGTGTTCGAAGACCTGGGCCTGGCAGTCGCCGCCCTGGCGCCCTACCTGCTGTGGTGCGAGGCGCGCGGCGCCAAGCGCATCGCGGCGGCGCCGGACCTGGCCGCGGTCGCGGTTCCGGCCTTGCCCTGCAACGAAACCGACGCGCGCGCATACGTGGCCGCCTTTGGCCTGCCGCAGGCGCGGGCAAGCGCGGCCGCCAACGCGGATGAAGCCGTCGCGCAAGCGCGCGCCGCCGGCTATCCGGTGGCGTTGAAGATCCTGAGCGCCGACATCGCGCACAAGACCGAAGCGGGCGGCGTGGCGCTGAGCCTGGCCGACGACGAGGCCGTGCGCCGCACCTTCGCTGACGTGACGCGGGCCGCCGCCGCGGCGCAGCCGGACGCGCGCATCGACGGCGCGATGGTGCAGAAGATGGAGCGCGGCGTGGCCGAGATCATCGTCGGCGCGACGCGCGATCCTGTGTTCGGCCCGGTGCTGACCGTGGGTCTGGGCGGCGTGCTGACCGAGCTGTACCAGGACACCAGCCACCGCCTGCTGCCGGTGGACGAGGACATCGCGCTGCAGATGCTGCGGGAACTCAAGGCCTACGCGTTGCTGGACGGCTATCGGGGCAAGCCCCGAGCCGACGTGGCGGCCGCGTGCCGCAGCATTGTGGCGGTGGGCAATGCCCTGCTCGCCGCGCCCGTCCATGTGGCGGAAATCGAAGTCAATCCATTGCTGATCAAAGAGGCGGGACAGGGCGTGGCGGTACTGGACGCGCTGATCCTGCCCGCAACCCGTAGCGCCTAGCGCGCAATCCATCCCAGGAGGAGACAAGCATGATGAAGAGACTATTGGCCGGCGTCGCGCTGGCTTGCATCGGCGTCACGGGCCAGGCGCTGGCCCAGGACAGCTATCCCAACCGTCCGATACGCATCGTGGTGCCGTTCTCGCCAGGCGGCGCGACCGACATCATGAGCCGCCTGCTGGCCGAAAAGCTCAGCGGCAAGCTGGGCCAGCCGGTGATCGTGGAGAACAAGCCGGGCGGCGGCACCATGATCGCGTCCGACTACGTGTCGCGCGCCGAGCCCGACGGCTATACCTTGCTGATGGCGGCCTCGTCGCTGGGCATCGCGCCCAGCATCTACGCCAAGGTGAACTACGACCCGATCAAGGACTTCGCGCCCATCAGCCAGGTGGCCTCGGTGGTGCACGTGCTGGAAGTGCATCCCTCGGTGCCCGCCAAGAACGTGGGCGAGCTGATCGCCTACCTCAAGGCGAATCCGGGCAAGGTCAGCTACGGCTCGGTCGGCACCGGCAGCTCGACCCATCTGGAGGCTGAACTCTTCAACAGCATGGCGGGCGTGCAGATGACGCACATTCCGTACAAGGGCAGCGCGCCGGCGCTCAACGATCTGGTGGCGGGCCGCCTGCAGGTCATGTTCGACGCCTGGGCCTCGTCGGGTCCCTTCGTCAAGGACGGCAAGCTGCGGGTGCTGGCGGTGACCACCGCCCAGCCCTCTGCCTCGGTGCCGGACCTGCCGACCGTGGCGGCCTCGGGCCTGCCGGGCTATTCGGCCATGCCGTGGCTGGGCCTGGTGGCGCCGGCGCGCACGCCGCAGCCAGTGGTGGACAAGATCTACAGCAACCTGGCGCAAATCCTGCAACAGCCCGACGTCAAGGCGCAGTTCACCGGCCTGGGGTTGGACATCATCGGCAGCGATCCCAAGACTTTCGCCGCCTTCATCCGCCAGGACGTGACCACCTGGGCCAAGGTCGCGCGCGACTCGAACATCCGCCTGGAGTAATGGCATGACGCAGTTGGAAAGCGCCGCGCGGGAAGATGAGGCATTCCGCCTGGACCTGCGCGGCTGGCTGGCATCGGCCTACGCCCGTTTCGTCAAGGATAGGCCGGGTGGGGCGGATCCGCGCAGCCTGGATTTCAGGCGCGCGTGGGAAGACACCCTGTGCGCCCACGGCTGGTCCGGGCTGGGCTGGCCCAAGGAGCATGGGGGCCGCGCCCTGCCGCTGTCGCGGCAGGCGGTGTTCCACGAAGAGCACGCGCGCTGCGGCGCGCCGCTAGGCGTGAACCTGATCGGCCACGGCATCCTGGCGCCGACCCTGCTGCATTTCGGCACCGAGGCGCAGAAGCGGCGCTTTCTGCCCGGCATCCTGTCCAACCGTGAAGTCTGGTGCCAGGGCTATTCGGAACCGGGCGCCGGCTCCGACCTGGCGTCGGTGCGCACGCGGGCGGAGGCCGCGCCCGGCGGCTTGCGCTTGAACGGCCACAAGATCTGGACCTCGTTCGCCGACCGCGCGCAGTGGTGCTTCGTGCTGGCGCGCACCGATGCGCAGGCGCCCAAGCACAAGGGCCTGAGCTTCTTGCTGGTGGACATGCGCAGCCCGGGCGTTCGAGTTGAACCCATCCGGCAGATCACGGGCGAGGCCGAGTTCTGCGAGGTGTTCTTCGAGGACGTGTTCGTGCCTGAAGACTGCCTGCTGGGCGAGCCGAACCAGGGCTGGAAGATCGCCATGGCCGCGGCCAGCTTCGAGCGCGGCACCTACTTCATCCCGCGCCTGGTGCGCTTCGCGCAGGAACTTAGCCAGGTGCGCGAGCTGGCGCTGCGCGCCGATGCCCAGGGCCACGTGCCGGCGTCTTCGGCCGCGGTGCGCCATCAATGGGCGCGGCTGGCGGCCGACAGCCATGTGCTGGCGCTGAAGTCGCAGCGTGCGCTGGCCGGCGCGATGCGCGGCGATCCGCCGGGCCCCGAGGGTTCGTCCACCAAGATCCATTGGAGCGAAGCGCACCAGCGGCTGCTGGAACTGTCGCTGCAACTGCTGGGCGAGGATGCCTGCCTGGCGGACGACGCGCCCGACGCGCTTGCCGCCGAGCTGACGCACGCCTACCTGTGGTCGCGCGCCGAGACCATATTGGCCGGCACCTCCGAAATCCAGCGCAATATCATCGCCGAGCAGATGCTCGGCCTGCCCAAGGCTTGAACCTCATGGATCTGCATCCGACCGAAGACCAGCGCATGCTGGACGACGCGGCCCGGCGCTTTCTGGCCGATCGTCATCCGCCCGCCGTGGCCCGCGCCGCGGCCGGCAAACCCTACGAAACGCGCCTGGCGCAGTGGCGCGAGATCGCGGCCCAGGGCTGGCCCGCCTTGCTGGCGCCGGCCGGGCACGACGGTCTGGGGCTGGGCATGCGCGAAGCCTGGATCGTCGCCGAAGCCGCCGGACGGCACCTGCTGAGCCTGCCGCTGGCGGCCAACATGGCGGTGCTGCCGACGCTTTGCGCGGCGGGACCGGCCGCGCAATGGGCCGGCGCCGTGATGGCGGGCGACACGTACTTTGCCGATGCCGCCCTGCGCCCCGATGGATCGGCCTTCATCGAAGGCGCGGGCGAGGGCGTGCGCGCCCTGGCCGTGCGGCGCGTGAGCGCTACTACCCTGAGCTTGGAACTGCTGGCGCCCGTGTCCGGTCATGCCGGGCTCGATCCGACCATGCCCGTGGCGCGCGTGGGCCGCCCGCTGGTGCTGGACAGCGTCGCATTGCAGGTCGAACCGGGCGCCTGGGATCGGCTGCGCACGCGGTTGCGCCTGCTGCATTCGGCCGAACTGCTGGGCGCGGCGTCCGCCGCGCTGGACATGGCGGCGGCCCATGCGCGGGAACGCCGCCAGTTCGACCGCGCCATCGGCGCCAACCAGGCGATCAAGCACCGCCTGGCGGAAGACTGGATGGCCCTGGACGACGCCAGACTGGCGGGCGTGGCGGCGGTCGCGGCGCATGACGCGGGCGCCGCCTCGGCGCAACGCGACAGCCTTTTCGCGCCCTTGCTCGCGGTCGAGGCCGGCAGGCGCGCGGCGCAGAACGCCGTCCAGGTCCATGGCGCCCTGGGTGTGACCTGGGAGTGCGATGCGCACCTCTACCTGAAGCGGGTGCTGCGCCTGGCGGCCGGCCTGCAGGCGGAACTGTCCCGCGAGGAACTGCTGGAGCGCATCTGGGAGAGCGGGGACGGCAGACTGGCCGCCTGACGCGGAGGCGGCGTCCGACCTACAATCGCCGCCATGCATAAATCGAACTTTCCTTCCGAGCTGGACCAGCCGACCCTGTCCGAGGTGGACGGCGTCCGCTATCTGCACTTCAACACCGTCTGGGTCCAGGGCGCCATGCGCATCAAGAACCCGTCGGAGCTGGTGCTCGAGTACACCGCCCAGATGATGGCCTGGCTGCTGTTCCTGGAACCGCCCAAGGACGAAGCCATCGGCATGCTGGGCCTGGGCGCTGGTTCGCTGGCGCGCTACTGCGTGAAGCACACGCGCAGCCCCCTGCTGGCGGTGGAGTGGAATCCGCGCGTGACGGCGGCCTGCCATATGTTCTTCCGCCTGCCCGGCGCGAACCGGCTCGAAGTCGAGCACGCCGATGCTGGCGCCTGGGTGGCCGATCCCATGAACGCGGGGCGCTGCCCGGTGCTGATGGTGGACCTGTACGATGCTTCCGCCGAGGGACCGGTACGCGACAGCGTGAAGTTCTACCGCGACTGCCGCCGCGTGCTGGGCGAGGTCGGCGTGCTGGCGGTGAACCTGTTCGGCCGCCACGAGAGCTTCGGCAAGAACATCGACAACCTGTCCAAGGCTTTCGACGACCGCATCGTGCTGCTGCCCGAGGTCGAAGCGGGCAACCAGATCGTGCTGGCTTTCTCCGGCCCGCGCCTGGAAGTCACTCCCGCCGAGTTGCTGGCCCGCGCCGAGGTGGTCGAGGCCAAATACGGCCTGCCGGCGCGCCGCTGGGCCCGCTCCCTGACCCGCCACGCGGTCGATGGGGTGCTGCACTTCTGACTGTTGTCCCCGTTTTTTGGGATGAGTCAACGGGCCTCCGGATGCCGGAGGCCCTTTTTTTATTCCTAGGGTAGCTACCGAGGCGCAAGGGGTTTTCTTTTTCCCGCATCCGGCTCTATCATGGCCTTATTCATAATTATGAATTACGGTATAGTCCAGGCCGCTGACCCATGACCCTACCCATCGTCCGGCAAGCCCTCTACCTGGAAGTCGCGGACCGCCTGCGCGGCATGATCCATGCGCGCTCCCTGCGCAACGGCGAATGGATCGACGAACTGCGCCTGGCGGGGGAACTGGGCATCTCCCGCACTCCCTTGCGCGAGGCGCTCAAGGTGCTGGCGACCGAAGGGCTGGTACGGCTGGAGCCGCGCCGGGGCTGCTTCGTCAATGAACTCTCGGCGCAAGACCTGGAAGACATCTTCCCGCTGATGGCCATGCTGGAAGGGCGCTGCGCCTTCGAGGCCGCGCGCAAGGCCAGCGATGCGCAGCTGGCCGAACTCGAGCCGTTGCACGCGGCGCTTGCGGGCCATGCCCAGGCCGGCCGCATCGACGCCTACTACAAGACCAACTATCTGATCCATGAAGCAGTGCAAGCGCTGGCCGGCAACCAGTGGCTGTCGGACATGGTGGGCAATCTGCGCAAGGTGCTGAGCCTGTCGCGCCACCGCAGCCTGTCGCAGCCCGGCCGCATCCAGCAATCCTGCGCCGAGCACCTGGCCATATTCGAGGCGCTCAAGGCGCACGACTGCGAGGCCGCGCAGGCGCTCGCGCACAACCATCTGATGCGGCAGCTGGAAGCGCTGCGCGCATTGAGCCATGCGGATGCCGCCGACGTGGCGCCGTCCGATCCCATCGTCATCGAGGAGCCCGCCCATGTCCGCACCCGCCAATCTCGCGCCCGCGCGCGGCGCACGCACGCCTGAGCCCGAGGCCGATGCCGTCGATGCGGCGGCCGGTGCCGCGGCGGCCGTTGCCGCGGCGGCCACCGCCGAAAGCGCCGGCCTGATGTCGCGCCTGGGCAAGCTGTGGGAACGCGGGCGGCTGCCCAGCGAATCCGAAGTCCGGCGCCTGTTCGAAGCGCGCCTGACCGACGTGGCGGCCAACAAGCTGGCGCGCCGCTGGTGCGAACAGTACAGCGCCGCGGACGGCAAGGACCGACGGCTGATGCTGACCGCGCTGGCACAGGCGCGCGGCGGTTACGCGGGCGACGGCGGCGAGGGCGTGCGCCTGTTCAAGCGCTTCAACGCCCAGCCCCAGGGCCTGCGCTTCCTGGTCGAGCTGCGCGCGGACATGCTGCGCTGGCGCAAGCAGGTGGCGGGCATCCAGGCGCTGGACAAGGATCTCGAGGGCCTGCTGTCCGCCTGGTTCGACGTGGGCCTCCTGGAACTGCGGCCGCTGACCTGGGATTCGCCGGCGTCGCTGCTGGAAAAGCTGATCCTCTACGAGGCCGTGCACGAGATCACCTCCTGGGACGACCTGCGCCGCCGCGTTTCGCCGGACCGCCGCTGCTACGCCTACTTCCATCCGCAGATGCCGGGCGTGCCGCTCATCTTCGTGGAAGTGGCCTTCGCCAGCCAGATGGCCGACAACGTGCAGGTGCTGCTGGACAGCACCTTGCCGCCGCAGGATCTGGACAAGGCGCGCTGGGCCATCTTCTATTCCATCTCCAACACGCAACCTGGCCTGAAAGGCATCAGCTTCGGCAACTTCCTGCTCAAGCGCGTGGTCGAGCAGCTGCTGCATGAACTGCCCAAGCTGAAGTCCTTCGCCACGCTGTCGCCCATCCCGGGCTTCGCCGATTGGCTGGGCAAGCTGGACGCCGAGGCGGTGGAGACCATCGTGCGCGAGGACAAGGTGCGCGCCAAGTCGCGCAAGCGCGAGGGCGTGCCCGACGGCCAGCGCTGGGTGGCGCGCCTGGCCAAGGCGGCCCAGGGCAAGGCCGCGGATGTGGTCAGGCGCGCGAGTTTCCGCCTGACGGCCAACTACCTGCAGTCCATGAAGAACGGCATGCCGGTGGACGCGGTGGCGCGCTTCCATCTGGGCAACGGCGCGCGCATCGAGCGGCTCAATTGGGCCGCCGATACCTCGCCCAAGGGGCTCAAGCAGTCCTGCGGCATGATGGTGAATTACCTTTACGACCTCGACGAGCTGGACGACAACCTGGCCCTGCTGGGCGAGGGCAAGCCCCAGGTCAGCCGCGGCGTGGGGCGCGTGGGATAAACGTCGCGCGCGGCGCAACAATATAAAAAGAGGGCAGGAGACATGACGGACAAGGTGGCCGGCCGCGTGCTGCTGGAACGCGAGGGCGATCTGGCCCGGGTGACGCTATCGCACCCGGGGCGCCTGAACGCGATCACGGTGGGCATGTGGCATGAATTGCGGGACGTGTTTGCGCGCATCGCGCAGGACGATGCCGTGCGTTGCGTGATCGTGCGCGGCGAGGGCGGCAATTTCGCCGCCGGCGCCGACATCCGCGAATTCCCCGCGCAGCGCGGCGACATGGCCGGCGTGCAGCGCTACCACCGCGAGGTGCTGGCGCCCGCCCTGCAGGCGGTGGCCCTGTGCCCGCATCCGGTGGTGGCGCAGATCGAAGGCGTGTGCGTGGGCGGCGGCCTGGAAATAGCCAGCCAGTGCGATCTGCGGATCGCAGGCGAATCCGCGCGCTTCGGCGTGCCGATCAACCGCCTGGGATTCCCCATGGCGCCGGACGAAATGAGCGGCCTCCTGGCCCTGGTCGGACGCGCCGCCACCTTGGCCATCCTGCTCGAAGGCCGCGTATTCGGCGCGGCAGAGGCGCGCGAGCTGGGCCTGCTGACGCGTATCGTCGCCGACGATCAGGTGGCCGACGCGGCCCGGCGCAGCGCCGAGCGCATCGCGGCGGGCGCGCCCTTGGCGGCCCGCATCAACAAGCGTCTGTCGCGCCGGCTCGCTGCGGGCGGCGCCTTGACCGAAGACGAATACCAGGATTATTTCTCGTACGCCGACAGCCGGGACCACCAGGAAGGCGTGCGCGCTTTCCTGGCCGGCGTGGACCCTTCCTTTTCCGGAGACTAGACAAGGTGAGCAACGCCAATCTATATGCTGTCCTGCAAGGCGGCTTTCCCAAAGACCGCAGCAAAGTCGCGCTGGAAACGCCCGACCTGCAATACACCTGGGACGACATCGATCGCGCCACCTCGTGCCTGGCCAACCTGTTGACCTCGCTGGATCTGCCGGCGGGTTCGCGCGTGGCGGTGCAGGTCGAGAAGTCGCCCGAAGCCTTGTTGCTGTACCTGGCCACCTTGCGCGCCGGCTTGGTGTATCTGCCGCTGAACACCGCCTACCGCGAATCGGAAATCGAGTATTTCCTGGGTAATGCCGAACCGGCCGTGGTGGTCTGCGCCAGCAAGAACCTGGACTGGGTGCAGCGCGCGGCAGACAAGGCCGGCACCGCGCATGTGTACACGCTGGACGAGGACCGCAGCGGCACGCTGCTGGATGCCGCCGGCGGCTTGCCGCAGACCTTCAAGACCGTGGCGCGCAAGCCCGACGACCTGGCCGCCATCCTGTACACCTCCGGCACCACCGGCCGCAGCAAGGGCGCGATGCTGTCGCATGGCAACCTTGCCGCCAATGCCCGCGTGCTGCATGACTACTGGGGCTGGCGCCCGGACGACGTGCTGCTGCACATGCTGCCCATTTTCCACGTGCACGGCCTGTTCGTGGCTTCGCACGGCGCCTTGCTGGCGGGCGCCAGGATGATCTGGCTGCCCAAGCTCGATGTCGACCAGGCCCTGCGCTACCTGCCGCAGAGCACCGTGATGATGGGCGTGCCGACGTACTACGTGCGCCTGCTGGCCGACCCGCGTTTCGACCGCGGCGCCTGCGCCAATATGCGGCTCTTCATTTCGGGCTCGGCGCCGCTCTTGGCCGAGACCTTCTCGGACTTCCAGACGCGCAGCGGCCACGCCATCCTGGAACGCTACGGCATGAGCGAGACGGTCATGCTCACCTCCAACCCCTATGACCCCAAGCTGGGCGAGCGCCTGGCAGGCACCGTGGGCCGCGCCTTGCCGGGCGTGCAGGTGCGGGTGGTCGACGATGCCGGCATTGCGCTCGCGCCGGGCGAGATCGGCAATGTGCAGGTGCGCGGGCCGAACGTGTTCTCGGGCTACTGGCGCATGCCGGAAAAGACCCGCGAGGAGTTCACCACGGATGGCTGGTTCAAGACCGGCGACGTGGGCCGCTGGGGCGGCGAGTCCGCCGGGCGCGACGTGCCCGCGGACTATCTGTCCATCGTCGGCCGCAGCAAGGACCTGATCATCTCCGGCGGGTTCAACGTGTACCCCAAGGAAATCGAGACACTGATCGACGACATGCCCGGCGTGGCCGAATCGGCGGTCATTGGCGTGCCGCATGCAGACTTCGGCGAGGCCGTGGTCGCGGTGGTGGTGCCCAAGGACGGCGTGGCGCTGGACGCGGACGCCATGCAGGCCGAGCTGAAATCGCGCATCGCCAATTTCAAGGTGCCCAAGCGCGTGCACATCATCGGCGAGCTGCCGCGCAACACCATGGGCAAGGTGCAGAAGAACGTGCTGCGCGAAACCTACAAGGCGCTCTGACGTCTTGCCAAGGCCGCTTCCCATCTGGGGAGCGGCTTGTCCAGCCGGGCGCGCCGCGCCGGCCCCTTTCAGGAGTCCACCCCGAGAAAACACCGCAGGTCCCAGCAGCCCATTCCCTACAAGAACTTCAAGAGACGAGACGCACATAACCGCGCCGTCCCCATGCTGCAGCAAGAGGAGACAATATGAAATATCGCACCACCGCCGCGGCCGTGTTCGCCGTGGCCGCCCTGGGTTTTGGCGGCGTCGCCGCCGCGCAATGGCCCGAACGCCCGATCACGCTGATCGTCCCGTTCCCCGCCGGCGGCGGCACGGATACCTTTGCCCGACCGCTGGCCCAGCAACTGACCACGCAGCTGGGCCAGCCCGTGGTCATCGACAACAAGGGCGGGGCGGGCGGAACCGTGGGCGCGGGCGTCGCGGCCAAGGCCAGGCCCGACGGCTACACCTTCTTCATGGGCGGCGCGCACCATGCGCTGGCCCCCTCGCTGTACAAGAACCTGAACTACGACATCCAGAAGGACTTCGTGCCGGTCGCGCTGGTGGCGCAGCCGCCGCAGGTCATCGTCATCAATCCGGCCAAGCTGCCGGTGAAGACGGTCCAGGAGCTGATCGACTACGCCAAGAAGCGCCCCGGTGAAATCAACTTCGGCACCGCCGGCAAGGGCAGCACGCACCACCTGGCCGGCGAACTGTTCGCCATGCAGACCGGCATCAAGCTGGTGGATGTGCCCTATCAGGGTGCGGGGCCCATGCTGTCGGCCTTGATCGGCGGACAGGTGGACCTGGCGTTCGACGGCCTGGGTTCGTCCGCCGGCCATATCCGCTCCGGCACGATCAAGCCGCTGGCCGTGGCCGCCACCGAACGCTCGCAGTCGCTGCCCGACGTGCCCACCGCTGCCGAGGCCGGCGTGCCGAACTACGTGGTGTCGACCTGGTACGCGATCTGGGCGCCCGCGGGCACGCCCAAGGAAGCGGTGGACAGGATGAGCGCCGAGATCACCAAGGCCCTGAACGCGCCGAAGATCAAGGAAACCTGGGCAGGCAACGGCTCGGCCGTGCCCACGCTGACCGGGCCTGAGTTCGGCAAGTTCGTCGACAGCGAGGTTGGGCGCTGGGCCAAGGTGGTGAAGGATTCGGGGGTCAAGCTGGATTGACGACCGTGAGTCAGGCGCGCGCCATTATCGCCATTCGCTCGCCTGGCTCAGCTTGGCCAACTGATCGCGCGTCAGCGTCAGGCTGGCCGCCTTGACCAGTTCGTCCAGCTGCTCGAGCGAGGTCGCGCTGACGATGGGCGAGGTGATGCCGGGTTGCGCGATCTGCCAGGCCAGGGCGGCCTGCGCCGGCGTGCAGCCGGCGTCCTCGGCCACTTCGTCCAATGCCTTCAAGATGCGGTAGCCGCGGTCGTTGAGATAGGTCTCGACGATCTTGCGGCCGCGCGGGCTCTTGCCCGCATCGGCGGGGCTGCGGTACTTGCCGCTGAGGAAGCCGCTGGCCAGCGCGTAATAGTTGATCGTGCCCATCTGCTGCGTCTTCACCAGGCTTTGCAGCCCGGACTCGAAGGGCTCGCGCCGGTACAGGTTGTATTCGGGTTGAATACTCTCGTAGCGCGGCAGGCTGTGGCGTTCGCTGGCGATCAGCGCTTCCGACAGCCGCACCGCGGTGTAGTTGGATGCGCCGATGGCGCGCACCTTGCCGGACTCGATGTGCTTGGCGTATTCGGCCAGGGTATCGGTCAGCGGCGTGTCGGGATCGTCCTGGTGCGACTGGTACAGGTCGATGTGGTCCGTCTGCAGCCGGGCCAGGGACGCTTCCAGCGAGCGGCGGATGTAGGCGGGCGCCAGGCCCTTGGCGTCGGGCCCCATCTCCATGCCGACCTTGGTGGCGATCAGCACCCGGTCGCGCTTGCCCGAGCGCTTGAGCCATTTGCCGATCAGGGTTTCGGATTCTCCGCCCGCGTTGCCCGGAACCCAGCGGGAATACACATCCGCGGTGTCGATGAAGTTCAGGCCGGCGTCCACCAGCGCGTCCAGCAGCGAATACGTGGCGGCTTCGTCCACGGTCCAGCCGAAGACGTTGCCGCCGAAGGTGAGCGGGGGGATCTGCAGGCCGGAACGGCCCAGTGCGCGTTTGATCATGGTGAGGCCTCTGGATGCTGCGGTTGGCGGCGGGAAAAAAGTCCGGCTTCTGCGTATCCGGCCGATGCGATTCCGGGCTTTTTCAGTATATTTACGCCGCCACGCCCCGTCGCGGGGCATACCGTTGCGGCATGCACCATTTCAGGGATTCCCCCGAAACGCTTTGGGGTGGCGGCAAGTTAGACTATACGGCTTTATGGCTAGTCCGGCCGGCGGG
>JALDYL010000378.1:0-3397 GCA_032153965.1 Achromobacter sp. | reverse complement strand
GCGCCAGCGTCTGGGCGGCGACGGTGTCGGGGGAACGGTTGTCGAAATACTTGGCCAGCGTGACGCCGACGTTGTCGAATTCGCTCTTCCACACGGCAGGCTGGCGCATCAGCATGGCCAGTTGCGCCGTCAGCAGGCGCTGGCGCAGCGTGCCGCGCACCTGGTCGGCCTGTTCGGGCGACAGCAGCAGGGCCGCGGGTTCGTCCACGCGCTGGATCGTGATCAGGCCGCCAAGTTCATGGGCCAGCGCGGCGCCCGCGCGGCCGGGCCAGGAGGCCATCTCGGCGCGCCAGCGCTGCCACCAGGGCGCGTCGGCCGGGAGGCCGGCCAGCGGATCCACCGAGGGGGCCGGCGTGGCCGTGGGAGCGGTTTCTCCGGCAGGCGCCACGCCGGGCGCGGCGGCGTCCGGCACCAGCAGGGGCGCCTTGCCGATCAGCGCCACCAGGCGGTCGATGCGGGCCGACTGGGCGGGAATATCCACGGTGGACACGGCGCGCAGGCGGTCCAGGTCGCCGTTGATGGCTTGCTGCAGGCTGGAGAAGCGCGGGCGGTCGGCGCGCGCCAGGCGCGATTGCGCCGTTTCCAGCGCCACGATCGCGTTGGAGACATTGCCGGCCAGGCGCAGTTGCTGGTTGGCGATGGTCAACAGGCGTTCGACGTCGTTGGCAAGCAGTTCGTCGCTGGCGCTGTCGTTGAAGTTCTGCCAGGCCAGTTGCAGGGCGCTGTACTGGCTTTGCGTTTCACGCACGGTGTCTTCGAGTTCGCCGACGCGGCCAGCCTGGGCTTGCGCCAGGGCCAGGGCCTCGCGGGTGTCCTTGCGGGCCTGCGCCAGATCGGCGGTCAGCGTCTCGAGGCGCGTGGCGACCTCGCGGCCGGCCGACACGAACTGGGTGCGCTGCATCCAGAGGGCGTAGCCGAGGCCGGCGGCCAGCAGGATGAGGATGATGAGGGCGGGGACCAGTGGGCCACTGCCGCGCTTGGCCGGACGGGCCTTGACGGAATCGGCCGGGGCCGATGCGGGCGCGCTTGCACCCGGGGCGGCCGTCGGAACGACCGGATCGGTAGCGGGAGTCTTGTCTGTCATGACGCGATTGTATTCGGTGTCAGTCCGATGCAACGAATCAAGCAGCAACAAAAGCCTGGAATATCGACTCGTCGTTGGGCAAGCAGATTTTTACCATCGGCCGCGCCCCGCCTTCATGACAGGCCTGTGGCACGCGGCGTTCCAGGGAGGGATGCGTCAGCACGAATCTGCATCGGCTCCACCAGTCCGCCAGGCCGGCCGCCTCCAGGCCAGCCCGCAGCGCATCCGCCCCCTCGCCGCTGGTGATCAGCCAGGTGGCCGGCACGCCCGCTCCCGCCCAGCGCCGCAGGCTGGCGAGTTGATCGGCATCCCAGCTCGCGGGGCGCCGCAGGTAGGCGGCATGGCGGGTCACGGCCGCGCCGTGCGCCTCGAGCTTGTCGCCCAGCCAGTCCCTGCCCTGCGTGCCGCGCACCAGCAGCACGCGGGCGGGCAGCTGCGGCAACTGCCGCAAGACTTCCCAGAGCGCCTCGGAATCGTGGCTGGGCGCGCTTTCGGGAGGATGCAAAACTGTTGTATCCGCGCCAAAACAGGGGGCCAGGCGCAAGGCCTGGGCGCTGGCCGGCCCGACCGTGGCGGCGATGACGCCGGCAGGCCAGGGAGCCGGCCCGTCCGCCTGCGCCCACTGCTCCAGGTACAGCCTGGCCGCGTTGCCGCTGACGAACACGACCAGGTCGTAGTCGGCGGGGCGTGGCGGCCCGCCCGCGGCGGCAGGCAGGGCCTGGATTTCCAGGGCGGGAAGAATGCAGGGCGTCCAGCCGGCGCCCTGCAGGCGGCCTGACAGGGCCTCGTTGCGGCCGTCGGGCCGCGTCAAGATGGCGACCCGCGGCAGTTCAGCGGCTGCGGACGCCATGGACATCAGTCGGGCCTGGGCGGGTCTTGCAGCAGTTCGCGCAGAATGTCCTGCGCGCCCGCGTCCAGCAGCGCTTGAGCCGCTGCCTCGCCGATGGCCTGGGCCTGCGCCACGGGGCCGCTGCGGGCCGTATGGACCACGCGCACGCCGTCGGGCGACGCCACCAGCGCGCGCAGCGACAGGGTGTCGCCGGCAATCTCGGCATACGCCGCGAGGGGCACCTGGCAGGATCCGCCCAGCTTGCGGGACACGGCGCGCTCGGCCACCACACAGGACGTGGTGTCGGCGCTGACCAGCGGCGCCAGCCAGGCGCGCATGTCGTCGCGATCGTCGCGGATCTCGATGCCCAAGGCGCCCTGCCCGGCCGCCGGCAGGCTGTCTTCAGGTTCGAGCAGGCTGCGGATGCGCGCCCCCAGGCCCAGGCGGTTCAGCCCGGCAGCGGCCAGCACGATGGCGTCGTATTCGCCCTTGTCCAGCTTGCCCAGGCGGGTGTCGAGATTGCCGCGCAGCGGCTTCACGACCAGCTCGGGATAGCGCGCGCGGATCTGGGATTCGCGGCGCAGGCTGGACGTGCCGACGACGGCGCCCGCCGGCAGGTCGGCCAGCGAGTCATGGGTATTGGAGACGAAGGCATCGCGCGGATCCGCGCGATCGAGGACGGCGCAAAGCTCGAACGGGGCCTGCAGATCGACCGGCACGTCCTTCAAGGAGTGCACGGCCAGATCGGCCCGCCCGTCGAGCAGCGCGTTTTCGAGTTCCTTGACGAACAGACCCTTGCCGCCCACCTTGGAGAGCGTGCGGTCGAGGATCTGATCGCCTCGGGTCGTCAGGGTGAGCAGCTCAACCGCGCACGCCGGGTACAGCGTGCGCAGCCGGTCGCGCACATGCTCGGCTTGCCACAAGGCAAGCCGGCTGGCGCGGGTCGCAATGACCAGGCGTTGCGGTAGAGACACGAGACGGCATCAAACGAAGTTGGAGACGATGACCGTCGCGACCACCCCGAGGATGGCCAGCACGAAAAGGCCCTGAAGGAGGCTCAGGCCCGATTCGGATTGCTGGGGATCGACGGATCTACGCAGACTCATGTGCTGATTCCTTGGAAGCGGTTTTGCGGCTTGCCAGCCACCGTCCAAGGACAACAACGAGCAAGGCGCCGATAATTTCTGCAGCGATTTTAACCGTAGTCGGCTGAACACCGAATTGACGTTCGACAACCACATCGGTAATCAGCATGCCACCCGCGATCCAGCCCAGCAGAGCCGCGCCAAAGGTAACCACCAGCGGATACTTGTCGATCAGCTTCAGGACCAGGGTGCTGCCCCAGATGATGATCGGCACACTGACGATCAGGCCGAAGGCAACCAGGCCGATCTGATGGTCGGCGTGGGCGTTCTGGGCCGCGCCGGCAATGGCGATCACGTTGTCCAGGCTCATCACGAAGTCGGCGATGATGATGGTCTTGA
>JALDYL010000110.1:0-16007 GCA_032153965.1 Achromobacter sp. | reverse complement strand
GCTCTTCAAAGCGGAACAGCGAGCTGGGGTCGTGCAGCAGCACGTTGGTGTCCAGCACGAACAGCTTGCGCGGTTCGTTCAGGGAGCGGGCTTTGGCGCGTTTGGCCGGAGCGGGGGCCGGCTTGGCGCGACGGGTTTCGGCGCGCGCGGCGGGGGCGGCTGGCGCCGGCGGCGGCACCTGGCGGGCCGGCGCCGGGATCTGCGCCTTGCGGCCCGGTGCGGCCAGGCCTTCGAGTTCTGGCTGAACCAGGAGTTCGTCCTCGTCGTCCTCGGCGAGGACTGCCTGGGTACTGGACCGCGCAGCGGCGGTCTTGGTGCTGCGGGCCTGCGCCCGGGCGGATTCGCCCGAGGGGAAGGTCAGGATGGCTGCGGGACGGGTGGGCAACTTCGGAAGCGGCATATGCGTCACTCTCCAGGGTGGGCCAGCTATAGCGCCTGACGGCTGTTCCTAGTACGGCTAACCGATGCTTTTTGCGGCCTGCAGGACTTCCTTGGCGTGGCCCGGGACCTTCACCCCGCGCCACTCCTGCACCAGCACGCCATAGGCATCGATCAGGAAGGTGCTGCGTTCGATGCCGCGCACCTGCTTGCCGTACATATTCTTCTGCTTGATGACGCCGAACAGATTGCAGACGGTTTCGTCGGCGTCGGAGATGAGAGGAAAGGGAAGCTCGTACTTGGTCTTGAAGTTCTCGTGCGACTTCAGCGAATCGCGCGAGATGCCAATGACCACCGCGCTGGCCGCCAGGAATTCGGCGTTCAGGTCGCGGAAATCCTGGCTTTCGGTGGTGCAGCCAGGCGTATTGTCCTTGGGGTAGAAATACAGGATCACGGCGCGGCCCTGGCACTGCTCCAGGCTGATCGGACCTATGGTGCTTTCAGCGGTGAACAGCGGGGCGGGTTTGCCTATGGTCGGCGTCATTTCCGGGATTCTCCGTTGGGGGGGATGAGGGCCACGACCACGCGCCGGCCCTCCGCCATCAGGATGTTGTAGGTGCGCGAGGCGGCGTGCGTATCCATGATCTCGACGCCGATGCCGACCGCCAGCAGCGGGCGCAGCACGTCGGGGCGCAGGAATTGCTGGCGCGCGCCCGTGCCCACCAGCAGCACTTCCGGCGCATTCGACGGACGGCTGGGGGTGGCTTCCGGTTCGTCCAGGAATGCCATGGGGTCGCGGACGGGCTCGGACAATCCGGCCGCCTGGCGCAAGAGGGTGGGGGTAATGTCGGCCGGCGACTCAACGGGCCAGTGGGTCACTTCGCCTTCGGGGCCGAACGCGACCGAGGAGGAAAAACGTACCTGGTTGACCTCGATATAGCCATCACCATAGGCGGTGACGGTATTCAGAGCGGCCGTCGCAGGATCGGTATGCAGCTTCAATAAAAACTCCGGCTATATGGCCCGATAATAGCGCATCGGGATGACGCCATGTTGCAGGGTATCCACGTGTAGGGCGCAGCCCTCTCGCCGCACCAGATTTCCCTGGAGGAACCCCCGAAATCGGCCCCTTTTTTTCCCCATTTGCCGCACAGCCGTCCTTGCGCTAGATTACAGGGTTTTGCTGCACTGCAATCGCACGCCGGTGCGGCGTTTCGGACCCTTTTCTCCTTCGCGCATTCGCGCCCTGGTTTTTTTGCCCTTTTATCGCCCCTAAGGATTCCCATCATGAGGAAGTTCTCCCGCATCGAGCGTTTGCCCCCGTACGTTTTCAACATTACCGGCGAGCTCAAGATGGCGGCGCGTAGGCGTGGCGAAGACATCATCGACATGTCGATGGGCAATCCGGATGGCGCGACTCCCAAGCACATCGTCGACAAGATGGTGGAAGCGACGACGCGCCCGACCACGCACGGCTATTCCGTGTCCAAGGGCATTCCGCGCCTGCGCAAGGCGATCTGTGACTGGTACCAGCGCCGCTACGCGGTCGAGTTCGATCCGGATTCCGAAGCCATCGTCACGATCGGCTCCAAGGAAGGCCTGGCCCACCTGATGCTGGCCACGCTGGACCGCGGCGACACCGTGCTGGTGCCCAACCCCAGCTACCCGATCCACATCTATGGCGCCGTCATTGCCGGCGCCAACATCCGCTCGGTGCGCATGACGCCGGGCGTGGACTTCTTCGAGGAACTGGAGCGCGCCGTGCGCGAATCCATCCCGAAGCCCAAGATGATGGTGCTGGGCTTTCCCAGCAACCCGACCGCGCAGTGCGTGGACCTGTCGTTCTTCGAACGCGTGGTGGCGCTGGCCAAGGAACACGACATCCTGGTGGTGCACGACCTGGCCTACGCCGACATCACGTTCGACGGCTACGTGGCGCCGTCCATCATGCAAGTGCCCGGCGCGCGCGATGTGGCCGTCGAGTTCTTCACGATGAGCAAGAGCTACAACATGGCGGGCTGGCGCATCGGCTACATGGTCGGCAACCGCGAGCTGGTCAACGCGCTGGCGCGCATCAAGAGCTATCACGACTACGGTACGTTCACGCCGATCCAGGTGGCGTCCATCGCCGCTCTGGACGGCCCGCAGGATTGCGTGAGCGAGATCGTGGCCCAATACCAAAGCCGCCGCGACGTGCTCGTGCGCGGTCTGCATGAAGCAGGTTGGAATGTGGAAATTCCCAAGGCGTCCATGTATATCTGGGCGCAGATCCCCGAGCCCTACCGGGCGATGGGCTCTTTGGAATTTGCCAAGCGTGTCCTGTCGGATGCGAAAGTGGCCGTGTCCCCCGGGATCGGCTTCGGCGAGTATGGCGACGAATACGTGCGCTTCGCTCTTATCGAAAACGAGCAGCGCACCCGGCAAGCGGTGCGAGGCATCAAAGACATGTTCCGCAAGGACGGATTGCTGAAGTAGAGCCCACCCCCGAAGCGCTGCGCGCTTCCCCCTCAAGGGGGCATGCCTGCGGACCGGCGGAGCCGGATCCGCGGCATCCCGATAGGGGGCAGCCCCGCATAGGGTGTGGCACCTCTCGTACAGCATTATGGAGAACCGAAAATGAATTCCCCTCAACGCCCGCCCGCAGAAGGCGCCGCGATGAAACCCATGAAAGTCGGCCTGCTCGGTCTGGGCGTGGTTGGCGGAGGCACCTGGTCGGTGCTGTCGCGCAACGCGGAAGAGATCGCGCGCCGTGCCGGCCGCCGCATCGAGGTGACCCGCGCCGCGGTGCGCGACGTGGCCAAGGCGCGCGCGCGCGTGGGCGACGCCATCCTGGTCGATACCGATGTGCGCGCGCTGGTGCGCGATCCTGAAATCGACATCGTCGTCGAACTGATCGGCGGCGACACGCTGGCGCGCGAGCTGGTGCTGGAAGCCATTGCCAACGGCAAGCACGTCGTGACCGCCAACAAGGCGCTGCTGGCCAAGCACGGCAACGAGATCTTCGCCGCGGCCCACGAGCGCGGCGTGATGGTGACCTTCGAGGCGGCTGTCGCCGGCGGCATCCCCATCATCAAGGCGATCCGCGAAGGCCTGACCGCCAACCGCATCCAGTGGGTGGCCGGCATCATCAACGGCACCACCAACTTCATCCTGTCCGAAATGCGCTCGCGCGGGCTGCCGTTCGCCGACGTGCTGGCCGAAGCCCAGCGCCTGGGCTACGCCGAAGCCGATCCCACGTTCGACGTGGAAGGCGTGGACGCGGCCCACAAGCTGACCCTGCTGGCTTCGCTGGCCTTCGGTGTGCCGATCCAGTTCGACCGCGCCTACATCGAAGGCATTTCGCAGCTGGCCGCCGAAGACATCGAACATGCCGAACGCCTGGGCTACCGCATCAAGCTGCTGGGCGTCACCAAGCGCCGCCCGGACGGCATCGAGCTGCGCGTGCATCCCGCGCTGGTGCCGGCCGAGCGCCTGCTGGCCAACGTCGAAGGCGCAATGAACGCCGTGCTGGTCAAGGGCGACGCCGTCGGCCCCACGCTGTACTACGGCCAGGGCGCGGGCGAAGAGCCCACCGCATCGGCCGTGGTGGCGGACCTGGTCGACGTGACGCGCCTGCACACCGCCGACCCGGGCAACCGCGTGCCGCACCTGGCCTTCCAGCCGGACGCCATGTCCGACACGCCGATCCTGCCGATCGAGCAGGTCAGCACCTCGTACTACCTGCGCCTGCGCGTGGACGACCAGCCGGGCGTGCTGGCCGACATCGCCCGCATCCTGGCCGACCGCTCGATTTCCATCGGATCGATGATCCAGCAGCCGTCGCACATCGGCGGCGCCGACATCATCTTCCTGACGCATGAGGCGGTCGAAGGCAACGTCAATCAGGCGATCGAGCGCATCGAGGCGCTACCGTTCGTGCGCTCGAAAGTGACGCGCCTGCGCGTGGAAAATTTGCTATGAAATACATCTCGACGCGCGGCGGCATGACGCCGCTGCAATTCTCGGACATCCTGCTGGAAGGCCTGGCGCCCGACGGCGGCCTGGCCGTGCCGGAGCAGCTGCCCCAGGTCTCGGCGGAAACGTTGGAGTCCTGGCGCGGCCTGCCGTATGCCGACCTGGCGTTCGAAGTGCTGTCGCTGTTCGCCACCGACATCCCGGCCGACGACCTGCGCCGCCTGACGCGCGCGGCCTACAACCAGCAGACCTTCAACAGCGAGGACATCGTCCCGCTGCGTCCGCTGGACGGGGGCCTGTCGCTGCTGGGCCTGTCCGAAGGCCCGACGCTGGCGTTCAAGGACATGGCCATGCAGTTCCTGGGCCAGGTCTTCGAATACGTGCTGGCCAAGCGCGGCACCACCCTGAACATCGTGGGCGCCACCTCCGGCGACACGGGTTCGGCGGCGGAGTACGCCTTGCGCGGCAAAAAGGGCGTGGCGGTATTCATGCTGTCGCCCCACGGCCGCATGAGCGCCTTCCAGCGCGCGCAGATGTATTCGCTGCAGGACGAGAACATCCACAACATCGCCGTGCACGGCGTGTTCGACGAAGCGCAGGATATCGTCAAGGCCCTGGCCGGCGATCTGGCGTTCAAGAGCAAGTACCGCCTGGGCGCGGTCAACTCCATCAACTGGGCGCGCATCGCCGCCCAGGTGGTGTACTACTTCCACGGCTGGCTGCGCGCCACCAGCAAGGCGGGCGAGCAGGTGTCGTTCGCGGTGCCTTCGGGCAACTTCGGCAATATCCTGTCCGGCCATATTGCGCGCAGCATGGGCCTGCCGATCCGCCGCCTGGTGCTGGCCACGAACGAGAACAACGTGCTGGAAGAGTTCTTCCGCACCGGCGTCTATCGTCCGCGTCCCGCCGAGCAGACCTACGCCACCTCCAGCCCCTCCATGGACATTTCCCGCGCCTCGAATTTCGAGCGCTTCGTGTTCGACCTGGTCGGCCGTGACGCCGCCCGCGTCAAGGAACTGTGGGCCGGCATGGCGCGCGACGGGTCGTTCGACCTGTCCGACCTGAAGCCGCAGTTCGAGGAGCGCTATGGCTTCGTGTCGGGCGCAAGCTCGCACGAGGACCGTCTGGCGACGATCCGTTCGGTCTACGACGAAACCGGCGTGCTGATCGATCCGCACACCGCCGATGGCGTCAAGGTCGCGCGCGAGTTCGTCGAGCCCGGCGTGCCCATGCTGGTCCTGGAAACCGCCTTGCCGGCGAAGTTCTCGGAAACCATCGAAGAGGCCCTGGGCCGTCCGGCCACGCCGCCGGGCAATCTGGCGGATCTGGAATCGCTGCCGCAGCGCGTCGAGATCATGGATTGCGACGCGGCCACCGTGCGCCGTTTCATCGAGGCGAATGCCAAGGTGTAAAGGCCGCTAGCGTCTTGTATGCGTGTGCAACCCCTCGCAGGCCGGGCCCGCGAGGGGTTTTTCGCATTTTGGCGGGTCCGCAGCCTTACCTTCGCATGCATTTTGACCACAACCCGTCACGAATGCGGGGACAGTGTCAGATACAGTGAATTCACGATTCACTTTCGGAGAACACGCCCATGAAACTGAAGACCATGACGCTTGCCCTGGCTGTGACCGGATTCGGGGTACTGGCCGGATGCTCGTCTCCGTCGGTCATTCAGCAGCGGGACGGCAGCTCGACCGTGACGCCCGACACGCCCAAGTACGACAAGGATTCGGGCATGTACGAATATGACAAGGACGGCAAGAAGGTCCAGATCAACAAGGACGACGTGAAGTCCATCGAACAGGTGAAGTGACCGCTGATCCGATGGAGCGCCCATGAAAAAAGCCCCGGCTGCAATGCGCCGGGGCTTTTTTATTCGTGCAGTGCCGTAGGCTTACTGCTTGGCTGCTTCTTCGGCGTGGTAACGGCCGACGCGGTCGACTTCGTTCTTCGAACCCAGGATCACGCTGACGCGCTGGTGCAGCTTGTCCGGCTGGATTTCCATGATGCGCTGCGTGCCGTTGATCGAGGCGCCGCCGGCCTGCTCGACCAGGAAGCTCATGGGGTTGGCTTCGTACATCAGGCGCAGCTTGCCGGCCTTGCCGGGTTCACGGGCGTCCCAGGGGTACATGAAGATGCCGCCGCGGGTCAGGATGCGATGCACGTCGGCCACCATGGAGGCGATCCAGCGCATGTTGTAGTCCTTGCCCAGCGGACCGGTCGTGCCGGCCAGGCAGTCGTCGACGTAGCGCTTGACCGGGGCGGCCCAGTGGCGCATGTTCGACATGTTGATGGCGAACTCCTTGGTGTCTTCCGGCACGCGGATGTTCTCGTGCGTCAGCACCCACGAGCCCATTTCGCGGTCCAGCGTGAAGCCCACCACGCCATTGCCGATGGTCAGCACCAGCATGGTCTGCGGACCGTAGACGGCATAGCCGGCCACGACCTGCTTGTCGCCCGGCTGCAGGAAGTCCTGTTCGCACACCGGCGCGCCCGACACATCGTGCGGCGCGTGCAGCACCGAGAAGATGGTGCCGATGGAGACGTTGACGTCGATGTTCGAGGAGCCGTCCAGGGGATCGAACAGCAGCAGGTATTCGCCCTTGGGATAGCGGTTCGGAATCAGATGGATGGTTTCCATTTCTTCCGAGGCCATGGCCGCCAGGTGGCCGCCCCATTCATTGGCTTCGAGCAGGATCTCGTTGGACAGCACGTCCAGCTTCTTCTGCACTTCGCCCTGGACGTTCTCGCTTTCCAGGCTGCCGAGGACGCCGCCGAGCGCGCCCTTGCTCACCGCATGGCTGATGGCCTTGCAGGCGCGCGCGACCACTTCGATGAGCAGCCGCACTTCCGGCGCGAGGGCTTGGGCGGAGCGTTGTTGCTCCACCAGGTATTGGGTCAGTGTTTTGCGTTTCAAAGGAACCTCCTATGCTGCGAATTCTAAAGCCTTGGATACGATTTCCTGCACGTTGCGCGACAGGCCTGCGTGCGCGCGCACTTGCTGCAGGGCAGCCTGCATGGGCGTGCGCAGGGCGGGCACGAAGCGCGACCAGTTGTCCAGCGCGCGCGCCAGGCGGGCGGCGATCTCGGGGTTGAGGGCGTCCAGCGCCAGCACCTGCTCGGCCCAGAAGGCGTAGCCGGTGCCGTCGGGATGATGCATGCCGCGGGCGTTGTTCAGGCAGAACTGGAAGATCAGCGAGCGCGCGCGGTTCGGGTTGCGCAAGGTGAAAGCGGGGTGCTGCATCAGCTCGCGCGCCGTCTGCACGGTGGTCGAGCGGGCCGCGGCCTGCAGGGCGAACCACTTGTCCACCACCAAGGCGTTGTCGCGCCATTTGTCGTAGAACGCGGCGAGCGCCTTTTGCGGGTACTCGCCCTGGCCGAAATTGACCAGCGCGGACAGCGCCGCCATGCTGTCGGTCATGTTGCCGGCCTTCTCGTACTGTTGCTCGGCCAGGCGCTGGGCGGCGAGTTCGCCCGCGGCCATCAGGTGGCTGAGCGCCAGGTTCTTCATGGCGCGCTTGCCGGCGGGCACCGGCGCCGGGCTGTACTCGCCCGGGGTCTGGTTGTCGTCGAATGCCTGGCGGAATTCGGCGGCCAGCTGGCGGCCCAATTCGGCGCGCAGGAAGTCGCGCGCGACCGCCAGGGCGGGTGGGTCCACCTGCTGCATGCGTTCGGCCAGGGTCTTTTCGGACGGCAGGGCCAGGGCGCGGGCGCGGTAAGCGGCGTCGAGCGCCGGATCGGTCAGCAGTGCGCGCCAGGTCTCGATGAAGGCCGCCTCGGCATGCAGGGTCTTGCCGGCCTGGCGGGCTTCGGCCAGCGCCAGGATCTGGCGGGTGGCGAATTCCTGGCCGGCTTCCCAGCGCGCGAAAGGATTGCCGTCATGCGCCGACAGCAGGGCCAGTTCTTCGTTGGTCCAGCCGTAATCGACGATGACGGGGGCCGAAAAGTCGCGCAACAGCGACGGCACGGGACGCTCGGCGATATCCTCGAATACCCATTGCTGGCTCTGCTGCGTCAGCTCCAGCAGCGCGGTGTCCTGGACCCCGCCGGCATGGCGCAGCGGCAGGGCGCGGCCGTCGCGGTCCAGCAAGCCGATGGCGAACGGGATGTGGAAGGGGGCCTTCACGTAGTCGGCGCCGGCCTTCCTTTCCACGCCCACCGGCGGGCATTCCTGGGTGAGCGTCACGCTGCAGCGGCGCGCGGCGGCGTCGTGGTCGAGCTTGACCGTCACGCGCGGCGTGCCGGCCTGGCGGTACCAGCGGCGGAACACGGACAGGTCGCGGTCCGGGTGCTGGCGCACGTAGACGGATTCCATGGCGGCGACGAAGTCATCGCAGGTCACGGCCTGGCCGTCATGGCGGCGGAAGTACTCGTCCATGCCGGCGCGAAAGCCTTCCTCGCCCAGCAGGGTGTGCTGCATGCGGATGACCTCGGCGCCTTTTTCGTACACGGTCGCGGTGTAGAAGTTGCCGATCTCCTGGTAGCTTTCCGGCCGGATCGGGTGGGCCATGGGGCCGGCGTCTTCCGGGAACTGGGCGGCGCGCAGCGCCACCACGTCGTCGATGCGCTTGACTGCCCGGGCGCTTGCGGCCGCCGCCGCATCCATGCCGTGGGCCATCATGTCGGCGCTGAATTCCTGGTCGCGGAAGACGGTCAGGCCTTCCTTCAGGCTCAGCTGGAACCAGTCGCGGCAGGTGACGCGGTTGCCGGTCCAGTTGTGGAAGTACTCGTGGCCGATCACGGATTCGATGCCTTCGTAATTGGCATCCGTGGCGCTGTCGGCGTCGGCCAGCACGTAGGCGGCGTTGAAGATGTTCAAGCCCTTGTTTTCCATCGCGCCCATGTTGAAGTCATGGACGGCCACGATCATGAAGCGGTCCAGGTCCAGCTCCAGGCCGAAGCGGCTTTCGTCCCAGCGCAGGGCGCGCACCAGCGAATCCAGGGCCCATTCGGTCTTGGACTCCGAGCCCGGGTCGCTATAGACCTGCAGCAGCACGTCGCGGCCGCTGGCGGTCTTCACGGTGGTCTCGCGGTGCGTGAGCTTGCCGGCCACCAGCGCGAACAGGTAGCAGGGCTTGGGGAAGGGGTCTTCCCATTCGACTTCGTTGCGGCCGTCGGGCAACTGGCGGGTGGCCAGCAGGTTGCCGTTGGACAGCAGCACCGGATATTCCGGCTGGGCGCGCAAGGTCACGCGGTAGCGCGACATCACGTCGGGCCGGTCCGCGAACCAGGTGATGCGGCGAAAGCCTTCGGCTTCGCACTGGGTGAAGAAGTTGCCGCCCGAGACGTACAGGCCCATCAGCGTCGAATTGGCCGACGGCTTGCAGCGGCTGACGATTTCCACCGTGGCGCTGGACGGCAGGCCGTGGAGGGCCAGGCTGTGTTCGGACAGGCGGTAGCTGTCGGCGGGCATGACCGCGCCATTGACGCCTACCGAGACGAGTTCCAGGTCGACCCCGTCCAGGACCAGGGCGGCGTCGGCGCTGGCCCCGGCCTTGCGCTGCACTTGCATCGTGCAGCGCACTTCGGTCGCGTCCGGCGCGAGGTCGAAGGCCAGGGCAACTTCGGGAATGTCGTAGGGGTAGGGCTGGTAATCCTTGCGATATACGGTTACGGGCGTGTCTGTGCGCATGGGATTGCAGTCCTGTATGAACGAGGGCTCTATTGTAGTGGCTGGGCATGATGGGCCGCCCTGGGCCGTTTGGCGTACCGTAAACTTTTTGTAGCTGTTCGAGTCAAAGTCAGTATCATGGCGCCGTCGCGCGCCGGAGGGGTTGCAAAATGTCGAGCTTGTCCATGTTCAATGCACGCCGCTGGGCGGGTCTGCTGGCCGTAGCGGGGGCGCTCGCCCTGACGGGTTGCGCGGCTCCCACGGTTTCCGCGCGGGTGACGTCGTTTCAGCAGTGGCCGGCGGGCGTGGAAGGGCAGACATATCAATTCATCGCTGCCGACGCCTCGCAAAACAACAATCTCGAATATCAGTCCTATCAGGACATGGTGCGTGCCGGCATAGGTGCAACCGGCCTGGTCGAAGCCAAGCCTGGGGCCAAGGGCCGTTTCGACGTGTCGTTCAAGTACGGCACCACCCAGACCCAGATAATGGTGCAGCGTCCGTACGATCCGTATTTCTACGGCGGCTATGGCTATGGCGGTTTCTACGGCCCGCGTCCGTGGGGCGCCGGGTACGGCTACTGGGGTCCGGACTGGGTGGACGTGCCGATGGTCGTGCAGCGCAATACCCTCGCCCTGCATATCTATGACACGCAGCGCGGCGGCGCGGAGGTATATCGTTCCAGCGCTTTCATATTGAGCGAGCGCGACGATTTCCTGCGGACCATGCCGTATCTGGTGCGCGCAATATTTGATAATTTTCCCGGAAATAATGGAGCGGAGCGCGAAATCCGCTTTCCGGTGCAGTGAGTTTCGGCGAGCTTTCGATCAGCCTTTGAATAAAATCGGCGCACCATTTTGGTGCGCCGATTTTTTAATACTGACGGATAGGTTTTTATTCTTTGATAAGAAAACTGTCGCGGGTCGCGCCTGCGGCTTCTTCCGCGGCGAGCCAGCGGGGAGCCTTGCCACGGCCGCTCCACGTTTCCCCTGTTTGGGGATGGCGGTATTTGGGCGCAACGGCGCGTTTGGCGGCGTTGGCCGGACGGGCAGCGGCGCCAGCCTTGCGGCGCCCGCCAGTGGCGGCGCGGACGGGTTTGCCGGCGCCATAGGCTGCAACGATTTCTTCAGGCGTGATGTCGTACTCGCGCATCGACGTGATGATCTGCGTGATCACGGGCTTGCGGCGCTTGGTTTGCAGGACTTCAGCCTTCTTTTGTAGTTTGTTGATTTCCTTTTCGATCTTTGCTTGCAGTGCTGCGTAGGATTCTCGGGCCATGGTTTATTCCTGATTATGGAACTGCTGTAATCGCCGGCGAAGTTATGTGTAATTGTTGTGCTTCGCATAATACATAAATTGTGGCTTGACTTCCCGGTTTCTGAAGCAATTACTTTGTATCAAAAGAGTCGGGTGCCGTTTTTTGGTTCGGGAATGCGGCAGTGGCCAAGTGTTGGGAAAGATATTCTCGAATTTGGGACAACTTGAAACAATGCGGGTATTGGTTCACGAGGCGGACAAATGGTCGTGCGCGCCCTTGCCAGCACCCGATCTGTCTCGCCAAGCAAGCAAGTACGCGGCTGGCGGGCTGCCGCATTCGCTCGAGCTGGCGGGCCGTTCGACGCTGAAAAGTGATCTGATGACGTTGCGTACAAGAGCGGGTCAATTCTCAGGCGTTTTGATTTTCGCCCGATCTTTAAGCTCCATTGGCCTGTACTGCCCACTTGATCGTCCGTTTGGAATATTTCATTTCCATGTCAAGTTGTATGACGAGTTTGGAATGTGCATCCGGCCTGCCGAAGGCCTGTATGCCCGCGTGAGGGCAGTGTTCTACGGGTACTCGGAAAAAGGGGCGCATCTGACCTTGTTTGGGCTCGTCCTCTTAACTTGATATGTAATATTTCGGCCCCATTCATGCTCCATGGATAATGCCCGTGGCATTTTTCGCTGCCAGGGTGTTTCCCAGGGGAATCCTTTCTGTCAGGGAACTTGCGCGACGGCCGGGCCCCGCCAGCGTTACGATATGATCTCAAGTATCGCCGCGAGTGCGCGCCTGCGCGCCGCCGCTTCCTGTACAGAGCCCCATGAAAATCATCGATCCCGCCATTGCTTCCCTCGCCACCGCCAAATCCCTGCTGCTCGACCCCTGGGGCCTGACCGAGGCGGACATGGCGCGTGCGCTGGGAGAAATCTTCACGCACAAGGTCGACTACGCCGATCTGTACTTCCAGTACACGCGCAGCGAGGGCTGGAGCCTGGAAGAGGGCATCGTCAAGACCGGCAGTTTTTCGATCAGCCAGGGCGTCGGCGTGCGCGCGGTCAGCGGCGAGAAAACCGCTTTTGCCTATTCCGATTCGCTGTCGCCTGAAGCGCTGTTGTCGTCGGCGCATGCCGTGCGCGGCATCGCGCGCCGCGGCGCCGGCAAGGTCAAGGTGGCGGCCCAGGTCGAAGCCGAGATCGGCCGCAGCCTGTATGCCGACATCGATCCGGTGGCGACGTTGAGCGCCCCCGAGAAAGTCGCCCTGCTCGAACGCGTGGAGCGCATGGCGCGCGCGCGCGATCCGCACGTGATCCAGGTCATGGCGGGCCTGGGCGCTGAATATGACGTGGTGCTGGTGGCCGGCAGCGACGGCCGCCTGGCCGCCGACGTGCGCCCGCTGGTGCGCCTGTCTCTGACCGTCATTGCCGAGCGCAATGGCCGCCGCGAGATGGGCCACGCCGGCGGCGGCGGCCGTCTGGGCCTGGCCTATTTCACGGACGAAATGCTGCAGGGCTATGTCGAGCGCGCGGTGCACGAAGCCATGGTGAACCTCGAGGCGCGCCCGGCGCCGGCCGGCGAAATGACCGTCGTGCTGGGGTCCGGCTGGCCCGGCATCCTGCTGCACGAAGCCGTCGGCCATGGCCTGGAAGGCGATTTCAACCGCAAGGGTTCCAGCGTGTTCTCCGGCCGCATCGGCGAGCGCGTGGCCTCCAAGGGCGTGACGGTGGTGGATGACGGCACGATCCCGGATCGCCGCGGTTCGCTCAACATCGACGACGAAGGCAATGCCACCCAGCGCAACGTGCTGATCGAGGACGGCATCCTGCGCGGCTACATGCAGGACACGCTGAACGCGCGCCTCATGAAGACCGCCGCCACCGGCAACGGCCGGCGCGAATCGTTCGCGCACCTGCCCATGCCGCGCATGACCAATACCTACATGCTGGCGGGCGACAAGCCGGCCGAGGAAATCGTGTCGTCCGTCAAGCGCGGGCTGTACGCGGTCAACTTCGGCGGTGGCCAGGTCGACATCACTAACGGCAAGTTCGTGTTCTCGGCGTCCGAAGCCTACATGATCGAAAACGGCAAGGTGACCTATCCGGTCAAGGGCGCCACCCTGATCGGCAACGGTCCGGACGCCATGACCCGCGTCACCATGATCGGCAACGACCTGCAGCTGGATTCGGGCGTGGGCACCTGCGGCAAGGACGGCCAGAGCGTCCCCGTGGGCGTGGGCATGCCTACGGTCCGCATGGAAGGCCTAACGGTCGGCGGTACCGCCTGACCTGAAAAACGCTGGTGACGGCCCAAAAAAATTGTGCTAGAGTCAATCCCCATGAAATTCGCGTCCCCCGCCTTTTATTTTTATTTTTATGGTTTTCTGAAGCCGCTGGCGGAGGAAGGGACGCGCTCAATCTGAAGTTTGGAAAGAATCCCCCCAAAAAAGCCGCCAGCGAACTGGCGGCTTTTTTTGCGCCGCCAGTTGAGGAAAACCTACTCGGGAACATCCCCGTGGCGGGCAACCCAGGAGCAGTACCGTGTCACACAATACCGACGACCTTCGCATTCGAGAAATCAAAGAGCTGAACCCGCCCGCGCATGTCATGCGCGAGTTCGCCTGCACCAAGGAGGCGTCCGACACGGTGTTCGCGGCCCGCCAGGGGATGCACCGCATCCTGCACGGCATGGATGACCGGATGATCGTCGTGATCGGTCCCTGCTCGATCCATGACACCCGCGCGGCCATCGAATATGCGAAGCGCCTGAAGCCCGTGCGCGACCGGCTGAGCGCCGACCTGGAAATCGTGATGCGTGTGTACTTCGAGAAGCCGCGCACCACGGTGGGCTGGAAGGGCCTGATCAACGATCCGGATCTGGATGGCAGCTTCGACATCAACAAGGGCGTGCGCGTCGCCCGCGAACTGCTGCTGGATATCAACAGCCTGGGACTGCCGGCGGGTTGCGAGTTCCTGGACATGATTACGCCGCAGTACATCGCGGATCTGGTCTCCTGGGGGGCGATTGGGGCTCGGACGACGGAAAGCCAGGTGCATCGCGAACTGGCTTCGGGACTGTCGTGTCCGGTGGGGTTCAAGAACGGTACCGACGGCAACGTGAAGATCGCGGTGGACGCGATCAAGGCGGCGTCGCAGCCGCACCATTTCCTGTCGGTGACCAAGGGCGGCCATTCCGCCATTGTGTCGACGGCCGGCAACGAGGACTGCCATGTCATCCTGCGCGGCGGCAAGACGCCGAACTACGACGCGGCCAGCATCGATGCTGCTTGCCAGGACATGTCCAAGGCCGGTCTGGCGCAGCGCATCATGATCGACGCCAGCCACGCCAACAGCAGCAAGAAGCCCGAGAACCAGCCGCTGGTCATCGAAGACGTGGCGCGTCAGATGGAAGCGGGCGACAGCCGCCTGGTGGGCGTCATGGTCGAAAGCCATCTGCTGGGCGGCCGTCAGGACATGGTACCTGGCACGCCGCTGGTCTACGGCCAGAGCATCACCGACGGCTGCATCGATTGGGACGCCTCTGTCGCCGTGCTCGACCGCTTGGCCCATGCCGTGCGCGAACGCCGCCGGGTCGCTCTGACTTCCGGCAAGTAAGCCCCGGTAGCGCCGCGGATCGCCAGTGCTTGGCGGTTTGCGGCGCGGCGCCTGCGGCGGCGTAGAATATTCAGGTTAACGAACCCGAGATCACGCTGACCATGAACGCTCCCTTGCACGCTGAAACGTTGCGCCGTCCGGTGCCGGCCGCCTGTCTGGATGCCTTGCGCGCCCGTTTTGGCGACCGCCTGTCCGAATCCGCCGCCATGCGCGACCACCATGGCCGCGACGAATCTCCCTATCCGGCCATGCCGCCGGACGCCGTCGTGTTCGCGCACACGACCGAGGAAGTGGCCGAGATCGCCAAGCTGTGCAACGAGCATCGCGTTCCCCTGATTCCCTACGGCGCCGGTTCGTCGCTGGAAGGCCACATCCTGGCAATCCAGGGCGGCATCACCCTGGACCTGTCGCAGATGAACAAGGTGCTGGCTGTCAACGCCGAGGACCTGACCGCCACCGTGCAGGCGGGCGTGCTGCGCAAGCAGCTCAACGAGGAAATCCGCGACACCGGCCTGTTCTTCCCGATCGATCCGGGCGCCGACGCCAGCCTGGGCGGCATGGCGGCCACGCGCGCCTCCGGCACCAACGCCGTGCGCTACGGCACCATGCGCGAGAACGTCATGTCGCTGACCGTGGTGACGGCGGACGGGCGCATCGTCCGTACCGCGGGCCGCGCCCGCAAGTCCTCGGCCGGTTACGACCTGACGCGCATCTTCGTGGGCAGCGAAGGCACCCTGGGCATCATCACCGAAGTGACGGTGCGCCTGTATCCCCAGCCTGAAGCCGTGTCGGCAGCGGTCTGCAATTTCCCCACGCTGGATGCGGCCGTGCAGAGCGTGATCGAAATCATCCAGATGGGCGTGCCGATCGCGCGCGTCGAATTCATGGACGCGGCCAGCGTGCGCGCGGTGAACCTGCACAGCAAGCTGACGCTGCGCGAAACGCCGCTGCTGGTATTCGAATTCCACGGCAGCCCGGCCGGCGTGCAGGAGCAGGCCGAAACCGTGCAGGCGATCACGGCGGATCACGGCGGCATGGACTTCGAATGGGCCGAGCGCCCCGAAGACCGCAGCCGCCTGTGGACCGCGCGCCACAACGCCTACTTCGCCGGCCTGCAACTGCGCCCCGGCTGCCGCGCCAGCACCACCGACGTCTGCGTGCCGATCTCGCGCCTGGCCGACTGCGTGCGCGACAC
>JALDYL010000377.1:0-3435 GCA_032153965.1 Achromobacter sp. | reverse complement strand
CGGCTCCACCCAGCCCGCCGTGGCCGAAATCGAGCGGGCTTTTTCGCTGAGCAGCCGCGCGGTGTCGGATTGCAGGTCGTCGTCGATGGCGCCTACCGGTCCCATCAGGGTGATGGCCGCCTTCATTTCGCCCAGCATGTCGAATATGGGCGCCGACAGCGATGTGAAATGCGGCAGCAGCGCGTCGCGGCAGCGGCTCAGATGGTGTTCGAGCACTTCCTGGCGGATGGCCTGCACGTCTTTTTGCGTGTAGGACTTGCCGCCGAATCCGTCCGAACCGGCCGAGGCCATTTCCTGTTCCAGCAGTTCGCGCGTGCTGGCTTCCGGCAGGTGGGCCAGGAAGTTGCGGCCCAGCGCCGAGGACAGCAGCGGCAGCACGCTGCCCACGCGCAGTTCCAGCAGGGGGCGGCTGCGGGCGCCTTCGACGCGGTAGACGATGGTGGGGCCCTTGTTGCCCCACACGCCCAGGAACACGGTGTGGCCCGTGATCGCAGCCACTTCGGCCATGATGGGCCGGGCGGTGGTGAACACGTCGAACTGCTCCAGGGCGGCCAGGCCCAGCCGCAGGGCGTAGGGCCCCAGGCCGTAGTGGCCGGTATCCGCGTGCTGCTGCACCACGCCCACCTTCTGGAAGCTCACCAGGTAGTAGTGGACGTTGGGCACCGTCAATTCACAGGCGTCGGCGATTTCCTTCAGGGGCAGGGGGCGGCCGGCCCGGCGGATGACGTCCAGGATCCGGAACCCCACTTCGATCGACTGGATGCCCCTGCGCGCGGCGGCGGGCGCCTGTTCCGCGTTCTTTTCTACCTTGCCGGCGGGCCTTGCCATTGCTGCCTCCACTGATTTTCTGGCGGGAGTTTAGCAGCGGGGCGTACCGCTTCCGCCAGGGCCCAACGGCCGACGCGCCGGGTTTTCCCTAGTTTTTCATGCTCTGATTTAGGTTTGATAATAGTTAATGACTACAGCATTATCAATCTAAAGCGATTGGGGAAAGCAGGCATGGAAGCGAATGTGGCAATGCAGCGGATCGACGCCGGTCCGACGCTCAGCAGGAAGGAGGAACGCCAGGTGGTGGTGGCCTCGACCCTGGGCACTTTGTTCGAGTGGTACGACTTTTTCATCTACGGGACCCTGGCCGTCTTCATGAGCCAGGTGCTGTTCCCGCAGGACAACCCCACGGTGGCGCTGCTGGCCGCGCTGGGCGCGCTGGCGGTGGGCTTCATCATCCGGCCGCTGGGCGCGGTGATGTTCGGCTACCTGGGCGACAAGCTGGGCCGCAAGTACACCTTCCTGATCACCGTGGTGATGATGGGCGGCGCGACCGTGCTGATCGGCTGCCTGCCCACCTATGAATCGGCCGGCCACTTGTCGTGGATCCTGCTGCTGACCCTGCGCGTGGTGCAGGGCCTGGCGGTGGGCGGGGAATACGGCGGCGCGGTCATCTACGTGGCCGAACACTGCGAGCCCAAGCGCCGCGGGCTGCTGACGGGCTGGATCCAGATCACCTCGTCGGCGGGCCTGATCCTGTCCCTGATCGTGATCCTGTGCACCCAGGCGTCCATGAGCGCGGAGGACTTCCGCCAGTGGGGCTGGCGCCTGCCGTTCATCCTGTCGATCGTGATGCTGGCGATTTCGATCTACGTGCGCGCCAAGCTGCACGAGTCGCCCGTGTTCACGCGCATGAAGCAGCAGAACCGCCTGTCCAAGAATCCGGTCAAGGAGACCTTCGGCCAGTGGTCCAGCCTGCGGCTGGTGCTGCTGGCGCTGATCGGCGTCACCGCCGGCCAGGGCGCCACTTATTTCACCGGCCAGTTCTACGTCATGATCTTCCTGCAGCAGGCCGTGCAGCTGGACCAGACCAGCGTCTACACGCTGATCCTGATCGGCTTCATCATCGGCGCGCCGACCTTCGTGCTGTTCGGCTGGCTGTCGGACCGCATCGGCCGCAAGTGGATCATGATGGTCGGCCTGTTCGTCGCCGCTATCGGCTACCACTCCATGTTCGAAGTGCTGCTCAAGGCGGGCAACCCGGCCCTGGCGCAAGCCATGCAGACCACCCCGGTGCGCGTGCATGCCGACACCGGCGGCGGCGCCTGCGACTTCGGGCTGCAGGCCGCCATGATAGGCAGCCATGCCGACCACAAGAAGGTCTGCGTGCAGGCCAAGAAATTCCTGGTCGGCAAGGGCATCAACTTCGAATACGCCGCGCCGCTGCCCGGCCAGAGCATCGCCATGAGCGTGGGCGGCACGACCGTCAACGGCTTTGACCGCGCCGCCTACACCAGCGCGCTGACGGCCGCCGGCTATCCGGAGCGCGCCGATCCCGCGCGCGTCGACCGCGCGACCATCATTCTGATCCTGGTGCTGATGACGGCCGTCGTCGCCATGGTCTACGGCCCGGTGGCGTCCTATCTGGTCGAACTGTTCCCGGCCCGCATCCGCTATACGGCGCTATCCTTCCCGTACCACATCGGCGCCGGCATCTTCGGCGGCATCGTGCCCTTTACCGCCACCTACCTGGCCCAGGCCAGCGGCAATATCTTTGGCGGCCTGATGTATCCGGTCGTGGTGACCGCGGTGGTCGGCGTCATCGGCAGTCTGTTCCTGCCGAACACCCGCGCCCGCGCCATCGACGAAGACGCGGCACACTGAGAAAAAGGAGAGACATGTCCACGCAACAGAGCTTCAAGGCTGCCGTCATCCAGGCGGCCTCCATCCCCACCGACAGCGTCGCCTGCGCCGAAAAGGCGGCATCGCTCATCCGCCAGGCGGCCGAGCAGGGCGCCCGCGTGCTGGTGTTCCCCGAGGCCTTCCTGGGCGGCTATCCCAAGGGCAACTCCTTCGGCGCGCCCATCGGCATGCGCAAGCCCGAAGGCCGCGACGCCTTCGCCAGCTATCACCGCCAGGCCATCCGGCTGGACGGCGAGGAAGTCGCGCTGGTGGCCCAGGCCGCGGCCGACACCGACAGCTTCGTGGTCATGGGCTGCATCGAGGCCGACGGCGGCACGCTGTACTGCACCGTGCTGTACTTCAACGGCCGCGAAGGGCTGGCGGGCAAGCACCGCAAGCTCATGCCCACCGCTGGCGAACGCCTGATCTGGGGCTTCGGCGACGGCTCCACCATGCCCGTCTTCGACACGCCCTACGGCAAGATCGGCGCCGTCATCTGCTGGGAAAACTACATGCCCATGCTGCGCATGTACATGTACAGTCAGGGCGTGGCGCTGTATTGCGCGCCGACCGCCGACGACCGCGATTCCTGGATACCCAGCATGCGCCATATCGCGCTGGAAGGCCGCTGCTATGTCCTCACGGCCTGCCAGCACCTGCGCCGCGACGCCTATCCCGACGACTTCGAATGCGCGCTGGGCGACGCGCCCGACACCGTGCTGATGCGCGGCGGCAGCGCCATCATCGATCCGCTGGGCGAAGTGC
>JALDYL010000109.1:0-16021 GCA_032153965.1 Achromobacter sp. | reverse complement strand
GCATTTCCGGCACGCGCTTGGGATTGCGCTGGGCCCAGGCGCGGATGTTCTGCATCGAGGCCTGGTCGGCGGACAGTTCGCCCCGGTCTATCAGCCAGCGGCCGATGGACGCGTAGGGCTGGCCGTTATGGTCGGCATAGGCCACGCGGATGGTCTTGCCGGAATCGGGGCCGTCGGTCAGTTGCACCCGGCCCGAGCCCTGCACCTGCAGGAAGAAATTGTCGACGGGGTCGTCCACCCACACCAGTACGGGCGGGCGGCGGCCAGAGGACTCGATGGCGGCGCGCGAGTCATAGGGCACCACCCGCTTGCCGTCCAGCTTGCCGCGCACGCGCTTGCCCGCCAGTTCCGGATAGATCGAGCCCAGGTCGATGGTCAGCAGGTCCGCGGGCACGGTGTACAGCGGCCATTGGTGGCTGCCGCCCTGGCGGCGCGAACCGCGCACCAGGGGTTCGTAATAGCCCGTCACGGTATTGGCGGCCGGCTTGCCGTCGGCCGCGTTCAGGCGCCAGGGCTGCAGATAGGTTTGAAGGAAGCGGCGCACGCCCTCGCCATCGCCGGCGGCGGGCGCGCGGGCCGGATCCACGGCGGCAGCGCAGACCGGTTGCCAGGCGCGCGGCGTGGCGCGCGCGGGCGCGGCCAGGTTGCCGCTGGTCGGCCGCATTAGGCCGCGGCAATTACGCAGGAACAGGGGCCAGAAGCGCGACAGGTCGTCGTTGGTCCAGCCCGGCATTTCGGACCAGTTGGCTGCCTTGAACTTGCCCGCCAGCGCGCGCGGCGGGGTATCCGGCAAGGACGCCAGCGACGGCACCACCAGGGGGCCGTCAGCCGCCGGCGTGGACGTGCCGGGGATGCCGGTCGAGCCGGAGTCGGGAGGGATATCGGAGGGGGTGGAACATGCCGCCAGCAAGACGGACAGCACGGACAGGCTGAGAATGCGCTTCATGAGCAAATGAAAAAACGTGCGACGGATGGCCGGGCCATTCAATGCAGGGTACGCGGCATGGCCAGGACGAATTCGGAGATCGGCACTTCGAACGGAATGCCGTTCTCGCCGACGCAATGGTAGGTGCCCCGCATCGTGCCCACCGGGGTAGGCAGGGGACAGCCGCTGGTGTACTCGAAGGTTTCGCCGGGCGCGAGCAAGGGCTGCTGCCCCACGATGCCCAGCCCGCGCACTTCCTGCACGCGCTGGTTGCCGTCGGTGATGATCCAGTGGCGGCTGATCACCTGGGCGGGATGTTCGCCGGTATTGGTGATGCGGACGGTATAGGCGAACACGAATTGCTGCTCGCCGGGATCGGACTGTTCAGGCACGAAGCGCGGAGAGACAGAGACGCTCAGGTCGTAAGGTTTCACAGTCCTTCCCTGTGTGGTGCTGGCGGGCGGCCGTGGTACGGCGCCGGACGCTGGAAAAGGCGCGATTCCCGGACCCGCCGGGCCGGGCCATTCCCGGTACCGCGCCTCAAACTGCAATAATGGCACATTATGCCCTCCCCGATCCCGAACACCATGTCTACCCAACAGGCTTCCACCCGCATCACCCCCAGCATCCTGTCGGCCGACTTCGCCCGCCTGGGCGAGGAAGTCCGCAACGTCGTCGCCGCCGGCGCCGACTGGATCCACGTGGACGTGATGGACAACCACTATGTCCCCAATCTGACCATCGGCCCGATGGTGTGCGCGGCGATCCGCCCCCACGTGCAAGTGCCGATTGACGTGCATCTGATGGTTGAGCCGGTGGACGACCTGGTGCCGATGTTCGCCAAGGCCGGCGCCGACTACATCAGCTTCCACCCGGACGCCAGCCGCCACGTGGACCGCACGCTGTCGCTGATCCGCGAAAACGGCTGTAAGGCCGGCCTGGTGTTCAACCCCGCCACCCCGCTGTCCTACCTGGACTACGTGATGGACAAGATCGACCTGGTCCTGATCATGTCGGTGAATCCGGGCTTCGGCGGCCAGAGCTTCATCCCCGGCGCGCTGACCAAGCTGCGCGAGGCGCGCGCCAAGATCGACGCCTGGATGCAGGCCGGCGGCCAGGAAATCGTGCTGCAGGTCGACGGCGGCGTGAAGATCGACAACATCGCTGAAATCCGCCGCGCCGGCGCCGACACCTTCGTGGCCGGCTCCGCCATCTTCGGCAAGCCGGACTACGCCGGCATCATCAAGTCCATGCGCGAACAGATCGCCATCGGCGAAACCACCGCCGTCTAAGCCCCAGGAAGAATCAACATGACCGCTTTTCGCGCCGCGCTGCTGGACCTGGACGGCACCCTGCTGGACTCCATCCCCGACCTGGCCTTCGCCGCCAACGCCATGCGCGTGGAACTGGGCATGTCGCCGCTGCGCGAAGACGTGGTGGCCACCTTCGTGGGCAAGGGCGTGGACAACCTGGTGCGCCGCAGCCTGGCCGGCAGCCTGGACGCGGCCGATCCCACCGCCGCGGAGTTCGATGTCGCCCGCGCCGCCTTCTATCGCCACTACCACCTGTCCAACGGTGAAAAAGCGCAGATCTACCCCGGCGTCATCGAAGGCCTGAAGCTCATGCGCGAGCAGGGCCTGAAACTGGCGGTGGTGACCAACAAGCCCACCGAGTTCACCCTGCCGCTGCTGCAGCGCACGGGCCTGGCGGGCTTTTTCGACGCCGTGGTCTGCGGCGACACCTGCGAGCGCCGCAAGCCGGATCCCGACCAGGTCTTGCATGCCTGCGACCTGCTCGGCGTCGCCGCGCAGGAAGCCGTGACCATCGGCGATTCCGTCAATGACGCCCAGGCCGGCCGCAGCGCCGGCACCCAGGTCCTGGTTGTGCCTTACGGTTACAACGAAGGCCGGGACGTGCGCGAGCTGGATGTCGATGGTATAGTTGACACGCTAGTCGCCGCCGCCCAGTGGGTCGCGCTCTGGAATCAAAACCGGAACGCGGCAAGAACAGGCTCCTGAACACCCGGCGGCTCACCGCGAATTCAATACTGAACAAAGCTCAATGAACGTTTCCATCCAGAACCAAATGCTCGGCGCCTCGTGGCGCTGGTGGCGTTTGTCTTCCGGGTGGCGATGATCCCTCCCGGCCCTGGACGCGTATGCCGCCTAGTGCCGTAACTGTGTAAACACAGAGCCAAGCCCGGAACCAGACACCTGGACCGGGCTTTTTTGTTGTGCGCCCGGTCTGAAAGCAAATCAAAAATCGCTCACGAGACCCGACATGACCGAAATCGAATTCAAGGCCCTCGCCGCACAAGGCTACAACCGCATCCCGCTGGTCGCCGAAACCTACGCCGACCTGGACACCCCGCTGGGCATCTACCTGAAGCTGGCGCACGCCGGCCCCCAGGGCGGACGCATGACCTGCCTGATGGAATCGGTGGTGGGCGGCGAGCGCTTCGGCCGCTATTCCTTCATCGGCCTGCCGGCCCGCACGGTTATCCGCGCCAGCGGCACCCGCACCGAGGTGCTGCACGACGGCAAGGTTGCCGAGACCCATGACGGCGATCCGCTGGCCTTCATCGAGCAATACCAGAGCCGTTTCAAGGTCGCCCTGCGTCCCGGCATGCCGCGCTTCTGCGGCGGCCTGGCGGGTTACTTCGGCTACGACACGGTGCGCCACATCGAGCCCTGCCTGGGCCCCGCGGTCAAGCCGTTCCCCGCCGGCATGGAAGGCGGCACGCCCGACCTGATGCTGATGCACGTGGACGAGCTGGTCATCGTCGACAACCTGGCCGGCCGCATCTACCTGATGGTCTACGCCGACCCGAGCCAGCCCGAATCCTACAGCCGCGCCCAGCAGCGCCTGCACGATCTGCGCGCCCGCCTGCGACGCCCCGTGGAAATTCCCTACAGCCACGCCAGCATGCAGACCGAAGAGCGGCGCGACTTCAAGAAGGAAGACTATCTGGCGGCCGTGCACCGCGCCAAGGAACACATCGCCGCCGGCGATCTGATGCAAGTGCAGATCGGCCAGGTCATCGCCAAGCCCTTCCGCGATTCCCCTCTCTCCCTCTACCGCGCCCTGCGGTCGCTCAATCCCTCCCCCTACATGTACTTCTGGAATTTCGGCGACTTCCAGGTGGTCGGCGCGTCGCCGGAGATCCTGGTGCGCCAGGAGCGCGTGGTGGAGAACGGCGAGCCCAAGTCGCAGATCACGATCCGCCCGCTGGCCGGCACCAGAAAGCGCGGCGGCACGCCCGAGGAAGACGCCGCCCTGGCCGCCGAACTGAAGGCCGATCCCAAGGAAGTGGCCGAGCACGTGATGCTGATCGACCTGGCGCGCAACGACGTGGGCCGCGTGGCCCAGGTGGGCTCGGTCAAGGTCAGCGACACCATGGTGATCGAACGCTATTCGCACGTGATGCACCTGGTGTCCAACGTCACCGGCACGCTGAACCCGGGCATGAGCAGCATGGACGTGCTGCGCGCCTCCTTCCCCGCCGGCACCCTGACCGGCGCGCCCAAGGTCGAGGCCATGAAGATCATCGACGAACTCGAGCCCGTGCGCCGCGGCATCTACGGCGGCGCGGCCGGCTACCTGAGCTACGGCGGCGAAATGGACGTGGCCATCGCCATCCGCACCGGCGTCATCAAGGACGGCACGCTGTACGTGCAGGCCGCCGCCGGCATCGTGGCCGACTCCAACCCCGAAGCCGAATGGGCCGAAACCGAAGCCAAGGCCCGCGCGGTGCTGCGCGCGGCCGAGCAGGTGCAGCACGGCCTGGACGAGCCCATCTGAGGCCCCGCCCCCACCGGACATATCCGGGCCGCCGGGCGGCCCTACAGGAGAATTAAATGCTGTTGATGATCGACAACTACGACTCTTTCACCTACAACCTGGTGCAGTACTTCGGTGAACTGGGCGAGGACGTGCGCGTGGCGCGCAACGACCAGATCACGCTGGAAGAGATCGCCGCCATGAATCCGGACCGTATCTGCGTGTCGCCCGGCCCCTGCTCGCCGGCCGAGGCGGGCATCTCGGTGCCCGTGATCCAGACCTTTGCCGGCAAGAAGCCCATCCTGGGCGTATGCCTGGGCCATCAGGCCATCGGCGCGGCCTACGGCGGCGACATTGTGCGCGCGCAGCAGATCATGCACGGCAAGACGGTGCAGATCTCGCACACGGGCACGGACCTCTTCACCGGCCTGCCCACCCCGTACACCGTGATCCGTTACAACTCGCTGACCATAGACCCCGCCACCCTGCCCGACTGCCTGGCCGTGACCGCGACCGCGCCGGACGGCGACATCATGGGCGTGCGCCACAAGACCCTGCCGCTATACGGAGTACAGTTCCATCCCGAGTCGGTGCTCAGCGAGCACGGCCATGCCCTGCTCCGCAATTTCCTGAACCTCGCCTAAGAAGGACGCATCGTGACGATCTCCCCCGCCGAAGCGCTGACGCGCTGCATTGAACACCGCGAAATTTTCCACGACGAAATGCTGCATCTCATGCGCATGCTGATGCGCGGCGAAATGTCGCCGCAGATCGCAAGCGCCTTGCTGATGGGCCTGCGCGTGAAGAAAGAGACCATAGGCGAGATCACCGCGGCCGCGCAGGTCATGCGCGAGTTCGCCACGCCCGTGGTCACGCCCAACCCCGCCGACCTGCTGGACATGTGCGGCACCGGCGGCGACGGCAGCCACACCTTCAACATTTCCACCACCGCCATGTTCGTGGCGGCGGCGGCCGGCGTGCCGATCGCCAAGCACGGCAACCGCAGCGCCTCGTCGTCCAGCGGCAGCGCCGACGTGCTGGAAGCGCTGGGCGCCAACCTGGTGCTGACGCCCGAGCAGGTGGCCGAGTGCATCCAGGCCACCGGCATCGGCTTCATGTTCGCGCCCGCCCACCATGGCGCCATGAAGAACGTGGCCGCCGTGCGCAAGGAGCTGGGCGTGCGCACGATCTTCAACATCCTGGGCCCGCTGACCAATCCGGCCGGCGCCGCCAACCAGCTGATGGGTGTGTTCCATCCCGACCTGGTCGGCATCCAGGTGCGCGTGCTGGAACGCCTGGGTTCGCGCCACGTGCTGGTGGTGCATGGCAAGGACGGCATGGACGAGGCCTCGCTGGGCGGCGCCACCCTGGTCGGGGAACTCAAGGACGGAAAAGTCCTCGAATATGAGATCCACCCCGAGGACTACGGGCTATCCATGATGTCCAACCGGAGCATCAAGGTGTCCAATCGCGAACAATCGCGCGAGCTTGTCATAGAGGCGCTCGAAAATGTCGAGGGCACCGCCCGCGACATCGTCGCGCTCAATGCGGGACTCGCCATCTATGCTGGCAATAAGGCCGATTCCATTCCAGAGGCATTGGCTCTAGCATTTGAACTTATCTCCACCGGCGCGGCGCGAGCCAAGCTGGAAGAATTCTGCGCATATACCCGGAAATTCCTGAAATGAACGATATTCTCGCGAAGATCCTCGCCGTCAAGGCCGAGGAAGTCGCCGCCGCTCGCCAGATGCGCAGCGAAGCCGAAGTCCTGCGCGAGGCGCAGGCGCGGCAAGACGTGCGGGGCTTTGCCCAAGCCATCGAAGACAAGATTGCGCAAGGCAAGCCCGGCGTCATCGCCGAAATCAAGAAGGCCTCGCCGTCCAAGGGCGTGCTGCGCGACCCCTTCAATCCCCCGGAAATCGCCGCCACCTATGCGGTGCACGGCGCGGCCTGCCTGTCGGTGCTGACCGACGTACAGTTCTTCCAGGGTTCCCACGACCATCTGCGCCAGGCGCGCGCCGCCTGCTCGCTACCGGTGCTGCGCAAGGACTTCGTGATCGACCCGTACCAGATCATCGCCGCGCGCGCCATGGGCGCGGACTGCGTGCTGCTGATCGTGGCCGCGCTCAGCCCGGCGCAACTGCGCGACTATGAAACGCTGGCGATGGATCTGGGCATGGACGTGCTGGTGGAAGTGCATGACGCCAAGGAGCTGGAGGTCGCGCTGAACATGAAAACGCCGCTGCTCGGCATCAACAACCGCAACCTGCGCACCTTCGAGACCAGCCTGTCGAACACCCTGGACCTGCTGCCCCAGATCCCCGCGGGCAAGCGCGTCGTGACCGAAAGCGGCATCCTCAAGCCGGAAGACGTGCAGCTGATGCGCCAGCACAAGGTCAACGCCTTCCTGGTGGGCGAAGCCTTCATGCGCGCCAAGGATCCGGGCGCGGAACTTGCGCGCCTGATGGGCTGACCACCTGCCCGGGAGCCCATGGACACCACCTTCCTGCTCAATTTCATCCAGGTCATCGAGCAGGGTTCGATCGCCGAGGTCGCGCGCAAGAACGGCCTGACGCCGGCGGCGGTCAATCAGCGCATCAAGAAGGTCGAGGACGAGCTCGGCTTCAAGCTGGTGGTGCGTTCCGGCCGCACCGTCAAACCCACGGTCGAAGGCGCGCAGATCCTGGCGCAGGCCAAGCACGTCATGGAAGAGGTACGCAACCTGAAGGCGGCGTCCCAGGGGCCGGTGGTGTTCGGCCACCTCACCCTCGGCGCGTTCGATTCGGCCATGACCACGTTGATGCCCACGCTGCTGGCGCGGCTCATCGACCGGCATCCCAACCTGGAAATCAGCCTGGTTAAAGGCTATTCCGTGAATCTCTACAGCAAGATCTGCGACGGCGAGATGGACGCGGCGCTGATACTGCAGCCGCAGTTCCAGATGCCCAAGAACCTGGAATGGCGGCGGGTGCGCGACGAGCCGCTGGTGGTGCTGGCGCCCGCCTCGCTGACCGAAACGGATCCCCACCAGCTGCTGCGCGCAAATCCGCTGATCTGCTACGACCGCAAACTGTGGGGCGGACAGCTCGCCGCCAACTACTTCCGCCAGCACAGCATACGGCCCAAGATACGTATCGAAACGGCGTCCATCGAGGTCATCGCGCTGCTGGTGGGCCAGGGACTGGGCGTGTCCCTGGTGCCGGACGGCGCCGGCGAGCTGCGCCCGGACTCCGGGCTGCGCAAGATCCCCCTGCCGGACGACGAGCACTTCCGCAGCGTCGGCCTGCTATGGAACCGGCAATCGGTCCGCGCGGCGCTGATCGAGGAAATCTACGAGATCGCACGGACCGCTTAAAACGGAGTCTCAGCAGGTCCCCTCGGCGCCCAGGATGACCGTGGACTGGCTGGACAGCGTGCCGCCGTTGCCGTGCGCCAGCGCCAGACGGGCATCCCGGACCTGCCGCTCGCCCGCCTGGCCGCGCAGCTGGCGCACCGCTTCGATCACCAGGAACACCCCGTACATGCCCGGGTGCACGCAGGACAGCCCGCCCCCGTTCGTGTTCACCGGCAGCCTGCCGCCCGGGGCGATGCCGCCGTCGCGCACGAAGGCTCCGCCCTCTCCCTTGGCGCAGAATCCCAGGTCTTCCAGGAACAGGATGGTGTTGATGGTGAAGGCGTCGTACAGCTGCGCCACGTCGATGTCGGCCGGGCGGTACCCGGCCATCTCGAACGCCAGCGCGCCCGACTGGCGCGCCGCGGTGGTGGTCAGGTCCTCCATCGCGGATATCTGGCGGTTCCACACCGCAGTCGCGCTGCCCAGGATGTAGGCGGGCGGCTGCGGCAGATCCCGCGCCCGGTCCGCCCGCGTCATCACGAAGGCGCCCGCGCCATCCGTCACCAGGCAGCAATCGCGGACCGTCAGCGGATCCGACACCCTGCGGGCGCTCAGTACCTCATCGATCGATAGCGGATCGCGCGAATATGCCTCGGGATTGAGCTGCGCCCAGCGGCGCGCCGCCACCGCGACTTCGGCCAGGTCCTCGCGCCGGGTGCCGAACTCGTGCATGTGGCGCCTGGCGGCCAGCGCGTAGGCGCTGGGCGGGTTCAGGGGTTCATATGGCATTTCGTAGGGCTGGGGGTCCAACGCCTTGCGCGTGGCCGCAATCGCCGAGCGCCCGACGGCGGCCGTCTTCTGCGCGCTGCCGTAGCAGACCAGCACGGCGTTGCACTGCCCTGAATCCAGCGCATGGGCCGCGGCCAGGATGTAGGACATGAAGCTGGAGCCGCCCAGGCAGGTGCCGTCGATATAGGTGGGACGGATGCCCAGGGTTTCGATGACGGACATCGGCCACATGCTGGCCGCCACGCTGGACGTCGCAATGCCGTCGATGTCGCGCATCTCCAGGCCCGCGTCGCGCACCGCCGCGTGGGCGGCCCGCACCAGCAGCTCCATGTCCGTATAGCCCGGCGCCTGGCCCAGGCCGAAATGGCCGACGCCGGCGATAACCGTCTTGCCCCGCAGTTGCCGGTAGTTCATTGCGCCGCTCCCTCGAACAGTACGGCGGCAGCGCCGTCGCGCTCGCCGATCACGGCCCGTACTGCCATGCCGATGCGCACCTGGTCAGGCGGCATGCCCACGACGTTGGACATCATCCGCACGCCTTCCTCCAGATCGATCAGCGAAACGTTGTAGTCGCCGCCGGCCTCGGGCTTGCGCGCGACAGTGGTGCAGCTGTAGACGACGGCCCGTCCCGCTGGCGCGACCCAGGCCAGCGCGTCCTTGCCGCAATGCGGACAGATCTCGCGTGGATGGAACACATGGCGCGCGCAATCCGCGCAGCGCTGGATCAGGAAGCGCCCCTGCGCCAGATGGTCGAAGTACTGCTTCTGCGTCCCGGTGTTGGCGGTTGCTGCGCTGCTCATCATGATTCTCCGTGGCTCGCGGGCTGCTGCAGCGCCACGATTTCTGCTTCGGTGCATCCGAGCCTGGCGCTCAGGACGCTCTGGGTGTCGGCGCCCAGCAAGGGTGCCGCATTGCGGTAGGCGACCGGACTGCCCGAGAAACGCATCGGACTGCGGACCTGCGGCACGCTGCCGCAAACCGGATGCGGCAGCGAGAACTTCAGGCCTCGCGCCCGCACCTGCGGATCCTGATGGACCTGGGCGATATCATTGATCACGCCCACCGGCACGCCCGCGGCATCCAGCAGGCCAACCCATTCGTCGCGGCCGCGCGTGCGGAACAGCCGCTCCAGATCGGGGATGAGCGTGCCTTTGCCGAGCACGCGTCCGGTGTTGGTCCGATAGCGCTCGTCCTCGGCCAGATCCGGGCGTCCCGCGGCCAAGCAGAACTTCTGGAACTGGCTGTCGTTGCCGACTCCCAGCACCACGTAGCCATCCGCGGCCTCGAACACCTGGTAGGGCGCCAGGTTGACGTGAGCGTTGCCCTCGCGCCGCGGCACCTCGCCAGACAGGAAATAGTTGAAGTTCTGCACACCCAGCGCCGCCACCTGGCAATCCAGCATGGAGATATCGATGTGCTGGCCCTGGCCGCTGCGGCTGCGCTCATGCAGCGCCGCAAGGATGGCGCTGGTGGCGTACATGCCCGCCATCAGGTCGGCGGCGGCATTGCCGGCCTTCTGCGGACCGCCGCCGGGCAGCGCGTCCTTTTCACCGGTGATGCTCATCAGTCCGCCCAGCGCCTGGATCACGAAGTCGTAGCCGGGCTTTTCCGCATAGGGCCCATCCTGGCCGAAACCCGTGATGGAGCAATAGATGAGGCGCGGGTTCAGCTCCCGCAGGCTGGCGTAGTCCAGGCCGTACTTGCGCAGGCCGCCCACCTTGAAATTCTCGACGAAGATGTCGCACCCGGCTGCCAGCCGGCGCACCGCGTCCGCGCCGGCCTGGGTTGCGATGTCCAGCGCCAAGGACTTCTTGTTGCGGTTGGCGGCCAGGTAATAGGCCGACTCCTGCGTGCGCCGGCCTTCGGCGTCCATCAGGTTGGGCGGCCCCCAGCCCCGGGTGTCATCGCCCGACAGCGGGCGCTCGATCTTCAGCACTTCGGCGCCCAGGTCGGCAAGGTTCTGCGTGCACCAGGGACCCGCCATGATGCGGGTCATGTCCAGCACGCTGATGCCGCTAAGCGGAGGTTCTCTGTTAGACATAGGATGTGTGTACGTGAATGAGGGAAGGAAAAACCTCAGCGGGCATGGAAGGCGCCGCCATCGCGCGCCTGGGCAAGCAGCAGTGGCGCGGGCGTCCAGTACTGCTCGCCTGCCTGGCTGGCGTAATGGCGGATGCGTTCGCAGATGCGGGACGCGCCGATCCGGTCCGCATGGAACATCGGGCCGCCGCGGAACCGGGGAAAGCCGTAGCCGTTGAGCCAGATGGTGTCGATGTCCTCCGGCCGGCTGGCGACGCCTTCCTCCAGGATCAGCGCCCCTTCGTTGATCATGGCGTAGAGGCAGCGTTCCAGGATCTCTTCGTCGGAAATCTCGCGCCGCCTGATGCCGCGCCGTTCCGCGTTGCGCAAGATCAGTTCGGAAATGGCGGGGTCCGCCGAACGTTTGCGCTGCGCGTCATAGGTATAGAACCCCGCGCCGGTCTTCTGCCCCAGCCGCCCCGCCGCGACGATTTCGTCGAGGATATTGCAGGCCACCTCGCGCGGGCTCAAACGGTCCAGCCGGCTTTGGCGGTTGCGCCAGGCAACGTCCAGGCCCGCCAGGTCGTTCAGCTGGAATTGCCCCATCGGGAAGCCGAACTCGCACAGCACACGGTCGATCTGCTCGGGCAGCGCGCCTTCCTCCAGCATGAAGTAGCACTCGCGGGTACGTCGCGCCAGCATGCGGTTGCCGACGAAGCCATCGGACACTCCCACCATGACCGCAACCTTGCCCAAGCGCTTGCCCAAGGCCTGGCTCGTGGCCAGCGCACGCGGCGAACTGCGCGCGCCGCGCACGTTCTCCAGCAGTTTCATGATGTGGGCGGGGCTGAAGAAATGCATGCCGACGACGTTCTCCGGACGGCTCAGGCCCGCTGCCAACGCATCGATATCCAGGAACGAGGTATTGGTGGCGATCAGCGCATCCGGCCGCAAGTTCTCTTCGATGCTGGCCAGCACCTGCCGCTTGACGTCCATGTCCTCGAAGACGGCCTCCACCACGAGGTCGCAGTCGCGCAGCGGCTCGTATTGCAGCGTCGGCGTCAGCGCGCCGCAGCGCGCGCGCTGCGTGGCTTCGGTGATACGGCCCTTCGCCACGTCGTTGCGGTAGGTCTTGCCTATGGTCTCGACGCTGGACGCCAGCACCTTTTCGTTCTGCTCGACCAGCACGACGGGAATGCCTGCGTTCAGGAAACACATGGCGATACCCGTGCCCATCGTGCCGGCGCCGACCACACCCGCCCGGCGCACCGGCGCCGCGTCCTCGGCGGACAGGCCGGCGGGCTTGGTCGCGATCCGCTCGGCGAAGAAGGCGTGGCGCAAGGCCTGCGCCTGGGGTGACGCCACCAGTTCCCGGAAACGCTCACGGCCATAGGCCACGCTGTCTTCGAAGTCCGAGGCAACGCTGCGCACGGCCACGTCGACGCAAGCCTGCGGCGCCAGCTGGCCCCGATGGCTGGCCTGGAACCTGGCGCGCGCGGCCTCGAACACCTGCGGTTCGCAGGCCGGCGCCGGCAACTCGCGCGTGCGCCGCACGGCGCCGCCCTCCGCCACCAGGCGCTGCGCGAACGCAACGGCGGCGGCCCTGACATCTTCCTGCGCCAGCGCGTCAGCCACGCCTGCTGCCAGCGCGTCTGCGGCGCCTATCGGTTTGCCGCCCCCAGCCATGTCCAGCGCCTTGTCGACGCCCGCCAGGCGCAACAGCCGAGGAATGCCGCCAGCCCCGGGGATGATGCCCAGGGTGGACTCAGGCAGGCCCAGGCGGGCCTGCCCGTCCACCACCCGGTAATGGCAGCCAAGGGCCAGTTCCAGCCCTCCGCCCAGCGCGGAACCGTGGATCGCGGCGACCACGGGCTTGGCGCTGGATTCGATGGCGTTGATCACCTCCGACAGATGCGGGTCCAGCGGCGGCTTGCCGAACTCCTTGATATCGGCGCCGGCCACGAAGGTGGAGCCGGCGCAGGCGATGACGATGGCGCGGGTTTCGTCATCGCCCGCCGCCTGCGCCATGGCTTGCAGCAGGCCGGCGCGCACCGCCTGGGACGTGGCGTTGACCGGAGGATTGTCGATGACGATGACGCGGATGTTTCCGCTAAGCGTGGAAGTTACGGCTTGCATGGTTGTCCTGGAGTGATGGCGGCCTCGCCGCCGGTGTTCAGCGCGATTCCTGCAGCGGCACCTTGGCCGTCTTGATGACCTGGGCCCACTTGTCCTTTTCCTGACCGATGTAGCGTCCGAAGCCCTCGGGCGTATCGGTCTGCGGCTCCATGCCCTGTTGCCGCAGCCATTGCGTGAAGTCGGGCTTGGCCACCATCTCGCGCAGCGCCGCGTTGAGCTGCGCCACGATGGGCTGCGGCGTGCCGGCGGGCGCCAGCAGCCCATACCAGCCTGCCGCCTGGAATGCCGGATAACCGGATTCGGCCACGGTGGGCACCTGCGGCAACGACTGAATCCGCTGTGCGGTTTCCACCGCCAGGGGCACCAATTGCCCCGACTGGATCAGCGGCACCAGCGTGATCGCGTTGTCGCTGACGGCGGAGATCAAGCCCGACTGCACGTCGACCAGCGCCGCGGAACTCCCCTTGTAAGGCACGTGCAGCATGTCCACGCCCGCGGTCGACTTGAGCAGCTCCATGGACAGATGCTGCGTCGATCCCGTGCCGGCCGACCCGAAAGTCAGTTTTCCGGGGTCCTTCTTCGCCAGGGCCAGGAATTCGCCCAGCGACTTCGGCCCGAGCTTGGGACTGACGGCAATGACCAGGGGCGATACCGCCACGATGGTGATGGGCGCGAAGTCCTTCACGGGGTCGTACGGCAGTTGCTGGTAGAGCGAAGGATTGATGGACATCGCCCCCGAGAAGGTCATGCCCAGGGTGTAGCCGTCGGCGGGCGCCTTGGCGATGGCGGACATGCCCACGATGGCGGCCGCGCCGGGTTTGTTCTCGATGACGACGGGCTGGCCGAATTTCTCCGTCAGTCCGCGGCCCAACATGCGCGCCAGCGTATCGGCGGCGCCGCCGGCCGCGGCGGGCACGATCATGCGGATGGGCTTGTCGGGATACGGTGCGGCCAGTGCGACCGTCGCGCTCAGGGCCGCGCAGGAAAGGACCAGGCTTTGCAGGATGCGTTTCAAGATTGTCTCCTTATGCTTGTTTTGTGTTGCGGCCAGCGTTCAGCCGCAGCGGCGGGTGATGGTTCCCACCTGCACCTTCTTTCCGTCAGGCAGCGCGCAGGCATACGCCAGCTCCAGCCATCCGGGCTCGTTGCGGATCACTTCGAATTCCACGTTCACCGCATCTCCCGGCCGCGTGAACGCCACGAACTTCGCCTCGATCTCGCAGCCATCGAACCGCGCATCGCCGAGCAGGTCGGCCATCATGTCCAGCACCGGCGCCATCACCAGCGCCCCCTGTACGATGACGCCGCCAAAGACGCTGTTGCGCGCGTACTCCGGATCGGTGTGCGTCCGGCCGGTGGTGCCGTGCAAGGCGCCGAAGCGGTTGATGTCTTCCTGCCCCACGCCGCGCGCGGCGCAACGGAACGTGTCGCCTACCTTGAATTCCATGCGGGCCTCCTCAGTTGGGCCAAACCAGGCTGCGCTCCGCCACCAGGGCGACGCGCGCGTTTTCCAGCTTGCGGACGGTGATCTCCAGCACCACGAAGCGTTTGTCGTTCTTCAGGTACTTGTCCTTCACCAGCACGCAGGCCTCCAGCTCCTCGCCCGGATACACGGGCGCCAGCAGGCGGACTTTCTCGCGGGCGTGCAGCACGCCTGTCGGCCAGGCGAAGGCCGCGTGCTGCGGTTGGAAACTGCCGACCAGGACCGGGTGCACGCTGCGCACGGGCGCGCCGCCGCCTTGCCGCAATACGGCGCGGCCGTTGCCGTCGAGGACCGGAGAATGTTCGAAGGTGCCGATGAACGCGTCGCTGTCCGCGGCGCCGATGCTGTAGCGGCTGGGAGGAAAGAGACGGCCTATTTCGAAGTCGTCGTAGAACAGCTCGTTGCTTGCCATGTCATCACCTGGGTTGAAGGGGATGCGGGCATCGTAAGCAGTTCTTGCCGTGCGCTGGGATAGTTAACTTATCTTCAAAAGATAGTTTTTGTGCACGCCCTGCGCGCACGCGGCAAACGCCCGCGCGCCGCCGCAACGGCGCGCGCAGGAAACGGAAAATCGAGCTAGGCCGGACGCGGCAAGCGGCGATACAGCGTGCTGCGGTGCACGCCCAGCGCGCGCGCCGCACGGCTGACATTGCCGCCGTGGGCGGCCAGGGCGTTGTGGATCGCGGCGTCCGTCATGGCCTGCAGATTTGCCGGATCAGCGTCGGCGCCTGCGGGTTGCGGTGCAGACGCCGCGCCGCGGATGTCGGCGGGCAGCATGTCGGCATCGACCACGCCCGCCGGCCCCGCCAGCACGTGCAGCGTGCGCAGCACGGCCACCAGCTGCCGGTAGTTGCCGGGCCAGGAATAGGCGGTCAGGATGGCTTCGATATCGGGCGGCAGGACCGGCCCCGCGCCTTGCGCCGCCCACAGGCCGCGCAGCAATTCCAGGCGGTCGGCGCGCGCGCGTAGCGGCTCCAGCGTGACGGTGTACTCGGCGATGCGGAAATACAGGTCCGGGCGCACCGGCGCATCCGGCCCTTCGTGCGCCAGCGGCCGGTGCGTCGCGCACACCAGCGCGAAGTCCACGGACACCGGCCGCGCCGCGCCCAGCGGCGACACTTCGCGCGTCTGCAGCACGCGCAACAGGCGCGATTGCAGCATCAGCGGCATATCGCCGATCTCGTCCAGGAACAGCACGCCGCCGTGCGCCTGGCGCAGCAACCCCTTGCTGCCCTGGCGCCGCGCGCCGGTGAAGGCGCCGTCTTCGTAGCCGAACAGTTCGGATTCGATCAGGCTTTCAGGCAAGGCCGCGCAGTTCACCGCCACGAAGGGCCCCGACGCGCGCTGGCTGCGCGCATGCAGCTGACGCGCGAACACTTCCTTGCCCACGCCGGTTTCACCCTGCAGCAGGATGGACACGCCCGCATCCGACAGGTGCACGGCGCGCGCCAGCGCGCCCAGGGTCGCGGCATCGAAATTGGGCGCGGCGGGACGCGGGCCTGCCGCGGGCGGCAACGCCGGACGCGCCGGCGCCTGCGGCGGGCGCGAGCGCGGC
>JALDYL010000376.1:0-3445 GCA_032153965.1 Achromobacter sp. | reverse complement strand
GCGGCATGGTGCTGTCCAAGCTGGGCGCGGTGCCGCAGCAGATTCCGCCGGGCGATATCTATCCTGCGCTGGAAAAGGGCACCATCGACGCGGCCGAGTGGATCGGCCCCTACGACGACGAGAAGCTGGGCTTCAACAAGGTCGCGCCGTACTACTACTCGCCGGGCTGGTTCGAAGGCAGCGCCTCGATCACCAGCATGGTGCACGACAAGGCGTGGGAAGCCTTGCCGCCGGCCTATCAGGCCGCGTTCGAGGCGGCCGCGGGCGAGCAGACCATGCGCATGCTGGCCCACTACGATGCGCGCAATCCGCTGGCGCTGCGCAAGCTGATCGCCGGCGGCGCCAAGGTCAGCTTCTTCCCCAAGGAAGTGATGGACGCGGCCTACAACGCCTCGCAGGAACTGTGGACCGAACTCTCGGCCAAGAACCCGGACTTCGCCGCGATCTTTCCCGACTGGAAGAAATTCCAGGCCGAGCAGGCCGGCTGGTTCCGTGTGGCGGAAAGCCCGCTGGACAACTACACCTTCGCCGCCGTGGCGAAGGCCCAGGCCAAGTAACAAGCAGGAGATAGAGGGTAGTCATGACGACAGCAAACGCCGATACGCACGGCCGGCCAGGCAAGCCGCAAGGGGTGGGCGCGCGGGTGCCGCGCAAGGAGGACGCGCGCCATCTGCACGGCAAGGGCAATTTCGTGGCCGACATGGCCATGCCCGGGCTTTGCGAGGTGGCCTTCCTGCGCAGTCCGCTGGCGCATGCGCGCATCGCCTCGGTGCGCGTGGCCGAGCAGATCGCGGACAAGGCGTTTGTGCGTCAGGCCATGGCCGATGCGCGCGACATCGTGGCGGATTCCACGCTGCCCAGCTACCAGGTCTCGGCCCAGCCGCCGCTGGCCTCGGGCAAGGTCCGCTTCGTGGGCGAGCCCGTGGCCATGGTGTTTGCGCCGACCCGGGCCGAGGCCGAGGACTATGCCGAGCTGATCGAGGTCGACTATGACGACCTGCCCGTGTACGCGGACGTGGCCAGCGCCCAGGCCGCCCAGGGCGATTTCGTGCACGAGCAGTGGCGCGACAACGTCTTCGTCACGCTTAACGTCGACAAGCAGTTCGACGAGCTTGCGGCGCAGGCCGACGTGGTCGTGCGCCGCAAGATCGACCTGTCGCGCCAGTGCATGGTGCCGATGGAGGGCAAGGCGGTGCTGGCCTACTGGGACCACCAGGCCGACCAGCTGGTGGTGGTCAGCGCGACCCAGGTGCCGCACATGATCCGCAGCGTGCTGGCCCAGTGCCTGGACCTGGAGCAGGGCCGGGTGCGGGTGGTGTCACCGGACGTGGGCGGGGCCTTTGGCTACAAATGCGTGCTGCAGCAGGAAGAACTGTGCGTGGCCTGGCTGGCCAAGACCTTCAAGAAGCCGTTCCGCTTCATCGAGGACCGCCGCGAACACTTGACCGCAGGCGCCAATTCGCGCGAGCACCATTATGAAATGGTGGCCTACGCCGACCGCCGCGGCAAGCTGCTGGCGCTGGACGCCAAGATCACCATCGACGGCGGCGCCTATTCGGTCTGGCCGTTCACCATCGGCCTGGAACCGGGGCAGGCCATCGGCAATCTGCCGGGGCCGTACGCATTCAAGGGCTATCGCTGCGTGACGCGGGCGGTGGCCACCAACAAGCCGGGCTTCGTGCCTTACCGCGGCGTGGCGCGCACGGGCGTGTGCTTCGCCATGGAACTGACGATGGACGCGATCGCCCGCGAGGTCGGACGCGAGCCCTGGGAAATTCGGCAGGAAAACCTGGTGCAGGGCGAACAGATGCCCTACGTCAACGTGACCGGCAAGCACCTGGACAGCGGCGACTATCCCGCCAGCCTGCAACAGGCCATGGACATGATAGGGGTCGACGCCATCCGCGAGCGCCAGCGCCAAGGCGAAGCCGATGGCCGCCTCATCGGCGTGGGCCTGGCGACCTACACGGAGCAGGCCGCGCATGGCACCTCGGTGTTCGCGGCCTGGGGCACGCCGGTGATTCCAGGTTTTGACCAAGCCACCGCGCGGGTCACGCCGGACGGCGGGCTGGAACTGCGGGTCGGCGTGCATTCGCACGGACAGGGCATGGAGACCACCTTCGCCCAGATCGCCAACGAGATCCTGGGCGTGGACGTGGCCAGCATCAAGCTGCTGCATGGCGACACCGGGCAGACGCCGTTCTCCACCGGCACCTACGCCTCGCGTTCGCTGGTGATGTCCGGCGGCGCGGTGTCGCAGGCCTGCAAGCGCCTGCTGCCGCGGCTCACGCATATCGGCGCGCACCTGCTGCAGGCCGACCCCGCCAGCGTGGCCTGGAACGGCGACCGGCTGGAAGCCGGCGGCAAGTCGGTGTCGGTCAAGGACGTGGCCGACGCCTGGTACCTGCGGCCGCAACTGTTGCCGCCCGACGTGGACCCCGCCGGCCTGGAAGTGACCGTGGGCTACAAGCCCAAGGTCGACACCGGCTGTTTCACCTACGCCACCCATGCGGCGGTGGTGGCGGTGGACCCGGGCACGGGCGGCGTGGATATCCTGGATTATGTGGTGGTGGAGGACTGCGGGACCATGATCAACCCCATGGTGGTCGAAGGCCAGACCATAGGCGGCGTGGCGCAGGGCATAGGCACCGCCTTCTATGAGGAAACGCCTTACGACGACAACGGCCAGCCGCTGGCCTCGACCCTGGCGGACTACATGCTGCCGGGCGCCACCGAGGTTCCGAACATGCGCCTGCACCATTTCGAGACGCCGTCGCCGCACACCGAGTTCGGCGCCAAGGGCATGGGCGAGGGCGGCGCCATCGCGCCGCCGGCGGTGCTGTTCAACGCGGTCAACGATGCGCTGCGCCCGCTGGGCGCGGCCGAGCTGCTGCGCACGCCGCTGTCCCCGACCCGGGTGCTGGCCGCCATCGCGCAGGGCAGCCGCAAGACGGCGCCTGTCGCCGCGGAGGTGACGGCATGAAGGCCGCCGCATTCGAATACACGCGTCCGGACTCGCTGCAGGACGCCTTGCGGGCGCTGCGCGCGCACGAAGGCCGGGCCAAGCTGATGGCCGGCGGGCAATCGCTGGGCCCCATGCTGAACCTGCGCCTGGCGCGCCCGCCGGTCGTGATCGACATTTCCGGCCTGCCCGAATTGCGTACCGTCTCGCGGCAGGACGGCAAGCTGCGCGTCGGCGCGGGCGTGACCCATGCCGAGATCGAGGATGGCGTGCACGAACTTCTGCGCGGCACGCCCTTGCAACAGGTCGCGCCAGGCATCGCCTACCGCGCCATCCGCAACCGCGGCACCTTGGGCGGCAGCCTGGCGCACGCCGATCCCGCGGCCGACTGGGTGCTGACCGTGGTCGGGCTGGGCGCGACGCTGGAAATCGCGGGGCCGGACGGCGTGCGCATGCTGCCGGCGGAAGACTACATGCAGGGCG
>JALDYL010000108.1:0-16062 GCA_032153965.1 Achromobacter sp. | reverse complement strand
AACACCTACACGCGTCCGGGCCTGCGGCCCACGCCGATTGCGGCCCCGGGCCGCGCGGCCCTGCTGGCGGCGGTGCAGCCGGAGCAGCACAAGTTCCTCTTTTTCGTTTCCCGCGGTAACGGCACCAGCGAGTTCTCGGTCAACCTGAACGAGCACAACCGCAACGTTTCCCGCTACATCCTGGGCCAGGGCCAGAACACCGCGCCCAGCCCGGCCTCGAACCGCGGCGCGGCCAACGGCGGCCCGGCCAATGGCTCGGCCCCGGCCGCTCCCGCCAGCCCGGCGCCCGCCGCGGCCGCGGATACGGCGCCCGAGCCGGACCAGGGACAGGCACAAGTACAAGGACAAGACCAATGACCACGCGCGGACGCTTCATCACGCTGGAGGGCGTGGACGGCGCGGGCAAGAGCACGCATACCGTCTGGATCGCCGATTTCCTGCGCGCGCAGGGCCTGGACGTGGTGTCCACCCGCGAACCGGGCGGCACGCCGCTGGGCGAGAAGCTGCGCGCCTTGCTGCTGACCGACCCCATGGGGCTGGACACCGAGACGCTCTTGATGTTCGCCGCCCGCTGCGAGCACCTGCACCAGGTCATCGAACCGGCCCTGGCGCGCGGCGCATGGGTGGTCTGCGACCGCTACACCGACGCCACCTACGCCTACCAGGGCGGCGGCCGCGGCCTGGGCGCGGCGCGCGTGGCCGCGCTGGAAACCTGGATGCAGGCCGGCCAGCCCGACCGCACCTGGCTCTTCGACGTGCCGCTGGAAGTGGCGCGCGCCCGGCTGGCCGACGCGCGCGAGCCGGACCGCTTCGAGCGCGAGGGCGCGGCCTTTTTCGAGCGCACCCGCGAGGCCTATCACGCGCGCGCCGCAGCCGATCCGCAGCGCATCCGCATCGTCGATTCGACCCAGTCCATCGCCCAGATCCGCACCGGCCTGGAGGCCGGGCTGCGCGAACTGCTGGGGCAGGCGGCATGAACGCGACCCGCGCCGCCAAAGACGAGGACGCCACGGCGTCCAATGCGCCGCAATTCCTGCCCTGGCAGGCCGAGACGGCGCGCAACTGGCTGGGCAACCGCGACCGCTTCGCCCATGCCTGGCTGATCCATGGACTGGCCGGCATCGGCAAGCTGGACTTCGCGGTCGCCGCGGCGGCCAGCCTGCTGTGCGAAACCCCGGACAACGGCTTGGCCTGCGGCCGGTGCGCCGCCTGTGCCTGGTTCGCCAGCGGCAACCATCCCGACCTGCGCCGCATCCGCCCCGAGGCGGTGGCCGTGGAAGAGGGCGCTGACGCCGCCGAGCCCTCGGAAGACGCCGAACCCGCCACGGGCACCGCCAAGCGCGCGCCGTCCAAGGAAATACGCATAGACCAGATCCGCTCGCTGGAGTCCTGGTTCAACACCGCCACGCACCGCGGCGGCTGGCGCGTGGCGCTGCTGTACCCGGCCCATGCGCTGAACGTGGTGTCGTCCAACGCCTTGCTCAAGGTGCTGGAAGAGCCGCCGCCGCACACGGTATTCCTGCTGGTCGCGGACGCGCCGGACCGCCTGTTGCCCACGCTGGTGTCGCGTTGCCGTCGCCTGCCGCTGCCGGCGCCGGACGCCGATACCGCGCTGCAATGGCTGCGCGAACAGAATGTGGAGCCGGCACGCGAATGGCTGGCCGCGGCCGGCGGCGCGCCGCTGGCGGCCCTGCGCCTTGCCCAGTCGGGCGAGGCCGCTTGCCCGCCGTGGCTGACGCAACTGGTCGGGCCGCTGTCCAAAGGCCAGTCGCCCGACGTGGGCACGCTGGCCGAGGCCCTGGAAAAAGTGGCGGCGACCGAATGGATCGACGCCTTGCAGCGCCTGTACACCGACCTGATGCTGGCCAGCGCGGGAGCGCCCGCGCGCTACTTCCCGGCCCTGGGCAGCGCGGTCGCGCAGGTCGCCACGCGCATGAACCCGGCCAAGGTGGCCGAGGCCGCGCGCTGGCTGACGCGCCAGCGCGCGCTGGCCACCCACCCCTTGAACGCCAAGCTCTTCGCCCACGCGACCCTGCAGCGCGTGGTGCTATCCTGCCTGGCGTAAGCCCTTGATCCGGCGGCGCTTCGTCCGGCAAAGGGCGCAGCGCCGCGGCACTTGTATCCAGACTCATCATGTACGTCGATTCCCACTGCCATTTGAACTTCCCGGAACTGGCCGCCGACCTGCCGGCCATTCTCGACCGGATGGCCGCCAACCAGGTCACCCACGCGCTGGTCGTCAGCGTCAACATGCCGGAATGGCCCGGCCTGATGTCCCTGGTCGAGCCGCAAGCCAATCTGTGGGCCTCGGTCGGCGTGCACCCCGATTACGAAGACACGCCCGACCCCACGCCCGAAGAGCTGGCGCGCCTGTCCCAGCATCCGAAGGTGGTGGCGATCGGCGAGACCGGGCTGGACTATTACCGCCTGTCCGAACCGCTGGACTGGCAGCGCGAGCGCTTTCGCCGCCACATCCGCGCCGCCCGCGACACGGGCCTGCCTCTGATCGTGCACACGCGCTCGTCCGCCGAGGACACCGTGCGCATGCTGCGCGAAGAGCAGGCGGCGGAGGTCGGCGGCGTGATGCATTGCTTTACCGAAAATTGGGAAGTGGCACAGGCGGCGCTGGACCAGAACTTCTATATTTCCCTGTCCGGCATCGTGACCTTCAAGAATGCGCAGATCGTGCATGAAGTGGCCGCCAAGGTGCCGCTGGACCGCTTGCTGATCGAGACGGACTCGCCGTACCTGGCGCCTGTGCCGTACCGGGGCAAGCTGAACGATCCGTCCAAGGTGATCCACGTGGCCGAGAAGATCGCGGATCTCAGGGGTATTCCCGTGGCCGAGGTGGCGCGTGCATCAACCGATAATTTCTTCCGTCTTTTCAATAAGATAAAGAAATAATCTAATCTAATTTATTTAAAGTAATTTATAGGAAATCCATGGCTGCCCGCAACGCTTCCGTCCAGAACACCCTCTTGTCGTGTTGCCGTGGGGCGCTGCTGGCGCTTGCCATTGGTATGGCGGTTCCGGCCGCGGCGCAGGCGGCCAACCCCGGCGATTGGTGGGTCTATGTCGCCAATGACTATCCGGACGACATCAAGGAACTGCTGGCGCGCGGCGAGGATCCCAACGTGCGCTACAAGAACGGCCAGCCGGCGCTGATGCGCGCGGTGGTGGACGGCGCCTGGAAGGTGTTCGACGTCATCGCCGCCGACAAGCGCACCGACGTCAATGCCGAGAACCCGGCGGGCGAGACGCCGCTGATGTACCTGGCCATCGCCGGCCAGACCGAACGCGCCAAGAAGCTGATCGCCCGTGGCGCCCAGGTCAACCGCCTGGGCTGGACGCCGCTGCACTACGCGGCGTCCAAGGGCCAGCTGGAAATGGCGCGCCTGCTGCTGGCGCACAAGGCCATGGTCAACGCGCCCGCGCCCAATGGCGAAACGCCGCTGATGATGGCGGCGCTGTCGGGCCGCAAGCCCATGGTGGACCTGCTGCTCAAGGCGGGGGCGGACGTGGGCTCGCGCGATACCAAGGGCCAGACCCCGGCCGATTGGGCCAGGACGGGCAAGTCCACGGCGGTGGCCGCGGAACTGGACAAGCTGATCGCCCAGCAAGAAGAAACCCGCCGCAAGCTGCGCGCGTCGCGGCCGGCCGAAGAGGGCGCCGAGGCGGCGGGGGCGCAGGTGGGCGCCGCAGTGAGCGCGCCGGCCAGTGCGGAGCAGGGTGCGGCAGCCGCGCAGGTTCCCGCCGCGGAAAAGAAAGCCCCGGCCGCGTCTTCCGCGGTCCAGGGCGTTTCGGGCGTGAAGCTCAACAACTACGACGAGCCCGCCGCGCCCTGAGGCGCGGGCTTGCCCGAGGCCGGCCCGCAAGGGGCCGGCCCGATTCAGATCACGTAGTTCTTGTAGCGCTCGATGTAGTCGCGGGCGCTGCCGTTCAATTCGCGCACGCAGCGTTCGGCCTCGTCGGCGTCGCCGCGTACCATGGCGTCCAGCAGGGCGCGGTATTGCTTGATCCCCATCTCTGAACGGCCCGGCAGCAGGGCCACGCGGCGCATCGACACGCGGGTGCGGTCGTAGATGCGCTCGATCATGTCGCTCAATACCGGATTGCGCGCCAGTTCCTTGATGTGGTTGCGGAACTGTTCGATCGTGGCCACGTGGGCCTCGATGTCACCGCTTTTCAGGCTTTGTTCGAAAGGCTCGCCCAGCAGGGCCTGCATCGCTTCCCAGTCCGCGGGCGTGGCATTGGCGATGGCCAGGCGGACGGCCAGGCCATCCAGCGCCTCGCGCACCTGATACAGGCGGTAGGTCGTTTCCATGTCGACCAGGGCCACCACGGCGCCCTTGTTGGGCACCCGTTCCACCAGCGCGCGGTCTTCCAGCGTCGCCAGCACTTCGCGCGCCTTGGCGCGCGGAATCTCGTAGGCCTGCGCCAGGTCTTCTTCCGGCACGCGGGTGCCGGGCAGCAAGGCCTGCGACGCAATGCGTTCCCGCATATCCAGTATGACTTCGTGGGTGGAGGCCGCCTTGCGTGTTTCGGGGGCGGCGGCGTCGGCAGAGGCAGTCGCGCGTTTAGTGGGCATGTAGGCACCTGGGTTGAGTGGGCCAAAGCATAGCACATTTTGAACGCAAGATTGTGCACAATTTAGAGTGCGTAGTTGTAAATCAGCATTGACACAATAAAACACACAAGAATATAGTGGCCTCACTTCGTCGCCGTACCCACTCATCCAAGGAGCCCTGGGCAATGAAAGACGCCGCGCAGTCCCCTCAACTTCCCGGCCCGCAGTGCCAGGCGTATCTGGCCCGGCGCAATGCCGCCGTCGCGCTGGGCGTGGCCAATGGCCCCCCGGTGTTCGCGGCCAGCGCCCTTGGCGCCACGCTGACCGACCTGGACGGCAACGCCTACATCGATTTCGCCGGCGGCATCGGCACCCTGAACGTGGGCCACGCGCACCCCGAGGTGGTGGCCGCCGTCCAGGCGCAGGCGGCGCGCTATCTGCACACCTGCTTCAACATCGTCATGTATCCGGAATACATCGAGCTGGCCGAAGCGCTGGTCGACCTGGTGCCCGGATCCTGGCCCAAGAAAGCCATGCTGCAGACCACGGGCGCCGAAGCCGTGGAAAACGCCATCAAGGTGGCGCGCCGCGCCACCGGCCGGCAGGCGGTGGTGGCCTTCGAGAACGCCTTCCACGGCCGCACCTACATGGCGCTGTCGCTGACCGCCAAGGCGCCCGCCTACAAGACGGGCTTCGGCCCCTTCGCGTCCGAGGTCTACCGCGCGCCGTTCCCGGTGTGCTACCGCTCGGGACTGACCGAAGCCGAATGCGCCGAGGCCGCCTTCAGCGAGTTCCGCCGCCTGGTCGAAACCGAGATCACGCCGGAACAGCTTGCCGCCGTGATCATCGAACCGGTGCAGGGCGAGGGCGGTTTCCATGCCGCGTCGCCCGACTTCCTGCAGGCGCTGCGCGCCTATTGCACCCAACACGGCATCGTGCTGATCGCCGACGAGATCCAGTCGGGCTTCTGCCGCACCGGGCAATGGTTCGCCACCGAGCATGCCGGCATCGAAGCCGACCTCTACACCCTGGCCAAGTCCATGGGCGGCGGCTTGCCGATAGCGGCGCTGGTGGGCCGCGCCGACCTGATGGACGCGCCCGCCGTGGGCGGCCTGGGCGGCACCTATGGCGGCAACCCGCTGGCCTGCGCCGCAGCGCTCGCGACCATCGCGGTCATGCGGCGCGAGGACTACGCGGCGCGCGCCCGCGATCTCGGCGCCAGCGTGCGCGAACGCTTTACTGCCTGGGCCGGACAGTACGGCATCGTCGGCGACGTGCGCGGCCTGGGCGCGATGGTGGCCTTTGAAGTCGTGCGCGGCAACGGCGACGACAGTCCCGCCGGCGATCTGGCGGCCCACATCGTGCAGGCCGCCTACCAGGGCGGACTGGTGCTGGTGAAGGCGGGCTTTTACGGCAACGTGATCCGCTTCCTGGCGCCGCTCTCCATTAGCGACGAGGAACTGGCCCGCGGCCTGGACATCCTCGGGCGCGCGGTGGCCGACGCCCAGCGCATCGCCGACGCCCGCGCGTCGCAAGCGGCTTGAGGAGCGCATCATGCACACGCTGTTGAAACTGAAGAACGCGCGCAAGGTGGTCAGCCAGCTGGGCGCGGCCAAGCCGGGCATGGAAGTGCTGGTGCTGTACGACCTGCACACCCACCACAACGTCGAGCCCCTGGCCATCGCGGTGGACGAGGCGGGCGCCGGCCTGCACCTGCTGCAGATCGCGGGCTCCGCGCGCCACGGCCGGCAGTTGTCGCCGGTGGTGGCCCAGGCCATGCAAGGGGCCGACCTGGTGATCGCGCTGACTCGCGCCAACGCCGCGCATACCGATGCGCGCCAACAGGCCACGCGCGCCGGGGTCGGCGTGATCGTGCTGCCCGAATCGCATCTGCCCGATTTCTTCCTGGCCGAAGGCTGGGACTGCGACTTCGACGCGCTGCGCCCGCAGATCCAGGGGCTGGCCGATGCGCTGACCCGCGCCGACACGGCCCGCGTCACCAGCGAACTCGGCACCGACGTGACCATGAGCATCGCCGGCCGCCGCGGCCGCGCGCTGCACGGCTTTGCCAACACCACCGACATTTCGGCGGGCTATTGCCTGGAATCCAGCCTGGCGCCGGTGGAAGGCACGGCCGAAGGCGTGATCGTGGTCAACGCCAGCATCCCCGGCGTGTCGCTGATCCGCGACGAGCCCGTGCGCATCCATATGGAGAAGGGCATGGCGGTGGCGATCGAGGGCGGCGCGGTGGCGCGCCAGTTCCGCGAGCTGCTGGCCAGTTTCAACGATCCGCAGGTCTACAACCTGGGCGAGCTGGGCGTGGGCATGAACCCGCGCTGCCAATTGGACGGCACCATGCTGTCCGACGAATCGGTCTACGGCTCGATCCAGCTGGCGCTGGGCACCAGCGCCTATATCGGCGGCACCGTCAAGGCGGCGGCGCACTACGACACCATCGTCACAGACGCCACGCTGGAGCTGGACGGCAGGGTGGTGCTCAAGGGCACCGAACTGCGCCTGGAGGACGCGGCATGAGCATAGACCTGAGCCGCGACGCCGACGGCGTGGCCACCGTGCTGATGAACCGCCCGGAAAAGCGCAACGCGTTCACGCTGGACATGTACCGGGAATTCGGCCGGGTCATGCGCGAACTCGACGCCGACGATACCGTGCGCTGCGTGGTGCTGCGCGGCGCGGGCGGCGCCTTCTGCGCCGGCAGCGACATCGGCGGCTTCGAGGAAGACCGCGACGGCGCCGCGCAGGCGGCCGAGTACGCGCTCTTCACCCTGTCCATGACCGACACGCTCAAGCACCTGCGCCATCCGACGGTGGCCTGCATCGAAGGCGTGTGCGTGGGCGGCGGACTGGAGCTGGCCGCCCTGTGTGACATCCGCATCGGCGGGCGCAACAGCCGTTACGGCATCCCGGTGAATCGCATCGGGCTGACCGTGGACCACCAGGAACTGGCCGACCTGATCCGCGTGGTGGGCGCTGCGCGCGTGCTGGAAATCCTGTTGGAAGGAAACATCTTCGGCGCCGACGAAGCCATGTCCAAGGGCCTCCTGACCCGCGTGGTGGATGACGAGCGCGTAGCGGAACAAACCTACGCCACCGCCCGCCGCATCGCCGCGGCCGCGCCGCTGGTCAACCGCTGGCACAAACGCTTCGTGGGCCAGCTGCGCGAAGGGCGCGCGCTGACCCCGGACGAACGCAGCGAAGCCTACGAATGCTTCGGCACCGAGGACTACCGCCGCGGCCGCGAGGCCTTCGCCGCCAAGCGCATCCCCGAATTCATCGGCCGCTGATCCGGCCACCGACCTCAGACGGACTGCATATGACTCAAGCTGCATCCCCCCTTGCCGGCATCAAGATCCTGGATCTTTCGCAGATCATGGCCGGCCCGTACTGCACCATGGTGCTGGCCGACCTGGGCGCGGAAGTGATCAAGGTCGAGAAGACCGGCGCCGGCGACGACTCCCGCGAAATGGGCCCCTACGTGAACGGCGAGTCCACCTGTTTCGCCCAGATCAACCGCAACAAGCAGGGCGTGGCGCTGAACCTGAAGGATCCCGAGGCGCGCGAGGTGCTGTACGAACTGGCGCGCTGGGCCGACGTGGTGGTGGAGAACTACCGCGTGGGCGTGACCAAGTCGCTGGGCGTGGACTACGAAACGCTGTCGCGCATCAACCCGCGCCTGGTGTATTGCTCCATCTCGGGCTACGGCCATTCCGGACCCTACGCGGGCAAGGGCGGCTTTGACCTGGTGGCCCAGGGCATGAGCGGCATCATGAGCATGACGGGCGAACCCGGCGGGCGGCCCTTGAAATCGGGCATCGCCATCTATGACGTGGGGGCGGGCCTGACCGCGGTCTACGCCATCCTGGCCGCCTGCATCCACCAGATGAAGACGGGCGAGGGCCAGCACATCGACATCGCGCTGGCCGAGTGCGGATTGCCCTGGTTCGTCTGGGAAGCCGCCGCCTATTTCGCCGACGGCACGGTGCCGCAAGGCACCGGCAGCCGCCACCGGGTGTCGGCGCCATACCAGGCGTTCAACACGCGCCAGGGTTTCATCATGATAGGCGCGGCCAACCAGCGCACCTGGGAACGTCTGTGCGCGGATGTGCTGGAGCGGCCCGAACTGATCACCGATCCGCGCTTCATCACGAACTCTGACCGCCTGACCCATATCGCCGAGCTGGAGCCCATACTGGAAGCCGAGTTCGCGCGCGCCGACGCCGCCGAATGGATCGAGCGCTGCGAACGGGCCTCGGTGCCTTGCGGCCCGATCAACGACTTCGGCCAGGCCATGCAGGACCCGCATTACCTGGCGCGCGGCATGGTGCAGGAACTGGACCATCCGGCGCTGGGCAAGATGAAGACCATCGGCATTCCAACCAAATTTTCCAGAACGCCGGGCGTCTTGCGCACGGCCGCGCCGCTGATGGGCCAGCACACCGACGAGGTGCTGCGCCGCTTCGGCGTGGCCGAGGAAAGCATCGCAGGCATGCGCGCCCGAGGAGTCATCGCGTAGCAGGCAAACCGCAGCAGGCAGTATCGAAGTCGCATCCAAGCTCCAAGGGGACGCCGGCCTTTAGAACGCCGGCGGCTATTCGAAGTTGAACAAAGATGTTCACGCCGCAAGGAACCTTCATGACACAGCCCATCCATCTCTCCCGCCGCGGTTTCATCGCGGCCAGCGCCGCGCTGGCCGCCTGCGGCGCGGTTCCCTCCCTGGTTCGGGCGCAGTCGGCCCAGCCGTTCCGCCTGGGGGCGCTCAATTCCATCACCGGCGTCGGCGGCCCCTACGGGCCGGCTATGCTGGAAGCCATCAAGATCGCCATTGACGAGGTCAACGCCGCGGGCGGGGCGGCCGGGCGCAAGATCCAGCTCTACGCCGAAGACGACCAGACCAAGCCCGATGCCGCCGTGCTGGCCGTGAAGAAGCTGATCGAGATCAACAAGGTCGAGGCGGTGGTCGGCATCTGGCCGTCGTCGGTGGGCCTGGCCGCCATGCCGATTACCAACGCCGCGGGCCTCATCACCATGAATACCTGCGGCGCGCCGGAAATGCTGACCGAGAACAAGCAGGGGCTGGCCTGGATGTTCCAGGCATCCAACGCCGTGTTCGGCCGCGCCTTCGCCGAAGTGGCGCGCCAGCGCGGCTTCAAGCGGCCGGCGGTCATGGCCTTCAATAACTCCACCTTCGTGGGGCAGGCCAACTACTTCCGTGATGCCTGGCAGGAGAAGGGCGGCAAGGTCAGCGCCTTCACCATCTACGAACCCAACCAGACCACCTACCGCACCGAGCTGACCAAGGTGCTGGCCTCCAAGCCCGACGTGATCTCGCTCAGCGCCTACCGGCCCGACGCCACCATCATCCTCAAGGAATGGTTCCAGACCGGCCAGGACTGCAAGTTCATCATGCCGGGCTGGACCGCCAACGAAGACCTGGTCAAGGCGCTGGGCAAGGAGGCCACCGAGGGCATCATCTCCATTTCCAACGTCGCTGCCCACGAGCACCAGGCCTACAAGACCTTCGCCGCCGAGTTCCGCAAGCGCACCAAGCGCGAGCCGGACATCTTCGCTTCGCAGTCCTACGACATGGTGATCACGCTGGCGCTGGCGATCGAGGCGGCCGGGCCGACCGCGGACGTTGCCGCCATCAACGGCAAGATCCGCGCCGTGACCGCGCAGGGCGGGGGCGAGAAGGTCAGCGGCTTCGCGCAGGGCCAGGCGCTGCTGCGCGCCGGCAAGCCGGTGGACTATGACGGCGCGTCCTCGCGCCTGGACTTCGGCAAGCAGGGCGAGACCGTGCCGGACTTCGGCGTCTTCGACATCCGCGACGGCAAGCTGGTGCTCAAAGAAGTCATCGCCGGCCAGGTCTGACGATAAAAACACTAGGGGAACACAAGTATGGATGCAATCACCGTCATCAACGCCACGATCAACGGCGTTGTGATCGGGATGCTGCTGGCCTTGCCGGCACTGGCGATCACGCTGGTGTTCGGCATCGCCCGCTTTCCCAACGCCGCCAGCGGCGACTACATGACGTTGGGCGCCTATGCCGCCGTCTTCACCCAGGCGCTGGCCGGCGGCTCGATGCTGGCGGGCGGCCTGGCCGCTGTCGTCGGCACCACCCTGGTCAGCCTGTTTTTCTATGCCTGGGTGTTCCGGCCGCTGGAGTCGCGCTCCAACGTGTCGCGCCTGATCGCGTCCATCGGCGTGGCGTTCGCGCTGCGCAGCACGATCACCTTCTTCGCCGGGCAGGACCAGTACACCTTCGATATGCCCTTGACGCGCGCCTGGAATTTCGGCGGCGTGCGCATCCTGCCCACCGACCTGTACATCGTCGGCACGGCGGTGGCGGCGTTGGCGCTGGTGTTCGCCCTGATGCACATGACCCCGACGGGGCGGCGCATGCGGGCGGTGGCCGACAACCCGGAACTGGCCGCGGCCAGCGGCATACGCGGGCGGCGCGTGATGATCACGCTGTGGAGCATCGCGGGTGCGTACTGCGGGCTGGGCGGCGTGCTGCTGGGCATCAAGGCGGTGGTGATCCCCGAGCTGGGCTGGGAACTGCTGATGCCCATGTTCGCGGCCGTGATCCTGGGCGGCATCGGCAATCCGGTGGGCGCCATCGTCGGGATCATGGTGTTCAGCATTGCGCAGGAAGTCGCCAGCCTGGTGGTCGGGCCGGCCTACAAGATCGTGTTCGCCTTCGCGGTGCTGCTGTGCGTGTTGCTGCTGCGTCCCCAGGGCATCTTCGGCCGTCCGATGGCGGCGAGGTGAAATCATGGAAGCCTATCTGATTGCAATCGCCATCGGGATCCTGATCTACATGCTGCTGGCCTTCGGCCTGTCGCTGCACTACGGGTTCACCGGACTGATCAACTTCGGCCACGTCGGCTTCTTCGCCATCGGCGCCTACACCTCGGCCCTGCTGTCGCTCAAGGGCGTGCCGATACCGATATCCATGGCGGCGGCCGCGGCGTTCGCGGCGCTGGCGGCCTGGCCGCTGGGCATGATCGCCTTGCGGCTGGGCAGCGACTATCTTGCCATCGTGACGCTGGGCTTTTCGGAGTCGGTGCGCATGATGCTGCAGACCGAGGAATGGCTGACGCGCGGGATGCACGGCCTGCCCGGCATCCCGCGGCTGTTCGCGGGCTGGGCCTCGCCGCAGACGGTGGACCTGTGGATCATGCTGCTGCTGTTGGCGGTCAATGCCGGCGCCTTGTTCCTCATCCACCTGGTGATACGCAGCCCCTTCGGCCGCGTGATCGAGGCGGTGCGCGACAACGAGGTGGCGGTGCGGGCGCTGGGCAAGGACCCGGCCCGCTTCAAGACCCGTTCGCTGATGCTGGGCGCGGGCCTGGCCGGCCTGGCAGGCGCCTTCCAGGCGCACTACCTGACCTTCATCAGCCCGGAACAGTTCGTGCCGCTGATCACCTTCTACATCTGGATCGCCATCATCCTGGGCGGGGTGGGGCGCTTGAGCGGCGTGGTGGCCGGCACGGTGCTGCTGGTCGGCTTCCTGGAAGGCTCGCGCTTCGTGCGCGACTTCGTGGGCGGCATCTCGGAGGTGCAGATGGCCAGCGTGCGCATTGGCGTCATCGGCCTGGCGCTCATCTGCGTGGTGCTGTACCGGCCCCAGGGCATTTTCGGCAATGCTGCCGCTACCCGCAGGAGAAAGGCATGACGCTGCTTTGCATCAAGGGGCTGAGCGCCAGCTTCGGCGGCTTCAAGGCGCTGGACGACGTGTCGCTGGAAGTGCGCAAGGGTGAAATGGTCGGGGTGATAGGCACCAACGGCGCGGGCAAGAGCACGCTGTTCTCGGTGGTCACGGGCTACATCCCGCCCAGCGCCGGGTCGGTGCGCTTTGCCGACGAAGACATCACGGGCGTGGCGGTGCACCAGCGCGTGCGCCGGGGCCTGGCGCGCACCTTCCAGGTGCCGCGCGAGTTCAGCCAGCTGACGGTCTTCGACAACATGATGGCGGCCGCGCCGGACCAGCGCGGCGAAAAGCTCGCGGCGCTGGTCTTCGCCCGCCGCGAAGTCGCCCGCGAAGAGGCGCGCAACGCCGAACGCGTGCACGAACTGCTGGCCTTCCTGAACCTGTCGCGCGTGGCGGACGAACCGGCCGGGAAGCTGTCGGGCGGCCAGAAGAAGCTGCTGGAGCTGGGGCGGCTGCTGATGCTGGAGCCGCGCTGCATCCTGCTGGACGAGCCGTTCGCAGGCGTCAATCCCGTGCTGATCGAAGAGCTGTCGGCGCGCATCGTGGAGCTGAACCAGCGCGGCCTGACCGTGGCCATCATCGAACACAACCTGGAAGAGCTGTCGCGCATCGTGCCGCGCATGTACGTCATGGACCGCGGCCGCGTCATCGCCGAAGGCACGCCCGACAGCGTCCTGGCCAATGAACAGGTGCGCGAAGCGTACATGGGGGGAGTGATATGAGCCAGCTCGTCATGCAAGGCCTGTCCGGCGGCTACGGCGAGGTCGATATCGTGTCCGGCATCGACATGCACGTGGCGCCGCGCGAGATCGTCACCATCGCCGGCACCAACGGCGCGGGCAAGTCCACGCTGGTCAAGGCGGTGATGGGGCTGTTGCCGCGCATCGCCGGCGCCATGACTTTCGATGGCCGCGACCTGCTTGCGCTGCCGGTCGAGGAGCGAGTGCGCATCGGCATTTCCTATGTGCCGCAAGTGCGCAACGTGTTCGGCGCCCTGACCGTGCTGGAGAACCTGCAGGTGGTGGAGCACGTGCAGGCGCGCGAAAAGCGCATCCGCGACATGTTCGAGCTGTTCCCGGCGCTGGCCGGGCGGCGCAAGACCCACGCCGAGAACCTGTCCGGCGGCGAACGCCAGCAGCTGGCCTTCGCCCGGGCGCTGATGTCCTCGCCGCGCCTGATGGTGCTGGACGAACCGTCCGCCGCCTTGTCGCCGGCGCTGACCGAGCAGGTGTTCGCCGAAGTGCGGCGCCTGCCGCAGATCGGCGTGGGCGTGCTGATGGTCGAGCAGCGCGCGCGCCAGGCGCTGGCCTTCAGCGACCGCGGCTACATCCTGGATTCCGGCCGCATCGTGCTGACCGACTCGGGGCAGGCGCTGCTGGCCAACCAGCATATGAGCGATTTGTATATCGGGCGGGGCAGCCACGCGGGCGCGGACCGTCCGCCCAGCGGCAGTGTTCCCGCTTGAATCCGCCAGAGCCATCCCGCCGGCAACTGCCGGCGCGGATGGCAAATCCCTATTCCCATATCTCTTTGCAGGAGCCGTATCTTGCCTACTTCCGAAACCATCGCTTCCCCGGCGTCCGTTGCGCGCCGCCCGGCGCCCGGCGCCATCGCTGCGTTGACCGCCACCCAGGGCCTGGCCGCGCTGGAACAGGGCAGGCTGACCTGCGAGGCCTGGGCCCGCGCCTGCCTGGACCGCATCGAGGAACGCAACGGCGGCGTCAAGGCCTGGGTCCGGGTCGACGCCGAGGGCGCGCTGGCCCGCGCCCGGGAATGGGACCGCCATGGCCGGCAGCGTGCGCTGGACGGCGTGCCGCTGGGCATCAAGGACACCATCGACACGGCGGCCATGCCTACTGAGCTGGGCGACCCCGAGATCTTTCCCGGCCGCCAGCCCGAGGCCGACGCGCCCGTGGTGACGCAGGCGCAGGAACTGGGTTTCAACCTGCTGGGCAAGAACACCGTGTCGCGCCACGCCATCATGCTGCCGGGGCCTGCGCGCAATCCGCATGACCTGACCCGCACGCCGGCGGCGTCCTCGGCCGGTTCGGCGGCGGCGGTCGCCGACTTCATGGCGCCGCTGTCCATCGGCACGCAGACGGCGGGCTCCATCCTGCGGCCGTCGGCGTTCTGCGGCGCGGTGGGCTTCAAGCCCACGCTGGACGCCATCCCCTACGTGGCGATCCGGCGCTATTCGCGGGTGCTGGACGTGATCGGGCCGATCTCGCGCTCGGTCGACGACGCGGCCTTGTTCATGCGCGCGTTCACGGGCGATCCCCGGTTTGATCCGGCGTCCTCGTTGCGCAACGACTTCCGCCTGGGCGTGTGGCGCCCCAAGGACTGGGCCGACACCGAACCCTGCATGCGCGAGAGCTTCGAAGCCAATCTGCGCGCCTTGTCGGCGGCGGGCGTCAAGGTCACGGAACTGGCCATGCCGCCGGCCTTCGACACCATGGGCGAGGCGCAGGACGTGATCATGGCCTACGACCTGGCGCGCGAGTACGCCGCCATCAAGCGCGACCACGCGGCGCTGTGCGATCCCGGGCTGATCGAGTACCTGACCATGGGCGAGGGCCTGTCCGCGGCCGACTACGCCGGCGCGCTGGACGCCGCCGACGCCTGCCGCCGGGCGTTCTACGACGCCGCGCGCGAGGTCGACGCGGTGGCCATGCCGTCCACGCTGGGCGAGGCGCCGCCGGCCAGCTCCACCGGCAGCTCGGCCTTCATCCGCATCTGGTCGCTGTTGCACAACCCGTCCATCACCTTGCCCGTGGCGCGCGGCCCCAACGGCCTGCCGCTGGGCTTCCAGATGGTCGGTTTCGTGAAGGAGGACGCGCGGCTCTTGTACTGGGCGCGTTGCGCCGAGCGCATCCTGGGGTCGACCGCCCACCAACCCTGACCAGCCCCTGGGCTGGGTTGATCCGACGCGCGCCGCCGGGGCGCGGCGGACTCTTTGGCGCCTTCGGGCGCCTTTTTTGCGTCGGCTGTTCGGGGTTTTCCCCAGTAATTCTCAATATTCGGGAATAAAAAGCAGGGCAAGAGCCATAAATTGATAATCTGCGCTCCGTTAGCTTGGAGCCAAATGTTGAAAGCGGACCTATCAGTCGGGGCAGGCGCGGATCGCGTGCTGTACGTGCTGGCCACCTTGGCCAGGCACGACGGCCCCCTCAGCATCGCCGCCTTGGCCGAACAGACCGGCCTGGCGCAAAGCACCCTGTACCGACAGGTGGCGCTGCTCAAGCGCTGGGGCTTCGTCGCCGAGCACGATGGCGAATACGGTCCCGGCCCGCTGTGCGTGCAGCTGGCCTGGGGCTTTGACCAGTCCTCGTTCCTGATCCACGAAGCGCAGCCCGACCTGGCCGCGCTGGCCGCGGCCTCCGGCGAAACCATAGGCCTGCTGGTGGCGGTCAAGGACCAGGCGGTGTGCCTGGACATGATCGAAAGCCAGCATCCGCTGCGCTGTTCCTTCACCAAGGGGCGCGGCCTGCCGCTGGCGCGCGGCGCCTCGGCCAAGTCGCTGCTGGCCTTCATGCCGCTGGCCCGGCAGCAAGCCGCGCTGGCTTATCTGGCGGGCGAGGCCGGCGTGGACGCCGGGCGCCTCGGGCTCGAGCTGGAAGCCATCCGCGCCCAGGGCTATGCCGTCACCGACAGCGAGGTCGATGCCGGCGTCTGGGGCGTCAGCGTTCCCATTTTTCAACGCGCCAACCAGGCCGTGGCTTCGATCACCCTGATGGCGCCGTCGACCCGGGCCGCGCAGCGG
>JALDYL010000375.1:0-3470 GCA_032153965.1 Achromobacter sp. | reverse complement strand
TCGCAACGCACCCGCGTGGGCGACCTGTCCAATGGCCTGAACGTCTGGAGCCTGGGCCTGGGATTGGTCCAGCCGCTGTTCCATGGCGGCGAACTGCGCGCGCGCACGCGCTCGGCCGAGGCCGCCTACGATGCCGCCGCGGCCGGGTACCGTCAAACAGTGTTGGAGGGCTTCCGGCAGGTCGCCGACGCCTTGCGCGCCGTGCAGACCGACGGCGACGCCTACCAGGCCAGCGATGAGGCATGGCGCCGCGCCGACGAAGCCGAGCGCATCGCGCAGGGCCGCTACCAGGCCGGCGGCATCAGCCACCTCAGCCTGCTGGACAGCCAGCGCCAACTGTTGCAGACACGCATCGCGCGCACCGCGGCGGACGCGGCGCGCCACGCCGACACCGCCGCCCTGCTGCAGGCCCTGGGCGGCGGCTGGTGGAACGAAACGCCCGCCGACGCACCATAAAGGTGCCGTCCGCGCGCCCCGTGTAACCATGGCTGAGAATTCGGGTAAGAAAGTGGTGTTGTGCGAGGTTTAGGAAATCGCTGTATCCGATGCATCATGCATGCGCTCATGCTGCACAGATCACAACGATTCATGAATGACCTACTAGACCTGATCGTCTTCTCTCCCGACCCCGAAGTACGCGCGCACCGCGGCGCAGCGTTGGCGGAAATGGGCTTCACGCTCCGGCTATGCGAAGACTCCAACAGCCTGTTCCGCCTGTTCCAGACCCGCCGCACGCCTTTGCTGGTGATGGAAGCCGAACTGTCCGATCTCTGCATGGCCGTGGCCGGCCTGCGCGCCCTGGACAGCACTGCGGGCATCGTCGCCATCTCCACCTTCGATTCTCCCGAAAACCGCATCCTCGGCCTGCATTGCGGCGCCGATGTATGCCTGCCACCCGACGCGGGCACGACGGAAATCGCGGCCGCGTTGCAGGCGCTGGTGCGGCGCATACCCGCGCCTGGCCGGCGCGCCGCCGAGGCCGAGCCGCGCCTGGCCCAGCCTGCGCCGGGCGAAGCGGCCGGCAAATGGCAATTCCATGACGCGGCCTGGACCCTGGTCAGTCCGCAAGGCAAGCGCCTGGCCTTGACCCTGGCCGAACGCGAGTTCCTGCTCAAGCTGACGGGCTCCGCCGACAAGCGCCTGCCGCGCGCCGACGCGGCCAGCACCGACACCCACGGCGGCCAAGAATCGATGCGCCGCACCGACGTGCTGGTCAGCCGCCTGCGGCGCAAGGCCCAGGACCTCAACCTGGAGCTGCCGATCCGCACTGTCTGGGGCTGGGGGTACGCCTTTACCGGGGAAATCTGAGGCCGCTGGCAGGGATCCGCGGATACGCCCGCCGCCTTGCTGCGCAGCGGGCGTATCATGCGGCGTACAAGGCCGACTCCCGGCCTGCGCCCGCCACATCCCGCTCTACGCCCCCGCCATGGAAGTCTACGAACGCCTGCAAGCCCTGCTTGCCCAGAACCAGGCCCGCTACCGCCTGATCGAACACGCGGCGGCCGGCCGCTCCGTCGAGGTCGCTGCGATCCGCGGCACCGAGGTCAGTCAGGGCGCCAAGGCGCTGGTCTGCCGCGTCAAGATTTCGTCCAACCAGCGCAGGAACGTGCTGGCCGTGTTCCCGGCCGACAAGCAGGCGGACCTGGATGCCATCGCCCGCGCAGCAGGCGGCAAGAAGGCGTCGCTGGCGTCGCAGGACCTGGCGCGCGAACTCACCGGCTGCGAGATCGGCGCCATCCCGCCCTTCACGTTCAATCCCGACCTGCACCTGCTGGTGGATCCCAGCCTGCGCGAGCGCCACGGCGAAATCGTGTTCAACGCCGGCCGCCTGGACGCCTCCATCCTCCTGAACACGGAAGACTACTTCCGGCTGGCCGCGCCCGACGAGGCGCCGCTGATCAAGGCCTGATCCCCAGGCCGCGCCACGAGGCCGCCGTGTTCCGTTCCTCGTTCAAACATGCCGCGCGCAGCGCCAACATGCGTTGGCTGATGAGCCTGGCGCACATGGAGCCTTCGCCCGTCAGCCGCTGGGTGGCGCTGCGCGCCGCGCTGGCCATCGGCCTGCCTTCGGCCGTCGGGCTGGCGCTGGACCAGAGCGCGGCAGCAGCCCTGGTCGCGCTGGGCGCGCTGCCCGCCATTACCGGCGACAACGGTGGTCCTTACCGCAACCGTGCGCTGTCTATCGGCGCCACCGTGTTCGGCGGCGCGCTGGGGTATTTCCTCGGCACCTGGATTGCAGGGCACGGACTATGGACCTCCGCCGCCATGACGCTGCTGGTGCTGGCGGCCAGCCTGGTCGGCACCTTCAACAACATCGCCGCCGTCTCCACGCTGCAATTCGCCGCCTACGTCATCGTCGGCGCCAGCCTGACGTCCACCTTGCCGCCCTGGCTGCCTTCGGTCCTGGTAGGAGCCGGCGGCCTGTTCGGCCTGGCGCTGACCCTGACGGGCTGGGTGGTCAACCCGATAGCGCCCGAGCGCGCCGCCGTCGCCATGGCCTACCGCAAGCTGGCGGCCATGTTCGCCGCGATCGGCACCTCGCGCACCATGAGCGCGCGGCGCGACATGGAAGCGGCCATGACGACCGCCTACGACACCGTGCTGGCCGCCCGTCGCGGCGCGGCCGGCCCCTCCCCCCGGCTGGCGCGGCTGGCTGCCCAGCTGCAAGCCTGCACGCCGCTGACCAATACTGCCCTGGAGCTGGCCCGCGCCGGCCGCGCGCTGCCGCGCGACTGCGCGCGCGTCATGAACCGGCTGGCCGACCGCGTGGAAAACGACGCGACGCCGGATCCCCGCGACGACATCGCCGCCTTGCGCCAGGCGGGCATGGCTCCCTTGGCCGACGCCCTGGCCCAGGTGCAGCCCCTGCTGGACGGCGGCGCGCTGTCAGAGGCCGACGCCTTCGCCGGCCTGCCCCCGGCCCGGCCGCGCACGCCCTGGCGCGTGCTGGCGCGCACCTACCGGCCGGGGCCCACCACGCTGCGCTACCTGGTGCGGCTGGGCCTGTGCCTGATCGCCGCCGAGGCCGTGGCGCTAGCGGCCTCGCTGCCGCGTTCCTACTGGGTGCCGCTGATCGTGGTGGTGGTGTTCAAGCCCAACTTCGGCTCGGTGTTCGCGCGGGCGCTGCAAAGCTGCGCGGGCAGCGTGGTGGGCGTGGCGATCAGCGCGACCGTGCTGGCGCTGGACCGCAACGGCATCGTCAGCCTGCTCACGGTGGCCGGACTGGCCTCCCTACTGCCCTGGTCGGTGCGGCGCAACTACGGCCTGTTCTCGGCCATTCTGCTGCCCATCCTGATGCTGCTGATCGGCGCGCTGCAACCCGGCAGCTGGCCCATCGCGCTGGCGCGCCTGATCGATGTGGCCGTGGCCGCCGGCATCGTGCTGCTGGTGGGCTACCTGCCGTGGATACGGATAGAACGCGGCAACCTGGACAACGCGGTCGCCGCCGCCATGGACACGCTGGCCGCCTA
>JALDYL010000107.1:0-16254 GCA_032153965.1 Achromobacter sp. | reverse complement strand
GTCATCAGCGCCGACCTGGACAAGGTCGGCCAGATGCAGCCCAACCAGAGCGCCCATTTCGAGCGGGTGACGCTGGAGCAGGCGGTGGCCGCCAGGCGCGAGTACCGCGCCCGCTTCGAACGGCTGCATCAGGCGCTCAGCGGCTGACCTACCGGGGCGCGGCAAGCCCGCGCCCCACCCCCCGCTTTTTCCAGTTTTCCGGCCTTGCCTCATGGCACGGTCGGTGGGCGACGCGCGCCCGTTCCGCAGTCGAACCGCAACATCCGATCCCGCCAGGAGATCCCCCATGGCCAATCTGCCCCCACGCAAACCGTCCGATGAGACGGACAACTCGCTGCATGCCGTCGCCGACAGCGACCGCATGCCCCGCTACGCGCTCACCATGGCCTGGTGGGCCGTGTGCAGCGCCGTGTTCTACATCGTCGTCGGCGCCACGCTCGCACCGAAGTACGGCGCCCGCAACGCCATCATCGGCATGGCGCTGTCCGTGATCAGCTACGGGCTGATCAACGGTGTCATCAGCCGCTACGCCATCCGCACCGGCCTGTCGGTGGCGCTGTTCTCGCGCCGGCTCTTCGGCACCTCGGGCGCGGCGCTGGCCACGCTGATCTTCTTCGCCACCGCCATCTACTACGCGGTGTTCGAAGGCGCGGTGATGTCGGTCGCGGCGCATCATCTCTATCCGGCCGTGCCGTATTGGCTGGTGGCGCTGGTGGTGGTCGTCTACAGCGTGCTGCTGATCTTCGGCAGCGTGCAGCGCTGGCTGGACAAACTCAATGGGGTGCTGCTGCCGTTCTATCTGCTGGGCCTGGTGCTGGCCGTCGTGATGGCGACACAGGAATACGGCTACAGCGACGCCTGGCTGTCGTTCGGCCCGCCCGAAGGACCGGTGCCCGGCGGCTGGTGGGATTCCTTCGTGTACTACATGGGCGTGTGGGTCCTGATGATGTTCACCTTCGACTACGCCCGCTTCGGCAAGCGCGAGGACCAGGCCTACCACAGCCGCTACAACTTCGGCATGCCGTTCTACCTGGTCACCTTCCTGCTCAATGGCGTGGCCGGCATCTATCTGGTCAGCACCATTCCCAGCGACGCCGCGCTGTCGGAAGTGTCGGTGGTGCTTGCGCTCCTGAAGCTGATGGGACTGGGCGGACTGCTGTTCGTCTGGATCACGCAGACCCGCATCAACACGGCCAACTATTACTTGGCCACCATCAACATGCAGGCGTTCTTCGCGCGCTGGCCGGGCATGCGCTGGCCCAAGGCGATGTGGGCGGTCATCGTGGGCGCGGTGACGTATGCGCTGATGCTGCTGGACGTGTTCTCGTACCTGCTGCAGGCGCTGGCTTACCAGGGCATCTTCGTGGTGTCGTGGGTGGCGGTGGCGCTGGTGCACATCCTGGGCGACCAGGAATCGGCGCCGCAGCATGGCGGCGGCGCGGCATTCAACCGCGCCGGCCTGGCGGGATGGTTCGCCGGCGCGATCTGCGGCCTCGCGCTGATGCACCTGGACGGTTTCGCGGCGACGCTGGCCGCGCCGGCCAGCTTCGTGGTGTCGGCGCTGGTGTACCGGATCTGCTCCACGGCGGCGGGACGGATGCAGGCGCAGGGCGGTTGATGCCGCTTCGGGCCGCGCCAGCGCGGCCCGAAGCGCCCTGTGTACACTTTCCCCCACTCCCCGACCTGGTGAAAGGAAATGAATATGCATGTGGACTTGGCGGCATTGCGGCCACAGCTCATACAGATCGCCCGGCGCGCCGACACCGGCGACGGCGCGCACGACCTGAGCCATCTGGAACGCGTGTGGAAGGCCGCCTACAGCATGCTGGCGCATCATCCAGAAGCCGACGCCATGACCGTCATGGCCGCCAGTTACCTGCACGACCTGGTCAACCTGCCCAAGAACCATCCCGACCGGGCGCGCGCCTCGTCCATGGCCGCCGATCAGGCGCTGCGCGAACTGCAGGCCATCGGCTATCCGCCAGCCCGGCTCGAAGGCGTCCACCACGCGATCGAGGCCCACAGCTACTCCGCCAACATCCCGCCCCGGACCATCGAGGCCCGCATCGTGCAGGATGCCGACCGCCTGGACGCGCTCGGCCCGGTGGGACTGGCCCGCATGTTCCACGTCGGCGGACAACTGGGACGGGCGCTGGCGCACCCCGCCGACCCCATGGGCGCGCACCGGGAACTGGACGACGGCGTCTATACGCTAGATCACATCGAGTTGAAGCTCGCGCGCATCGCCGGCACGATGCAGACGGAAGGCGGCCGCGTGCTTGCGGCCGCTCGGCTGGACTGGATCCGGCGCTTCCGTGACGAGTTTGTGGCGGACTGGTCGGCATGACGGCGGCGGGCGTCGCAGGGCTTTTTGGAAACAAGAAGCAAGCGCCCCCCTGGGAACGCCGCGGAGCCAGGGGGTTTCCGCCATAGCGTAGACGCGCTCGCCCTGACTATCTTGGATAGCCCAGCCTACCGAGTCAGGAGATCTTCCATGGCACAGCCAACGGACAGCAAGCAGCCCACGCCGGACCCCGCCGAGCGCAACGCGTTTTTTCCTTCGCCCTACTCGCTATCGCAGTTCACCTCGCCCAAGTCGGATCTGTCGGACGCCGATTACCCGGACGCCTATCGCGGCGGCCGCTGGAAGATCCTGATGATCGCTGCCGACGAGCGCTACCTGCTCACGGGCAATGACACTTTCTTCTCGACGGGCAATCATCCGGTCGAGACCCTGCTACCCATGTACCACCTCGACCAGGCAGGCTTCCAGATCGACATCGCGACGCTGTCGGGCAATCCGGTCAAGTTCGAATGGTGGGCCTTCCCCTCAGAAGACGCCAAGGTGGCGGCGCTGTACCAGAAGTATGAACAGCAGTTCCGCCAGCCGCAGGTGCTTGCCGACGTCGTCAAGACGCTGGATCGCGATTCAGACTACCTGGCCGTGTTCATTCCTGGCGGCCATGGCGCGCTGATAGGATTGCCATTCAGCGCTGACGTCAATGATGCCCTGCAATGGGCGATGCACAACGACAAGCATGTCATCACGCTGTGCCACGGCCCCGCGGCGCTGCTGGCGACCGGCCTGAACGGCGCGAGTCCGTTCCAGGGCTACCGCATCTGCGCCTTCCCAGACGGCATGGACAAACAGACGCCGGACATCGGCTACATGCCCGGCCCCTTGCGCTGGTTCTTCGGAGAAAAGCTGGCGGAACTGGGCATCACCGTCATGAACACCAAGGTCGACGGCAGCACCCTGCAGGACCGCAAGCTGCTCACGGGCGACAGCCCCTTCGCCGGCAACAATCTTGGAAAGCTCGCGGCGCGCGCCTTGCTGGATGAGGCTGCGGCCATCGAGCGCCCCCGCAAGTAGCCCCTCGCGCCAAGGATCTACAGGGTTGGCGGGCGTCCCGAATCACGGCATGCACATCCGCGTGGCATGCGTTTCGAATTTTGATATGCAATAATAATTCTCATAATCAATTGCAACAACCATACCCAGGTCCGATGCGCGGAAGGGGATTCGCCATGGCGGCCAACAAATTCGCATTACCGCAGCAGTACATAGAAGGCCTGTACGTCGAACACGGGGGATGGCTGAGAGGCTGGCTGCGGCGCAAGCTGGGTGATGCCAGCACGGCCGCCGATCTCGCGCACGACACATTCGTGCGCGTACTCTCAAAGGATTCGCTGCCCGAGATGCGCGAGCCGCGCGCGCTCCTGACGACGATCGCTCATGGACTGGTCCTGAACCTGCGCAGGCGCCAGCGCATCGAGCAGGCCTATCTGGAGGCACTCGCGCTCCTGCCCGAACCACAGATGCCGTCGCCCGAAACCCAGGCCATCCTGTTCGAAACCCTGCTCGAAATCGACCGTCTGCTTGACGCCTTGCCCCGGCTGGTGCGGCAGGCATTTCTGCTATCGCAGATCGACGGCAAACGCCAAGGCGAGATCGCGGCGGAACTGGGCATTTCGATTCCCACCGTCAAGCGCTATATCGCCCGGGCGTTGGCCCATTGCTGTTTCACTTGAATCCGGACTCGAGGCACTCAGGCTCATGAGCCCGTCGCCCCCCCTCGCCCCCGACATCCGCCTCCAGGCCGCGCACTGGCTGGTCGAACTGCAATCCGACCGCGTGGCCGCAGACACTTTCCTGCGCTGGCGGGAGTGGCGCGAGGCGAACCCCGAGCACGAGCGCGCCTGGCAACACATCGAGAGCTTCCAGGCCCGGCTGCGTGGGGTGCCGGCGCCCGTGGCTCGCGCGGCGCTCGCGGCGCCTGGTTCACCAGCACGGCGCAAGCTCGTCAAGGCACTGGCGCTGGCCTTGTTTGCCGGCGGCGCGGCGTCGATGCTGGACGAGCAGCGCACCTGGCGACGTTGGGTCTCCGATAACCACACCGAGGCCGGAGTGCGCCTGAGCCGCAGCCTGCCCGACGGCACGCAAATAATGCTCAATGCCGGCACCGCCATTGATATCCAGTTCACGTCGACGGAACGCGCGCTGCGTCTCATCAACGGCGAACTTCTGGTCGCCACTGCGCCGGACCCGGCAGTGGGCGAGCCTCGCCCCTTCCTCGTGCGCACCGGCCAGGGCAGCATCCGCGCCCTGGGCACGCGCTTTTCCGTGCGCGACCTGGACGGACGCAGCAGCGCGGAAAGCCTGGTCGCCGTGTTCGACGGCGCGGTGGAACTGACACCCGCCAGCGGCACGCCGGCTCTCCTGCAGACCGGCGAACAGGGCACGCTGAGGCGCAATACGGCTGTCGCAACGGGTCCGGCCGACGAGCACATGCTGGCCTGGACGCAAGGCATCATCGTCGCCCAGGATATGCCCCTGCCGGCATTCCTGGCCGAACTCGCGCGCTATCGCCCCGGACGCCTGGCCTGGGACGAAGAGCTTGCCCATCTCAAGGTCACGGGCACCTACCCCACCGCCAACACCGACCGCGTCCTGGAACTACTCGCCGACACCCTGCCCGTTTCCGTGAGCTACCTCACGCGCTATTGGGTGACCGTGCGGCCGCGTCCGGCCCGGCCGAGCGGAAAATTCAGCAGCGGTTGATCCCTTTTCGTTTTTCGCGGGGCAAGAAGAGTAAGACCACACATTGCCTTCACTCTTGCATCCGGGGAATTGCACATGGGTTTGAACCGCCCGAAACCAACGCCTTCCATCGCAACCGGCAGCCGCTTGCGCCTGCATGTCCTCGCCAGCATGGCCACGCGCGGCCTGCTGGGTTGCACCGCCATCGCTGCGCTTGCCTTGCCCCCCCCGATCGCGCAAGCACAGATATCGGATGAACAACGGTACTACGACATTCCCGCCGGTCCGCTGACCGCCGCGCTCAACCGCTACGGCCGCGAATCCGGCCTGATGCTGTCCTTCTCGACCGAACAGACCAGCGGTCTCCTGAGCAAGGGCATCCAGGGCCGCTACACAGCGCACAATGGCTTGCAGGCATTGCTGGCGGATACCGGCCTCGAGGCTGCCGCAAGGCCTAGCGGCGGCTATGTACTGCGGCCTAGCGGCGCCCAGATGCTCTCTCCCGTCGAGGTGTCCGGTACGCACGAGACCGCCACCAGCCCCTTCTACGGCTATGCCGCCACGCGCAGCGCCACCGGCACCAAGACCGACACGCCCTTGATGGAAACGCCGCAGTCCATCACCATCGTCGGCGCCGAGGAAATCGAAACGCTCAAGCCGCAGAACCTGCAGGACGCGCTGGGCTATGTCGCCGGGGTCAACCGCTCGGAAGGGCTCGACCGTACCACGGACACCTTGATCGTCCGCGGCTTTCAACTCGATGGCAACGGCAACCAATACCGCGACGGCACCAAGTACACGGTCAATGTCTTCAACGGCCAGCAGGAACCCTATGGCCTGGAACGCATCGAAGTGCTCAAAGGCGCATCCTCGGTGCTCTACGGCGCCGCTGCGCCCGGCGGCATCATCAACACCATCAGCAAACGGCCCCCGGCCGCGGCCCTGCGCGAGCTGAACATCGAAACCGGCAGCTTCGACCGCAAGCAGGTATCAGGCGATTTCGGTGGACCGTTGGACGAAGAAGGTGCCTGGTCATACCGGCTTACCTTTCTCGGGCGCGATGCGGACACATTTATCGACCACATTCCGGACCGACGCGCCTACGTGGCGCCCGCGTTGACCTGGCGGCCCAGCGCAGCCACGTCCTTGACCTTGCTCGCCGATTATCAGAAGGACAGGACAGGCTATGTCTACGGCCTGCCCGAGAGCGGCACCATCCTGCCCAACCCCAACGGCAAAATTCCCCGCGAACGCTTTACCGGCGAACCCGGCTATGACAAGTTCGACCTGGAACGCTATTCAGCCGGATATCTGTTCGAACATGCCTTCAACGACCAGGTGAAGCTGCGCAATAGCCTGCGCTACATGCATGCCAGCAACGAATACCGCTCGGTCTGGATCAGCGGCCTGCAGGATGACGGCCGCACGACCGCCTATCGCGGCGCGGCGCCGCGCTGGGATCGTTCAACAGGCATCGTCTCCGACACATCGCTGCAATACCAGGCCCGCACGGGTCCGGTGGAACATACCTTCCTCGTCGGTGTCGACTATTCCGTCGCCCACCACGAATCCGAACGCTACCAGCGCGAACTCGGCAACATCGACGTCTACGATCCTGTGTATGGCAGCCCGATAGGCAGCATCGAAACGCAAAACCCCTACTCCTGGAAAAGCGATACCAAGCGGCTGGGCCTGTACGTCCAGGATCAAATGAAGATTGCGGACCGCTGGGTCGTGCTGCTCGGCGGACGCCAGGACTGGGTACGGTTCGACTCCAGCAACTTCTTCACCGGAGACAAGACCGCGGACAACGAGAAGAGCAAGGCCTTTACGGGCCGCGCCGGACTGGTCTACCTCGCCCCGAACGGCCTCGCGCCCTTCCTGAGCTACAGCGAGTCCTTTGAACCGACCGAAGGAAACGACCGCAGCGGCGGCCGCTTCAAGCCCACCACCGGCCAGCAATACGAAGCCGGCCTGCGCTATCAGCCGCCGGGCTCCAGCACCATGGTGTCGGCGGCCGTGTACCAGATCACCCGCAAGAACGTGCTGGTCGCCGATCCCTCCGATCCGACGATGACGTACTCGATACAGGCTGGCGAGGTACGCTCGCGCGGCTTCGAACTGGAAGTCCGTTCGGCCCTTACCCGCGACGTCAACCTCATCGCCGCCTACGCCTATACAGACGCCCGAACCACGCAAGCCAGCCCCTTGCAGCCCGAGCAGGAAGGACTCCGTGCGCCTGGCGTGCCGTACAACCAGCTCTCGCTGTGGGCCGACTACAATTTCGGCAGTCTCGGGCTGCCCGGCCTGAAGGCAGGCGCCGGCATGCGTTATGTCGGCAGCACCCGCAGCCAGACCAACGCCGAGGTGCCCGCCTTCACCCTGTTCGACGCCATGATCAGCTACACCACCGGCCCATGGCGCTTGGCCCTCAATGGCACCAATCTTGCGGACAAGACCTATATCGGGAATTGCACCTACGGGTGCTTCTACGGCGAGCCCAGGCGAGTGATCGGCACGGTGAGCTATCGCTGGTAGGCAAACTCAGAACGTCACCGAACAGCGGATGCCCGACGGAATCACATTGCCCTCGTTGGGCACGCGCAGCAGCACGGTGAAGGTGCCGCTGGCGGCGTCCATCACCCGATCGATCCGCCAGACCTTGGCTTGCAGCGGCTTGTCGGTGATCGCCTGGTTGACGCTGACCTGCGCCTGCGCGTCGGCCTTGATCTGGCCATACAGACCCTCCGGCACCACCACCCTCACCAGCAAGGGATTGATCTGCGCCAGCTTGACGATCTTGTTGTCGTTGACGCGGTCGCCCGGACCGGCGTAGCGCTCGGCGACCACCCCGTCAAAGGGGCTTTTGATGCTGCGTTCCGCCAGGATCGCCTGCTGCAGCGCCACCTGCAGATGCGCCTGGCGGCTGCGCGAGGTCATTTCGTCGTAATCGCCGGCAGGCAGCAACTGACGCTTGAACAGGTCGGTGTTGCGGTCGACGACGCGGCTCAGGTAGGCCGCTTCGGCGCGGCGCAGTCCCAACGTGGCCTCGTCGACGCTGGTGTTCAATTCAGCCACCACCTGGCCTTTCTTGACCACGTCGCCGCGTTGCACCAGCACGTTGCTCAGCACGCCCGCCGAGGCGCTGCCCAACTCGGACACCTGGAACGGTTCGATCAGGCAGGCCATCGGGGCATGCGGATTGCCGGCCTGCGCCGACAAGGCAGGCTCGGCCAGCACAGGCAAACGGGCATCGGGCGGCAAGCCCTGCGCGCCCGCGGCGGTGGCAGCGGCGGCGAGCAGGCAGGCCAACAGCAGCGGACGGAAAAAGCGATGGCGGGTTGTCATGGGATCGGGTCTTTGCATGTCAGTCGCCCTGCCCCGAAAAGGACAGGGAATTCTCCAGTTCTTCATCCGCGGCCACCATCTGGCGGCGCTCGCGGGCCAGTTTTCGTTCGGTGCGGGCCTGCGCAAGGCGCAGCCAGCGCGCGGCCATCCAATTGCCATCCTGCCCGCTTCGGGCGCGCAGCAGCCGGGAGGGAGCAGCCCAGACGCCGTTTGCGACGCTGTCGAGCACGGAATCTTCCAGCGACAGGATGGCTTCGACATGGCCGGGATCCCCCTGGCGGCCGCTGCGCCCTTCCAGCTGGCGGTCGATGCGGGCGGATTCGTGCCTCTCGGTCAGGATGACGTGCAGGCCGCCGGCCTCGCGCGCTGCCTCCGACAAAGGAATATCCGTGCCCCGGCCGGCCATGTTGGTGGCGATCATGATGCTGCCCGGTTCGCCGGCGCGCGCAATCATGTCGGCCTCGTCGGCATCCTGCTTGGCGTTGAGCACCACGGCGGGCAGGCCGGCTTCGGCCAGCACCTGGGCCACTTGCTCGGAGGCGGCGACCGAGCGCGTGCCGATCAGGATGGGCACGCCTTGCTGATGCAGGGCGCGCGCGCGGTCGCGCACGGCGGCCCACTTCTGCTCCAGCGTGCGGTACACGGCGTCCGGCGCATGGCGCCGCCGCGACTTGCGGTGCGTGGGGATGCGGACCACCGGCAGGTCGTAGACGCGGCCCAGCTCGGCGCGGATTTCGGCGGCCGTTCCCGTCATGCCGGACAGCAGCAGATAGTGTTTGAAGAAGCGCTGGTAACTGATGCTTTTCAGGGTGGAGCGCGGTGCGCTCAGTTCCAGCCCCTCCTTGTGTTCCAGCATCTGGTGCAGGCCCTGGCCCCAGGACCGGTCCGGCATCACGCGTCCGGTAAACTCGTCGACGACCATGATCTTGCCGTCGCGGATGATGTACTGCTCGTCCAGTCGGTACATGTGCAGCACGGTCAAGGCGCTGAGGACCAGCTCTTCGCGCCGGAACGGAATGCTCCACGGGGCCGGCAGCGCGGCGCACAGTCCGCGCAGATGCTCGCGTCCCAGTTCGGTCAGGGTCACGCGCCGTTCGCCGCGGTGCAGGCGGTAGTGCTCCGGCGCCATGCTTGTAGCCAGGTTCATCGCTTGGCGCGTCACCTCGGCGGTATCGTCCTCCTGCACGCCGGAGATAATGAGCGGCGTGCGCGCCTCGTCGACCAGCACGCTGTCCGCTTCGTCGACGATGGCGTAGCACAGGCCGCGCAAGTACAGCTGGGCCAGCCTGCCTTGTGCGCCGCGCAGCCGCTCCAGGCGCAGGGCGTCTTCGTCCTTGTCACTGTCCAGCACGATCAGGTCGCGCAGATAATCGAATACCAGCGTCTTGTTGGAGCAGTACACCACGTCCGCCTGATAGGCCTTGCGCCGCGCGGGGATGTCCATTTCCATGCTGACCCAGGCCACCGACAGGCCCAGCGCCTCATAGATCGGCCCCATGATCTGCGCGTCGCGCTCGACCAGGTAGTCATTGGTGGTGATGACGTGCACCGGCAAGCCGGCCATGGCAACCGTGGCGGCCGGCAGGGTTGCCGTCAGCGTCTTGCCCTCGCCCGTGTTCATCTCCGCCACCATGCCCTGCAGCATGGCCCAGCCGCCCAGCAGCTGCACGTCGAAATGCGCCTTGCCCAGCGCCAGCCGGCCCGCTTGTCGGATCAGCGCGAAGGCGCGCGCCGCGCTCTCCTGATTGATGCCGTTGGCGCGCAGGTCGAACGCGATCTCATCCGCCCGCTGGCGCACGCCCGCCAGGTCTATGTCGCCCAGCGCTTCGGTCTCGCGCCGCACCCGCGCCAGGATGCGACGGGTGCGCCACAGGGGCTGGCGGCGCTTGCGGCTCAACCAGCGCAGGGCGGCCGTGCCCCAGGCCTCCAGCTTGTTGGCGTGGCGTTCGCTTTCCTTTTCAGGATAGAGCGGGTCGGGATCGAGGGCGTCGAAGGCGCGCATGTCAGAGGCGGAACTGGCGCAGCACCATCTGCCGCACCGCGTCGTAGGCTTGCAGCGCCAGCGGCCGGGGCTGGTGCGAGAACTTTACGTAGACCCGAGCGCCCAGGTAGGCGCGCGGCGCGTTCTCGGGCAGCGCGAGGTCCATCACGAACAGATTCTCGGCGGACTTGGCGCGTCCTTCCTGGGACTTGCGCGGGTCCACCCCTATGCTGCCCCCGCCCTGCAGGCTGAGCGCCAGGCTGGGCAGTTCATCGGTGGCGGCCGGCACCTCGCGCGCGATCGTGGCCGGGAATTCCTCGCCGCTGTCCTGCACCAGCCGCACGCGGACGTTCCTGAGCGAGCGATGGATGCGCTCCAGGCTGGATTGCGGCACCACCACGCGCACGGTTTCCGCGTCGGTCAGCACATAGCCCAGCAATTCGCCGCGCTGCACGTAGCGGCCGGTCATGTCCTCAGGCTGCGCCGGCAGGTAGCGCCCGGCGTGCGGGCTGCGCACCTGCTGCGCCTGGACCTGTTCCTGGATCGCCCGTCTCTCGGTCTGCAGGCTGGTCCATTGGTGGCGCATGATGGCCGCCTGCACCTGGTTCTGCGCGTAGGCCTGCACATAGCGCGCCTGATACTCGTCGACCTGGGCGGCCAGCATGGCGTCGCGGCGGATCAGTTCGTCGTTTTCCAGCGTCAGCAGCGGCGCTCCCTGCCCCACCGGCGCATCGTCGGCCGCTTGCCGCGCGCGCACGAAGCCGGCCACCGGCGCCCTGACCTGAGCGGAAGGCGGCACCCAGACCACGCCCTCCGTATCGGTGGACGATGGCAGCGGCAGCGCGCCCACCAGCCCTGCCGCGCCCAGCACGCACAGCCCGCAGATCAGGTAGGAGCGCAAGCGGTGCGCCTGAATCTGCGGGTCGGAATAGAACTGGCGGCCGAGGCGCCACAGCGGCATGACGATGGTGTTGAACAGCGCCCACATGGCCAGCAGCACGCCAAAGAAGAAGAATTGCCCGGCCATGATGAAGATGGCGAGGAACATGATGAACATGCGATAGCAGAACGACAGCACCGCATAGCCCGCGAACCAGGCGCGTTCGCCTGGCGTGGCGCGCTGGGCCTCCACCCCGCGCAGGCCCAGCGCATAGCGCTTGAACAGATAGCCCAGATAACCGTTGGCCCGCTGGCCCAGGTTGGGAATCTCGATGGCGTCGGACAGCACGTAGTAGCCGTCATAGCGCAACAGCGGATTGCCGTTCATGAACAGCGTGGAAACACCGCACAGGACGATGACGGTATAGGCCAGCGAACGACCCAGCCCGGGGTCCAGCTGGGTCCAGACTATCATCGCCACGGCCGCCAGGAACAACTCGACCAGGATGCCAGCTCCGCCCGCCAGCATGCGCCAGCGCTTGTCGGCGAAGGCCGACGCCGCCGAGGCGTCGACGTAGGGGATGGGCACCAGCAACAGGAACATCAGGCCGATCTCGTGCACCTCGCCGCCGCGCGCCTTCACGGCGCAGGCGTGGCCAAGTTCATGGATGGCCTTCACCACCGGATAGACCAGCGCCATCGCCAGCACGTTGCCCGTGGAGAACACCTGGTCCCAGATGTTGTGCGTCAAGGTCTGCCAATGCATGGCGCCCAGCGCCGCGCCCGCGCCCACCACGCCCAGCCAGAGCAAGGCGCCCAGCCAGGTGAACAGCCAGCGGTAATACGGCAGCGTCCGCGTCAGCCAGCGGTCCGGATCCAGCAGCGGCATCTTCAGCGCGCTGGGGTTGCCGATGTACTGCTTGATCTTCTGCATGCGCTGGCGCTTGCGGCGCTCGACCAGATCGCGCACGTCCGGCGCGCGGTCGGTGGTCAGCACGTCGGCCCGGTGCAGCTGGGCCATCAGGCGGATGACCTCGTCCTGCGGCATGGCGTCGCCGTCCAGCTGGCCGCAGGCGATCTCCCAGATCTCCTGCACCGTGCGGCGCCCGTCCATCAGGCTGATCATCAGATTGGCCTCGGGCGTATAGCGATGGAACTCGCCATTGCTCTGGTCCTGCATCACATACCAGACCTGCCCGCGATATACGTGACGATGGATGTGGATGTGCGAGCGCAGCCGCGGGCGCAGCGCGCTGACCCGGTGCCAGGAATTGCTATAGAGCGCGGTACCAGACATCTTCTGCTCTTCAGCCGAACCAGGCCCACCATTTCAGGCGGAGCCAATCGAAAAATCCGTGCGTCCAGATCCAGACGTAGCGGCGCTCATCGATATCGATGCGGCCCACGCCTTCCATGCCGGGCCGCAGCGTGGGCGCCGCCTTCTCATCCAGGCTGGCCTCCAGCCGGAACACCGTCTTGCCCTCCTGCACCTGGGCCAGCGGCACGATGCGCGTGACCGTGAAAGGGATCTGCCTGTCGGGCATGGCCGCAAGGGCCACCCGCCCCGTCTGGCCCACCGCCACATCGTCGATCAACCGGTCCTCCACGTCCAGCCACAGCCGGTAGCCGTCCGGCGGCGACAGCTTGAACAGCTCCTGCCCGCGCTTGACGGCTTCGCCCAACTGCTGGCTGAGGTCGCCGCTGACTATCGTGCCGTCGAACGGCGCGCGCAGGGTCGAACGCTGGATCTGTTCGCGCTGGAACTGCATCTGCGCCATGGCCTGGCGCGCCTGCGCCTGCGCAATCGCGGCCGCCGCGCTGTCGCCGCGCGCCGAGGCTTCTTCGGCCTGGCGGCGGTACTGCACTTCCAGATTGCCGGCGCGCAACAGCTCGAGTTCGGTTTCGCGCGTGTCCAGCGCTGCCAGGGCATCGCCCTGCTTTACCTCGTCGCCGGCCCGGCGCGTCGCCTCGCTGATGTAGCCGTCGAAAGGGGCCGCCAGCACGCGCTGCACCACGCCCTGCACGGTGGCCGTCGCGCTGATGCGGTACGGTCCGTGCGCGAACACGCCCAGCGCCACCGCCGCCACCAGCGCCAGCGCGGCCAATTTCCGCCCGATGTAACGCGGCCCCAGCAAACGGCCCGCTTCGCGCAGCGCGCCATCGCGCCACTTGCGCCAGAACGGGCGCTCCTGCCGCAGCCGCTGGTACAGCACGCGGCCGGCCAGCAGCACCACGCTCTGGCACAGCTCCACGCTCTGCCGGTCAAAGGGCAGCTTGTCCGGCCGTTCAAACACGAGCGCGCCGCGCGCCTCGTCCTCGGGCGCGAACGGCACGGTCAGCACATTGCCGTTGCCGAACTCGCGCGCCAGCTTCTGGTGCGCACGCAGCTGGATGGTGCGCGCTTCGTCCTGCGGCAGACACAGTGTCGTGTTCTGGTCGATGGCTTCGTCCATGGCCTCGGCCACGGCGCGCATCAGGTTCATGTTCTGCACCAGCCGGCTGCTGTGCGACAGCGCATACACCTTGGAGCGTCCGTCCTGGCGAAAGCCGATGCTGACGCGATCGCACTCCAGACGGGTCGCCAGGTCCGTGACCAACGTCAGCGCCACATCCTTGAACTGCCCTTCCTTGAGCGCACGCGCCACGCTATTGATCACCACCATCAACCGCTCGACCGTCTGCGCGCTGTCGGTTTCCTGGCGCTGCAACAACCAGAGTTCCAGCACGCCCGCGCCCCAGCGCAGCGCTTGCACCAGCGGCTCTGGCGCCTGCATGGCAGCCTCAAACGCGGCCACGCCATGGATGCGTCCGTCGAGCACGATGGGATAGGCCACCACCAGCCCCGTCGCATCGGCCGACACCGCGACCTCCCGCCCTTGCAGCGATTCGTCGACCGCGCCATAGAACGCCGCGCCGGCGCGGCTGCCCGCCGGGTACTGCGAGGCCGCTTCGAACGGGCCGGCATCCGGTTCGCCCAGGATCAGCGCCGCATGACGCACGCCCGTCAACTGGCCGGCCTGCAAGGCCAGCCAAGCGTCCAGGAAAGACTGGCGGTCGCTGGCGGCCGACAGCGCCGACCACCAGGCCAGGTCCGCGCGCTTCACCTGCGCGGGCACGACTGCATCATTCATCCTCGCTTCCAACCTCCGTCAGCTCGGGTTCCAGGCGCCGCACGCTCAATCCGCGCTTGCGGGCCGCCTTGGGTTCCCACGTATTGGTCTTCGAATTGAACACGACCGTGCCCTTGCCCGCGGCGCCCAACGCCCCGCTCAAGCCCAACAAGCCCACTCCTGCCGCCAGCGCCGCCCGCTCGGCCGCGGAAGCTTCGGGCATCGGAACCTGGGCATTCGCCCTGGCGTCCGGCTGCACGGCCTGCCCTGCGTCCTCCGCTGCCGGCGCGGCATCCTGCGGCACCGAGTCAGCCACCGGCTCGGACTGCAGCGCCGGGGCTGGCGACGCGTTCTGCGCGCCGCCACCATGGCTTTGGCCGCCATCCTGCACCGTCTGATCCGTGCGCATCGACACCTGATGCGGCGCGGCCGACGAAGCATAGTCGGAAAGCCCGCCGTCGTGGCGCTCGATCACGATGTCGGGTCGCGCCGCGCCCAGGCTGACGCGCGCGGCCAGGGCATGCCCGTCAACGCCCGAACGGCCGTCCGTGGCGCCCGTGCCCGCAAGCGTTCCGAACACGGGCCGCGGCCAGTCGCCAAAGTTGCCGCTCCAGGAGTACAGGTTCTCCATGGCCCGAGTGATCAGGTCGGGCGTATTGCCGCCCTGGCCGAAGCGGATCAGGTTGATGATGCGGCCGCTCGCCGGGTCGATGTAGATCGCCGCGAAGTCGCCCACCATCACATCCCTGGAGAAGTCACCGCGGAACTTGTCCGCACCCAGGCCACCAAGCATGTAGTTGCCGCCTGGCCCCGCCAACAGGATGTCGTCGCCGCCAAAGGCGATATCGGTGGTCTCGATCAGGCTGACACGGTCGTTGACGAAGACCACGCGGCCATTATCCCCAAGCATGACGTTGTTGCCCGCGCCGCTCTCCAACTGGTCCGCGCCCATCCCCCCGAGCATCACGCCCTCGCCATTGTTGTAGAGGCTGTCCGAGCCGCCCATCGACGGGTACAAGGTTCCGAACTGGGCGATGCGGCCGCCGGCGGTGTACTGCGCCCGGGCGCCGTCGCCAGCGATCAGGTTGAAGCCTCCCGCGCCCACCGCGCGGATGAGGTCCTCGCCCATGCCGCCGAACAAGGCATTGCGGCCCGCGCCCACCGTGATGGTGTTCAACCCGCCCGCCGGCAGATTGATCGTCTCCAGCATCCGCAATCCGGCGCCCGCCAGATAGCGCGCACCGGCGCCCGGCGCCGCCGCGTCGATGAAGTCGCCGCGGTCGCGCAGGTAATTCACCGGATCCACGGTCACGATGCGGCCGAAGTTGGCAAACACGATGTTGTTGCCGTCGCCCGCCGCAATCGTGTTGCCGCCGGCGGCCAGCCTGTCCGCCGCAGCGCCCACGGCCAGGCCCGCGGCCTGCTCCGGCGTCAGCGCCAGGGTCAGCGCCGACAGCGACTGCAAGTCCGCCCGCGCCGCCGCGCCCATGTCCATCGGCGCGCCCAGGTCGATATTCATGCCGGCATTCCCGAACACGATATTGTTGCCCTGACCCGCATCGATGACATTGCTGCCGCCGCCGCCCGCGATCAGGTCATTGCCCAGGCCGCCGAGTATGCGGTCATTGCCCGCGCCCCCGTACAGGATGACGCCCTGCGTGGTGGTGCGCGCGTCCAGCACGTTGTTGCCGGCCGCGCCGAAGCTCAAGGCCTGGCCCGCCTGGCGCTGGCCGGGCTGCGCGGTGTAGTAGGCGTCGTCCTGGCTGGTCGAACCGAACAGCAGCACCGGACGGTCGGCGCCGCCCAGCGTGCCGCCCTCGGCCACCAGCAGGTTGTTGCCGCCGCCGCCCTGCACCAGCGTCACCGTCCCGACCGTGGCGTGGCGCACCGTGTAG
>JALDYL010000374.1:0-3498 GCA_032153965.1 Achromobacter sp. | reverse complement strand
TTGTCCTTGTCCACCACCAGATAGACCTTGTGCAGGTTCAGCACGCGGAAGGCGTAGCCCACCGCGATGCGCGTCGCCGCCTTGGCGTAGCCCCGGCCCTGATAGCTGGGCGCGATGATGATCTGGAATTCGGCGCGGCGGTGGATGTAATCGATTTCCACCAGCTCGACCAGGCCGGCGGGCTGCCCGGTGTCGTGCTCGATGATGAAGCGCCGCTCGTTCTGGTCGTGCAAGTGGCGGTCATACAGGGCGACCAGTTCGTCGTAGGCCTCGTAGGGCTCTTCGAACCAATAACGCATGATGACGTCGTTATTGTTGATCTTGTGCACGAAGTGCAGGTCGCCACGCTCCAGGGGGCGTATTTTGATATCGGTTGTGACCGACATGGTGATACCTCCGAAAGTGCGCCCATTGTAAGCGGACGCGGCCCGCCGCGCAGGCGCTCAGCCGCCCGCGAACGCCGGCAGGCGTTGTTCTATGCGGCGCATGACCTCGTTGGCGGCGGACGACAGCGGCCGCCCCAGCCGCAGCAGCGCCTGGCATTCGGGCGCGCTCAGGATGGGATGGGCGATGGGTATCGCGACCAGTTCGCCGCTGGCCAGTTCATGGTGCACGCCCAGGTTGGGCATCAGGGTCACGCCCGCCCCCGTCATCGCGTACTGCTTCAGCACGCGTAGCGAGTTGGTGGTGAGGCTGGGCGTCAGATGGATGCGCTCGGTGAATTCCAGCAGGTCCACCGCCTGGCGCAGCCCGTAGGGCGCGGACATCAGCGCGAACGGGTACGGCAGGATGTCGGCGATGGTCAGCGGCCCGCGCCTTGCGGCCAGCGCGTGGCCGCGGCCCGCCAGCAGGCAGACCGGATGCTTGCGGCTGGCGCGGCAGCGCAGCCGCGGGTCCACGGGCGGGTTGTAAGCGAGCCCGATGTGGGCCGCATCGGAGGCCACCGCCTCGACCACTTCATTCACGGATCCCACGTTGACGCTGATGTTGATCTGCGGATATTCGACGCAGAACGGCCCCACCACATGCTCCATCAGGCCGTCGATGAAGCCCTCGCTGATCATCAGCTGCACGTTGCCGCGCTGCATGCCGCGCAATTCCTGCAGGCGCGCGTTCAGGTGTTCCTGCTGGGCGCGGCAGCCGCGGTGGTATTCCAGCAGCATGTCGGCGGCCTCGGTGGGCGTCAGCCCGCGCGAGCGCCGCTCGAACAGCTGCACGCCCAGTTCCTTTTCCAGCAGCTGGATCTGCCGGCTGATGACGGACGCCGCCGTATCCAGCTTGTCGGCCGCGCCCCGTATCGAGCCGCAGGCCATGACCTCGTTGAAGTACTTCAGGCGGACCTGGCTGATTTCCTGCATATCCCGCGTTCCTGGGGCGCCGGGCGGCGCCGATTGAAGGTGATTCAAGTGTTGCCTACAGGGCAACGATAATTTATCACCCCGGTCATTGTTCGGAACGCCGCAGTCTTCCAATAATGGCGGCCCCGGAAGCCATAGGGTTTCCGGCGCAACCCCAGCCACCGCGGGCGCCAGACCCGCGCGAGGAGACATGCAATGCCAAATCCGACCACGCCGGGCGCGGACCCGCGCCTGGCCCCGCTATATCGCAAGATCACGTGGCGCCTGCTGCCCTTCTTGCTGCTCTGTTACGTCTTTGCCTACCTGGACCGCATCAACATTGGCTTTGCCAAGCTGCAGATGCAGCAGGACATCGGCATTTCCGACGCCGTCTACGGCCTGGGCGCCGGCATCTTCTTCCTGGGCTACGTCATCTTCGAAGTGCCCAGCAACCTGTTGCTGACCCGCATCGGCGCGCGCCGCACGATCAGCCGCATCATGGTGCTGTGGGGCCTGACCTCGGCCTCGATGCTGTTCGTGCAGGGCGAATGGAGCTTCTACGTCCTGCGCTTCATGCTGGGCGTGTTCGAAGCCGGCTTCGCGCCCGGCATGATCTTCTACCTGACCTACTGGTACTCGCAATCGCGCATGGCCGGCGTCATGGCGGTGGTGATGTTGGCCGGCCCCATCGGCGGCATCGTCGGCGGCCCGGTCTCCGCCTGGATCATGACCGCGTTCTCGGGCGCGCACGGCCTGGACGGCTGGCAATGGATGTTCCTGCTGGAAGGCCTGCCCTGCGTGCTGCTGGGCGTGATGGCCTACCGCTACCTGGACGACAAGCCGGCCGAGGCCAAGTGGCTCAGCGCCGAGGAAAAGGCGCTGCTGGCCGCCGACCTGGAGACCCGCGGTTCGCAGCAGAAGCATGCCTTCAAGCAGGTGCTGCGCGATCCCGCCATCTACGGCATGGCCCTGACCTACTTCTGCCTGATCTGCGGCATCTATGCCGTCAGCTTCTGGCTGCCCACGCTGCTCAAGCTGGCCGGCGTGCAGGACACCATGGAAATCGGCCTGTATTCCGCCGTTCCGTATATCGCGGCAGCCGCCTTCATGCTGTGGTTCGCGCGCAGTTCGGACCGCATGCAGGAACGGCGCTGGCACACCCTGGTGCCCGCCCTGCTGGCCGGCGTGTCGCTGTGCGTGGCTACCGCCGCGCCGACGCAATTCGCGCTATCCCTGACGGCCATCACGCTGGCCACGGGCTTCATGTGGGCCTCCTACACGGTATTCTGGGCGATTCCGTCGCAGTACCTCAAAGGAGAGGCAGCGGCAGGCGGCATCGCCCTCATCAATAGCATCGGCCTGCTCGGCGGATTCCTCAGCCCGTCCATCATCGGCTGGTCCAAGCAAGCCACCGGCACGCTGGCTGGCGGCCTGTACGTGATCTCCGCCTTGCTGGTGGCGGGCGCCCTGCTGCTGCTGGTGAACCGTCCGCCCCGTTCCGCGCCCGCCCGCGCCTGAAGTCCCACCCACAGGAAACGATCATGCATATTCTGGTTGCTGGCTTCCAGCACGAAACCAACACCTTCGCACCGTCGCTCGCCGCCTACGACAACTTCGTGCGCGGCGAAGGCTTCCCGGCCATGGTGCGCGGCAAGGACATGCTGGCGCTGCGCGAGGTCAACATCCCCGCCGGCGGCTTCATCAACGCGGCGCTGGCCCAGGGCCACACGGTCGAAACCGTGATCTGGGCGGGCGCCAGCCCCTCGGCCCACGTGACCCGCGACGCCTACGAACGGATCGCCGGCGAAATCCTGGACGCCGCCCGCAACGGCGGCTACGACGCGATCTACCTCGACCTGCACGGCGCCATGGTCGCCGAGCACCTGGACGACGGCGAAGGCGAACTGCTGGCGCGCATGCGCCAGATCGTCGGGCCCGGCGTGCCGGTGATCGCCAGCCTGGACCTGCACGCCAACGTCACCGCGCAGATGCTGCAGGAAGCCGACGGCCTGGCCGCGTTCCGCACCTACCCGCACGTGGACATGGCCGACACCGGTGTACACGCGGCGCGCCTGCTGCAGGCCCGCCTCGCGGCCGGCGACAGCTGGAGCCGCAGCGAGCGCCGCCTGCCCTTCCTGATTCCGATCAACGGCATGTGCAC
>JALDYL010000007.1:0-65194 GCA_032153965.1 Achromobacter sp. | reverse complement strand
ACATGGAGTCCTTGCCGTGGGCGGCTTCGTAGCGCTGCGTCAGGTCCATGGCGACGGCGCGTATCGGGTTGGCTTCGTCCAGCTGGCTGGCGACCACGACCGGGCCCACGGCGAACAGCGCGCCCTCGGCGTCCTTGCCGGCGATGCGCAGGAACTCGCGGTTGGCGATGCCATAGGTCTGGTAGATGCGCCCGGCATAGCCGCGCTCGCGCAGGGACTTCTGCGGCAGCGCCCCGGGCGTGCCGGACGCAGCGACGATGACCGCGTCGGGCTTGGCGGCCTGCAGCTTCAGGGTCTGCGCCGTGACGCTGGTGTCGGTCTTCACATAGCGTTCCGTGGCGACCAGCTTGATGCCGGCGCGCTGCGCCTGCGTGGAAACTTCGGCCAGCCAGCTGTCGCCGTAGGCGTCCGCAAAGCCGATGTAGCCCAGCGTCTTCACGCCGGCGGCCTGCATGTGCGCGACGGTGCTGGCGACCATCAGGTTTTCGTTCTGCACGACCTTGAACACCCAGTGGCGCTGAGCATCCATGGGTTCGACCAGCTTGGCCCCGGCCGCCAGGCTCATCAAGGGCACCTTCTTCTCCTGGGCGATGGGCAGCAGGGTCAGGGTGGCGGGGGTGACCGAGGTGCCCAGCACCACGTCCACGTTGTGCTCGTCGACCAGCCTGCGGAAGGCGCGGGCGGCGCCGGTGGCGTCCGAAGCGTCGTCCAGCACGGTGTAGCGCACCGCCTCGCCCGCGATCTCGCGCGGCAGCAGGTCGATGGCGTTCTTGGCCGGGCCGCCCAGCGATGCGGCCGGGCCGGTGAGCGACAGGATGACGCCGACGCCGACATCGGCCGAGGCGGCGCTACAGGACAGCAGGGCGCACGAAACCAGCACCGCGCGCACGGGGTGTAGAAAGGGCTTCAAGATCTTGTCTCCTTGTGGAAACGCCGGTCTGCGCGGCGTTTGACAAGACGATAGATAGCGGCGGAATATGCGTCAATGTCATGAGCCTGATTCTGGAAATGCACGTTATGCATAACGAGAAACTAGATCTCAACCTGCTCGCCGTCTTCGACAGCCTGATGCGTGAACGCAGCGTGACCCGCGCCGGCGAACAGCTAGGCCTGTCGCAAAGCGCCATGAGCCACGCCGTGAACCGCTTGCGCGCATTCTTCGACGATCCGCTGTTCGTGAAGACCGGCCAGGGCATGCAGCCCACCCCCAAGTCCGAGAGCCTGGCGCCCACCATCCTGGCGCTGATGGCGACCATACGCGGACAGGTGCTGTCGCAGGCGCAGTTCGATCCGGCCTCGGCCATGCGCGTGTTCACCTTGTGCATGACGGACATGGGCGAGCTGGTGTTCCTGCCGCCGCTGATCAAGCGCCTGCGGGAACTGGCGCCACATTGCACCCTGCGCACGCGCCAGGTGCCGCTGCAGCAGGTCGAGCCGCTGTTGGCCTCGGGCGAGGTGGACCTGGTGCTGGGATCGCTGCGCGCGGCGCCGCAGGGCCTGTTTCAGCAGCAGCTCTTCATGCATCGCTTCGTGACCCTGGTCAGCGTGAAGAACAAGGAGGTGGGCGATGAACTGACGCTGGAACAGTTCCAGCGCATGCCGCAGATCGTGGTGACCTTGGCCGGCCGCTCGTCCGAAGCCTATGACAGCGCGCTGGAAGAGCAGGGCGTCAAGCGCAACATCTTCCTGTCCACGCCGCACTTCCTGGTGGTGCCGCTATTGCTGGACCAGCACCCGGACCTGATCGCCACGGTGCCGCAGGAATTGGGCAATGTGTTCGGCGGCTACGGCGTGGTCAAGGTGCTGGAGCCGCCGCTGCCGCTGCCGTCCTTTGCGCTGCGCCAGCATTGGCATCCGCGTTTTCACCAGGATCCGGCGATCATCTGGTTGCGGGAACTGGTGAAGGACACGTTCGATGGGTATCCGTGGGGCGGGACGAGGCTCAAGCAGCGTGGGTCTGACTAGAGATCCGCATAGCGCGGCAGCAGGTCCTGGTCCACCAGGCGCATTTCTATGCGATTCGCCAATTCGACATGGCCGGCGTTGTCCAGCGAAAACACTTCGTTCGCGACGCTGACGATGATGGTGCCGGTCTGTTTCTTGCCGGCGGCGGGAACGGGAATCAGAGCCTGCGCTTCCGGGACTTGCTCGGGGGTGATCACTTGGGGAAGGTAAAGCATCCAGCCGACGCCAGGTTTGTCGTCGAAAACCTGCTTTTCGTCGTAGTAGCGTGGCGAGACGGTTACGTACTGCGCGGCGAAGAGCTGGGCGACCGCGGCGACGATGTCCTTCACCGAGGCGGCGCCGCCAAAGCGGTCGTCGCGTCGCTTATGGTAAGAGATGGTCAAAGTGCACGGCGCGCCCCTATCGTTGCCCTGCAACTCAAGAACTACGCTGTTGCGTTGTTCTTCAGCGCCATTCCAAATAGAGATGGCAGTAAACGACCGGTCAAGCCGATATTCGTTGTTCAACACGGCAAGAAACGCATTCGAGGGTTCGTCGCCCTCGAATGCAGGATACAACCTGGCTTCGTCAATTGACTCACCCTGCGAGAACCACTCCGTCAATCCGTCGGATTTGTCAGCCAGCAGCTTCGTGATCGCGTGCAGTCGACGAAGCATTTCCGGAAAATCGGCGGACTGATGTGTCGGGTCTTCAAATTGGCATGTGATAAGCATGTCTTTCTCGTCAGGGAACAACTACAGATTCTGCACCCAGGCTGTTCAGCAACTGCCGCAGCAGCGCCTGCGTTCTAGGCGTTTGGAAATACCATCTCAATCTTGTTGGAGGGTTGATGCGAACCGCGCCTGCCTGGCGGCTGGCTTGTAAGCGCATGGTCTTGAAGCCGCCAAACCAACCTGCTTGCTCGCCGTCCTCATCGATGAAACTGTCGTAGTTTCCTTTGGTCTCCTGCAGCAGGCATTCCGTCGACACAAAGCCGTCGAAATCGATGTCGAACCCGCCGCCGTGAGCTCCCCCCTGCCAGTTCCATTCATCGCTCCACAAACAATACTCCGTGTCGTAGTCGAATCCGGTAATCCTGGCCTGATATGCGTAGGCGTTCCAATTTTCCCCATGCCTGCGCCTGACTTTCATCCCCAGGTCCGGCGGGCATTTCTTGCAGGGTTCTTCAGTCCTGGGCAAGGCGCGGTCGGTGGGTTTGGCTTCACTGTCTTCCCGAGGCGTATCGCCCGGCAAAGTGGCCACGCCTCCCAGCACTGCGCCTGCCGCGGCGCTTGCCGCCGCCCGGGCAAGCGCTGCCGCTATGGCTTCCGCTACCCATCCCGCGATCGGTATTGCAAGAGGTCCTGGCATTCTCCCTTACTCCCTTTGCTCTTGTCGGAGCTGTTGGCGCGATTGCCATTTCATCACTTGCATATAGTCATGGAACCGTTGATCCGCAGGGCGTCCGGGCTTGCGGATCCAGGCAAGGAACCCGGGCTGTTCATGGAATCCAGGAACCAGCGCCTCGGTCCGGAGAAAGTCGACAAGATTCGCGTCCTCGTCTATCCCCAAGGCCCGCGCCCGCGCAAGGGCTGTGGCGAGTCTTTCGCTCAAGCCAGCCTCGGCCAGCCCGGGATAGTCTCGCAGGATGTCCTGCTCGACCCCGTGCAAAAAACCCTTGGCGTCGATCGCACAGAGGCCGGCGACTTGCTGTGGAGTGAATTCAAGCACCATGGGCGGAATGGATCCTGATGAGTTTGCCGTTGCGTTCCACCAGCCAGTCCTGGACGGGGGCAAAGAACGCGGCCCGTTGCTCGGGGGTCAGCAGCGCTGCAATGTCGTCCGTAATTCTTGCGTCGTAATAGCGCAGCAAGGCAGTTGCCCCGTTGGGCATGCGCACGTTCAATCGCGCCCGCAGCGCTTCGGCCAGATCGTCCATTGCGTAGCCGCTGACGATCCAGGTGCATCCAAGCTCGCTTTCGGCCAGGCATTGCAGGGCAGGGATGCGCGTGCTCCGATCGGTGGAGCAATCCAGCAGCCATGGACCGGCATGAGCCAGAGCTTCATCAGGCGTGCCGTCGAACAGCGCCACGCAAGATGAGGAGCGGGATAAGGGATGGGTGGCCGACACCTGTGCGTGCAGCAGCGCGTCGACCAGACCGTAAAGCCGCAAGGGGAAATGCGTTCGCTGCAGACGGGCCGCGAAGTACTCCTCTGCCTGTATCGTCACCGTTCTACCCTCGCGCCACGGTGGTTGCGGCATTGCGGGCAGCGGCCTCCAGGCACTCCTGGCACAGCGTGTCGCTCTGCGCGGTGGCCATTGGAGCGGGATCAGACAATCCTTGGGCCATGCCGATGCGCGCCACCATCTGCGACGCTATCAGTACGGCGCCGCAGGCGGTGCGCATCCCCTCCACGGCAGTGTCCTGGCCCATGAATGAATGATTGCGTCCCGGATCGGCCACGATGGGAAAGGCGCCCTTGCATTTCGGGCATGTGACTTTATGCCCCACCAAGGCGATCTCGCGCCCAAGAAGCATCGAGGTAGGGTGGCCCTCGGCTACGGTCCCGCCGTGCGAAGTCCGATCTCCCTTTCTGATGATGGAACGTTCAGACATGCCGCCTCCGTCTTGGTCGAAGCCGAATTTAGCATTGTTCGACCGGGGGGGACGTTGACGGTAATCACATGCGGGCGGACGGAGGTTGCGCCGTCGTCAATTGATCTTGATGTTGCGTTCCTTCACCAGCGTCTTCCACTGTGCGGTCTCGCGCGCCAGGTGGTCGCGCAGTTCGTCCGGCGTGCCGCCGATGGGCTCGGCGCCGATGGAGTCCAGCGTGGCGCGCACCTTGGCGTCGTTCAGCGACGCGCGCATCGCGGCGTTCAACTTGGCCACCACTTCCGGCGGCGTGCCGGCGGGGGCGAAGGCCGCGAACCAGGGCATCAGCTCGTAGCCAGGCAGGCCGCTTTCGGCCACGGTGGGGACATTGGGCAGGGCGGCCGAACGCTTGCTGGTGGTCACGGCCAGCGCGCGCAGCTTGCCGGCTTCGATGTGCGGCTTGGCGGAGGTGATGCTGTCGAACATGTAATCCACCTGTCCGCCCAGCAGGTCGGCCACGGCGGGGCCGCTGCCCTTGTAGGGCACGTGCAGCATGTCCACCTGGGCCATGGACAGGAACAGCTCGCCCGCCAGATGGATGGATGTGCCCACGCCGGCCGAGGCATAGGTGTAATGATTGGGCTGCGCCTTGGCCTTGGCGATCACGTCCTGCACGCTGGTGGCGCCGGTGCGCGCGGGATTGGTGACCAGCACGTTCGGCACCACGGCCAGCAGCGAGATCGGCGCGAAGTCCTTGATCGGGTCGTAGTTCAGGTCCGTATACAGCGCCGGATTGACGGCCATGCCGTTGGCCACGATCAGGATGGTGTAGCCGTCGGCCTTGGCGCGGGCCACGCTGGCCGCGCCGATATTGCCGCCGGCGCCCGCGCGGTTTTCCACGATGAAGGTCGTGTTGAGCTGCTTGCCCATGGATTCGCCCAGGGTGCGGGCGATGCTGTCCATTGCGCCGCCGGGCGGGAAGGGCACGATCCACTTGACCGGATGATCGGGATAGGTTTGGCCCAGGGCGGCGGACGCGCCGCCCAGCAGCGCCAGGCCGAAACAGGCCCGGGCGAGTCGTTGGAATGCAGAGCGCAAGCGCATGATGGTCTCCGTAATGCTGGAATTATTGTGTCGCCGCGCGCCGATGGTCCGCAGGCCGGGGGAAGATGTTCCCGCGATTCATACTTTCCACGAGCAGGTTCGTGCGATGGCTCAGTATGGCTTGCGTTTTCCCTGCGAGTCCAAGACTATATGGGTTCTGATTGATACCTTTATGGTATGTATAAGGCCATGCCATGCAACTGAGGCAACTGCGTTATTTCCAGGCCGTGGCGGAGGAAGGCAGCTTCACCCGCGCGGCCGCCCGGCTGCACATGGCCCAACCGCCGCTCAGCCGCCAGATCCGGCTGTTCGAGGAAGAACTTGGCGTGCAGCTGTTCGAGCGCACCACGCGGGCGCTGCGCCTGACGGAAGCGGGCCGCTTCCTGCTGGAACAATCGCGCCTGTTGACCGCGCGCCTGGAAGAGGTGCTGGAGGGCACGCGCCGGCTGGGGCAGACGCAGCGGCGCTGGTTCGGCATAGGCTTCGTGCCGTCCACGCTCTACGGCTTCGTGCCCGAGCTGATCCGGCAGCTGCGCAACGCCGATCCGCAGGTCGAGGTCGGCCTCACGGAAATGACCACCTTGCCGCAGCTGGAGGCGCTGAAGGCCGGGCGCATCGACCTGGGCATAGGCCGCATCCTGTTCGACGATCCCGCCATCGAGCGGCGCGTGCTGATGACCGAAGCGCTGATGGCGGCGGTGCCGCTGGGCCATCCGATCGCGCGGCTGTGCCGGGTGTCCGTCGAACGCCTGGCGCGCGAACCGTTCGTGCTGTATCCGGCGCGCCCGCGTCCGAACTTCTCCGACCATGTGCTGGGCCTGTTCCGCGCGGCGGGACATGCGCCGCAGGTGGTGCAGGAGGCCAACGAACTGCAGACCGCCATCGGCCTGGTAGCGGCGGGGCTGGGCGTGACGGTGGTGCCGGCGTCGGTGCAGCGCTTGCAGCGGCAGGATGTGGCGCACGTTGCGATCGACGCCGATACTTTTGTGTCGCCCGTGATCGTCAGTTACCGCAAGGATGATACGTCGGCGTTTCTGGCGCGGGCGTTGGGGCTGGCGCAGGCGCTGGCGGGTTAGCACCAAGGAAACATGGCCATGCCGGATCAGGCAGCAAAATCCCTCTCCCTCAGACAGCTGGAACTGTTGATTTCCCTGGCGTCCGCCGACAGCATCGCGGGCGCCGGCGCGCGGCTGGGCATGACGCCCTCGGCCACCAGTCACGCCCTGCGCACGCTGGAGGCCACGCTGGGGGCGCCCTTGCTCGACCGCAATGCGCCGGGCGTGCTGCTGACCTATGCCGGGCAGCAGATCCTGCCGCATGTCAGGGATGTGTTCGCTTCCCTGCAGATCGTGCGGGCGACGGCCAGCGCCAGCGCGGGCCTGCGTGCGGGGCTGCTGAATCTCGGTTCCCTGGGCGCGAGTTCCTCCCTGAACATCCTGCCGCAGCTGCTGGAAATGTTCAAAGCGCGCTATCCGGGCGTCGACGTCTTCGTTACCGAGAAACCGGACCCTGAGCTGGAGCGCGCGCTGGTCGAGCGCCGCATCGAAATCGGCGTGGTGGCCTTGCCGAAACCCGATTTCGACACGCTGCCGCTGGTCACCGATGAACTGATGGTGGTGCTTCCTGCCGGCCACCCGCTGGCCGAACGCAAGGCCATCGCGGTGAAGGATCTGATCGACTATCCCCTGATCATGACGCGCGCCGGTTCGCAGCCCGTCATTACGCGCATGTTCGAGCGGGCGGGCGCCAAGCCGCATATCGCGCACGACCTCTCGCAGATCATGTCCATCCTGGAGTTCGTCAGGCGCGGACAGGGCATCTCCGTGCTGGCGTCGCTGGTGCTGCCGCAGGCCTACGACGGGCTGGTCTACCGCAAGATCAGCCCCGCCTCCAAGCGCAGGATCGGTTTGGCCTGCCTCAACGAGCGCAAGCTGTCGCCGGCCGCGCACGCCTTCTGGGCGATGGTCAGGGAGGCCGGGCCCAAACTGAAGTTCCCGGTCAAGTAACGCCGCGCATCGACCATCCGGCTTGTGCGCCAAGCTTCCCTTCATATTGAAAAAAAACTCAATTGAAGGTGAAGATTGCGAATTCTAGACTGCATCGATCGACTCTGATGGAGAAGGCGTATGCAGTCAGTGGAAGCTTCCGCGCTCAAGGGCGTGCGTGTGCTGGACCTCTCGCGCATCCTGGCGGGCCCCAGCGCGACGCAGCTGCTGGGCGACCTGGGCGCGGACGTGGTCAAGGTGGAAAAGCCGGATGAGGGCGATGACACCCGGAAATGGGGGCCGCCCTACATCAACGATCAGGACGGACGCGCGACCGCCGAAAGCGCCTACTACCTGAGCGCCAACCGCAACAAGCGGTCCATCGCGCTGGATATCGCCACCGAGTCTGGGCGGGACGCGCTGCATCAGCTGCTGGCGCATGCCGACGTGCTGGTCGAGAACTACAAGGTCGGCGGCCTGGCCAAGCATGGGCTGGACTATGCGCAGCTCAAGAACAGGTACCCGCGCCTGGTCTATTGCTCCATCACCGGATTCGGGCAGACCGGTCCCTACGCCAAGCGCGCGGGCTACGACTTCCTGATCCAGGGCATGGGCGGGATCATGAGCCTTACCGGCGAGCCGCAGGGTACGCCCATGAAGGTAGGCGTGGGCATCGCCGACGTCATGACCGGCATGTACGCCGCGGTCGGCATCCTGGCGGCGCTGCGCCACCGCGACTTGACCGGCCATGGGCAGCACATCGACATCTCGCTGCTGGACAGCCAGATTGCCTGGCTGGTGAACGCCGGAACCAACTATCTGGCAGAGCAGGAACCGCCCGCGCGCCTGGGCAACGGCCATCCCAACATCGTGCCTTACCAGGTGTTCGACGCCGCGGACGGCCCCATGATTCTTGCCGTGGGCAACGATGCGCAGTTCCGGCGTTTCTGCGAGGTCGCGGGCGTGGCCAGCCTGGCCGACGACGCGCGCTATGCAACCAATGCCGCCCGGGTCGCCCATCGCGCGGAACTCTGCCAGCGGGTACAGGAAGCGCTGGCCCTGCGCGCCAGACAGGCCTGGCTGGAACAGCTGGAAGCCGTGGGCGTGCCTTGCGGCCCGGTCAACGACCTGCGCGATGTGTTCAACGATCCGCACGTCCAGGCGCGCGGTGCGCATCTGCGCATGCCCTGCGCCTGGGCGCAAGGCGGCGAGCTGAACCTGCTGGCAAACCCGCTGAAGCTGTCCGCCACGCCGGTTTCGTACCGCAGGCCGCCGCCCCGTCTGAACGAGCACGCGCAGCAAATCCTGGGCGATTGGACGGCGGGTGGCTCGCCGGGCTGACGTCACGTACCTTAGACAACACCGTCCCGCACGAGGGCGGACACAAGAGGAGAGAGGCATGGATAGGAGACAGTTGTTGGCGCTGACCGCATTGGCGCCATTGAGCCGCGCATTTGCGCAGGGCAAGTATCCGTCGCAGAGCATCAGGTTGATTGCGCCCTATGCGCCGGGCGGCACCGTGGACATCCTGTCGCGGCAGCTGGCCGAGCCGATGCGCGCCAGCCTGGCCCAGTCGGTCATCGTGGAGAACCGTGGCGGCGCCGGCGGCACGTTGGGCGCGGACGCCGTGGCCAAGGCCCGCCCCGATGGTTACGCGATCCTGTTCGGCGCGGTGCATCACGCGATCGCCCAGTCGGTGTATCCAAAGCTGGGATACGACATCCGCGAGATGACGGCGGTAGGCTTTCTGGGACGCGTCAACCATGCGCTGATCGTCAACAAGGATCTGCCCGCGCAGAATGTGCAGGAACTGGTGGCGCTGCTGAAGGCCAATCCGGACAAGTACAGCTATGCCACGCCGGGCGCGGGCACCATGCAGCACCTGATGGCCGAGTACTTCAAGAACGTCACCGGCACCCAGATGATGCACGTGCCTTACCGCGGCTCGGCGCCGGCGATCGTGGACATCATTGCCGGGAACGTCCACATGATGTTCGAAACCATGCCTTCGGCGATACAGCACATCCGGGCCGGCAGCGTGCGCGCGATCGCGGTGACGTCCAAGGTGCGCTCGCCCAGCCTGCCCGATGTGCCCACGGCGGCGGAGAGCGGCGCGGCCAACTACGACGCGACCAGCTGGTACGGCATTTATGCGCCGCCGTCCACGCCGGCGGACGTGGTGCGGGTGCTCAACGCGGCGGTCAATGCCGCGTTCGCCGACCCGGCTTTCGTGCAGCGCTGGATCGCGCTGGGCGCCGATGCGGGCGGAGGCACGCCCCAAGAACTGGCGGCGCTGACGCGCAGCGAGGTCGAACGCTGGGCCGAGGTGGCGCGGCGCGCCGATATCAAGGTGGGTTGATGCCGGCGGGCCAGGCGGCCCGGCCGGAGTTTTGCACGTAGCAAGGATGAACCATGACTGAACTTTCCCAAGAGCAATTGGCGCTGCAGCAGCGCGCGCGCGAACTGGCGCAGGCCGTATTCAAACCGACGGCCGCGGCCACCGATCAATCCGAGCAGTATCCCTGGGACAATGTGGGCCTGCTGCGCGAGGCCGGCTTCATGGGCATGACGATCCCGCGAGAATACGGCGGACAGGGCCTGGGCTATCTCGATACCGTGCTGGTCGTGGAGCAAATGGCCCAGGCCTGCGCCACCATGGGGCGTATCACGGTCGAAGCCAATATGGGTGCAATCGGCGCCATCATGCAGTACGGCAGCCATGAACAGAAGACGCTGGCCGCCGGCTGCGTGCTGGCGGGCGACAAGCCCGCCATCTGCATCTCGGAGCCCCAGGCCGGCAGCGCGGCCAGTGAAATGGGCACCCGCGCCGTCCGCCAGGGCGACGACTACCTCATCAACGGCGAGAAATACTGGATCACCGGAGGCGGGGTGTCGCGCCTGCACCTGATCTTTGCGCGCGTGTTCGACGATGGCGTGGACCTGGGCATAGGCGCCTTCATCCACGTGCGCGAGCCGGACGCCGCGGACGATGGCCTGGAAATCGCCAAGCGCTCCTACGCCATGGGCGTGCGGGGCATACCCGAGACCTATATCAAGTTCCGCGACCTCAAGGTGCACAAGTCCATGCTGGTGATCCCGCCGGAGGGCTTGAAGCGCGGCTTTGCCGGCCTGATGCAAGCCTACAACGCCCAGCGCGTGGGCGCGGGCACCGTGGCGCTGGGCATCGCGCAGGGCGCTTTTGACGAAGCCGTCGACTACGTCAAGCAGCGCCAGCAGTTCGGCCGGCCGATAGCGGAGTTCCAGGGCTTGCAGTGGATGGTTGCCGACATGGCGATCCAGCTGAATGCCGCGCGGCACATGCTGCACGCGGCCGCAAGCAGCGGCACGTCGCGGACTTTCGGCTTTCCGGACCTGTCGCTGGCCGCGCAGGCCAAGATCTTTGCGGCCGAAACCGCGCAGCGCGTGACCAACGACGCCTTGCAACTGCATGGCTCGTCCGGCTACGGGCGCGACCTGCCGATGGAACGGCACGTGCGCGATGCGCGCATGTTCACCATCGCGGGCGGCACGGCGCAGATCCTGCGCACCCAGGTCGCTTCCGCGGTGCTCGGGATGAAGCTGCCGCAAACGCGGGACGGGTATATCCGCGGGAAGTGATGCTTGACGACGAATTCCGCTGCGGGTAGCATCTTTTGAACCGATCGGTATAAAAGGAGCTTGGCGATGGAATTCCAAGGCAAGGTTGCGCTGGTGACCGGGGGCACGCGTGGCATCGGCGCCGCTATCGTTCGCAGGTTCGCGGAACGGGGCGCCGATGTCGCCTTCACCTATGCCAGGTCGGATCAGGCGGCAAAAGACCACGCCCGCGAACTTGGCAAAAGCGGCGCCAAGATCCTGGCCATCAAGGCGGACAGCCGCGATCCGGCCGCCGTCCGGACGGCGGTGGAGCAGACTGCCCGGGAACTGGGCAGGCTGGACATACTGGTCAATAGCGCCGGCGTGTTTCCCTACGGGCCCGTCGAGGACGCCACGCTCGAGGAAATCGACGACACCCTGGCGATCCACGCCAAGGCGGTATTCGTGGCCTCGCAGGCCGCGCTGGCTCATATGGGGACCGGCGGGCGCATCATTTCCATCGGCTCCTGTTTCGCGCAACGCGTGCCTTATGGGGGCGTGACGCTCTATGCGATGAGCAAGTCCGCGCTCATCGGATTCACCAAAGGTCTGGCGCGCGAGGTCGGCGGCCGCGGCATTACGGTCAATATCGTCGATCCGGGATCGACCGACACCGACATGAATCCCGCCGATGGCCCGGCGGTAGCCGCCGAGCTGGAACTCATGGCGGTAAAGCGCTACGCCGAACCCGCGGAAATTGCCGCTGCCGTGGCTTATCTTGCGGCGGCCGAGAGCCAGTTCATCACCGGCGCATCGCTCGCCATCGATGGCGGCTTCACGGCCTAGCGGTTCGGAAAGACGAACAAGAATGGGGATTCAGATGGCATGGGGTTTCCTGGTTTTGGCCGGCATGCTTGAAATCGTCTGGGCATTGGCGCTGAAGCAGGCCGACGGATTGACGAGGTTCTGGCCGAGCCTGATCGGCATAAGCGTCGCCATGCTGAGTCTCGTCCTGCTGGCCTTGGCCCTGAAGCAGCTGCCGGTGGGTACCGCTTACGCCATCTGGGTGGGCATCGGCGCTTTCGGCGTGGCGGTTTTCGGTACATTGGTGCTTGGCGAGCAGATGTCATGGGCCAAACTGTTGTTCCTGGGGTTGATAGGTATGGGCGTAGCGGGCCTGCGGATAATTGAATCGTGAATTCTGGCAATCGAGAAAAATCGGCTCCCGCGCCGAAAATCGGGCGTCCGAAGGCGTTCGACAAAGACCTGGCCCTGCTGGCGGCCATGCGCACCTTCTGGACGCAGGGTTATGAGGGCACCTCCATCCAGGATCTCGTCAGCGCCACGGGCGTCAACAAGCCCAGCCTCTATGCCACCTTCGGTTGCAAGGAAGAGATCTTCCGGCAGGCCGTCGAGCTTTACGACCGGGTCGAGGGGCGAGCGACGTCGCAGAGCCTCAGCGCGGCGCGGACGGCCCGCGAGGCCGTCGAAACCATGCTGCGATCGAACGCGCGCGCCTATGCCGTTGCCGAGGGGCCGCGTGGCTGCATGATCGTGTTGTCTTCGCTGCTGGGCGCGCCCGAGAACGAGGGCGTGCGCGCGTTTCTTGCCGCAAACCGGGAGGACGGGGAATCGATGCTGAGGAAACGTCTCTCGCAAGGCATCGCGCAGGGCGACCTCCCGCCGTCCGCCGATGTCCATCAGCTTGCCGCCTTCTACACGACCGTGCTCGAAGGCCTGTCGATCCAGGCCCGCGACGGCGCGGGCGTGAAGAAGCTCAATATGATCATCGATGCCGCGATGCTTGCGTGGCCGGCCGCTTGACGCACGCAGGCGCGGCCACGCAGGGTTCATGCTGGCGCTGCCCAGCCTAGGGCTGGACCACCATCCAGGCGACTATCCGCCGCACGACGGGCAGCAGCAGCAAAAGGCTGGGAAAGGCCACGATCCAGGAGGCCCCCCAGGCGCTGGGCCAGCTGACGACAAAGTCGGGGCCCACACCCACGCTCGCGGCGGTCGCCACCGCTGAAACGATGGCCGACATGAACACCGAAAGAACCAGCGGCATCAGGAAGGGGGCATAGCGCTGCGGGAGTCTTTTTCGGACGGGTTCGGGCATGTGCTCAGGCATGTCGATGCTCCTTGCGGCCGGGCGTGGATTGTTTCTCGGCCACCAGGTCCTTGATGTAGCCGCGCAGTGTGCGCGGGTCCCTTCCAAGCGCAGCCTTCAGCGCAAGACTGTTGCCCCCGAGCCCCCAGGCCCGATAGTGATCGAAAACCTTGGACAGCAGACGCAGTTGCAGATCGCCATAAGGCAGGCGCGCGCTTTCCGCCCATGCGTTGAAACCGGGCTCCAGCGCGGCAACCGGAGATCCCAGTTCCTCGCCCAAGGCCGCCACGATATCCATGCGGCTGTACATGCCGGCGCACAACTCCAAGGTCGCGTAGGCCAGCCTGTCTTCGGTCAGCGCGATCGCCGCGACCTCCGCCACATCGCGATAGTCCACGCGAGCAATGCTTGTGTGCTTGGGAAAGGGTTCGCCGAAGCTGGAATGGTCGCGGATCGACGGCCAGGCCAAACCGATGTTCTGCATGAAGTTCGCGGGATGCAGGATCGTGTATTCCAGCCCAGACGAGTAGAGCGCGTCCTCCACCGGGATCTTGCTGGCGTGATTGGCCAGGCGCACGTTCGTCGGCTGGATGACCGATGAAAAGACGAACTTCCTCACGCCGCTGCGCTTGGCCGCGTCGACCAGGGCAACGCCCATGGGCGCTTCGTCGGCGGTGAACGCGGGGCCGATATGAAAGACGCCGTCCACGCCTTGCGTCGCGGCCGCGAGGCTGTCGACGTCGCGGAGGTCTCCTAGGGCGGTCTCGGTCGCGCCCAGCGAGCGGGCCCGGGCGGCGCGTGTTTCGTCGCGGACGAGCGCCCGGACCGCGATCTTGCGCCGCTGCAATTCGGGAACCACCAGGCTGGCGAATTTGCCGGTGGCGCCGACCACCAGAACGATAGGCTGAGTGCCGTTCACAGGGTTTCTCCTTCGTATGCGTGTGAGTACGAAGGCAGTGTATTTTCTACCGTTTGGTGGAACAATACTCGTAGAAAGTCAAAGTGAATCACAATATCCGAGATAAATAATGAGTCGCCTCGAAGACCTGGAAGCGTTCATCCACATCGCTGAAACGGGAAGCCTGACGAAAGCCGCACGCCATCTCAGCCGCTCGCTGCAGGCTGTCAGCCGTTCTCTGGCAGCGCTGGAAGAAGACGTGGGGGTGCAGCTGGTCCATCGCACCACGCGGCATTCCTCGCTCAGCGAAGCGGGCGAGGCCTTCTTTCGGCGGGTCAAGCCGGCGATGGAGGAAATCGGCGAGGCTCGGCTCGAGGTCGCAAATCGTAGAGCCGCGCCGTCGGGCATATTGCGCGTGGGCGCCCCGGTGCTGTTCGGCCCGGACTTCCTGGTTCCCATCATCGCGGAGTACATGCGCGCATATCCGCAGGTCGAGGTCGATCTGCAACTGACGGATTCTTTTGTCGATCTTGCCGCCGCGGGCCTGGACTTGGTCGTGCGCATCGGCGACCTGCCGGATTCTGGTTTGCAGGGAAGGCGATTGGGAGCCCTGCGCAGAGTCGTGTTCGGAGCGCCTTCCTATTTCGAAGAGCATGGCCGTCCCGCGCATCCTTCGGACCTGCGGCAGCACGCCTGTATTGTCAGGACCCTCGATCAACGCTCGGGGCAGTGGGCCTTTGAGATGGAAGGCAAGCGGCGCAGCGTCGGGGTTCGCGGTCCGTTCCGGACCAACACGATGGCGGCGATCTACTCCGCCGTCAGCGCCGGGCTCGGGATCGGCTATTCGCCGCTATGGCAGATCAGGCACCTGCTGGATGCGGGTCAGGTGGAGGTCATACTCGAAGAGTTCGAGTCCAAGCCGGTGCCCATACACGTGCTTTGGCAGGAGCACAGGCTGCCGCCTGCCAAGGTGCGCGCTTTTGTCGATTATCTGGCCGCCGGGCTGAAGCTGAACCGGTTCTAGCTGGCGCGGTAGACTAGGAATCCTCCCATCCTGATGGGCGTGGCGACCATGTCTTCCCTGATGCAGCGTCGCTACAGCCATCAATACGTATGGAGTTGGACTATATCTAACCCAGACTCTCGGCCCAGGAGCATCATCATGACGGCGTTTCAGATCAAGCACTTGGACCACGTCGTGCTCAGGGTTCAGGACCTGGCGCGTAGCGTGGACTTCTATACGAAAGTACTGGGCTGCCAGATCAAGAAGAAGAACGATGAGTACGCAATGATCCATCTGGGCGCCGGCGGCTCCATGATCGATCTGGTTGATGTGCAAGGGCCTCTGGGCGCCGCGGGCGGGGCAGCGCCAGGGAAAGACCGGCACAACCTGGACCACTTCTGTCTACGCGTCGAGCCGTTCGATGAAACGGCCATCCTCGAGCATCTGCGAACTTTCGGCATTACGGCGGACAAGGCCGTGATGCGATATGGCGCGGAAGGAGAAGGGCTTTCGATCTATTGCTTTGATCCCGACGGCAATCAGATCGAACTGAAGGGCCCTGCGATCTAGGGCTGGCGCAGGTCGGATCCCTGTGTTTAGTCAACGCACCGGCAGCAGATATCTCAGAGCCTGCATGAAGCCACGCGGCGCCACGGTGAGATGGTCCTCGTCATTCAGGACCACGGACTTCAGTTTCAGGCCCGGATATTTCCGGCCTTCCAATGCCGCCTCCAGCGCCCGGTTGTCGGCGACCATGTCCACTGTCTGGTTGTAGCGCCGGTCACCTTTGCGCAGGGCTTCGTAGGCGCCGACATAAAGATAGACATTCGCCGTCAGGTCCCGATGCTGCTGGGCATAGCGCGCTTCCAGCTTCATGGCATGCCGTTTGTCATACCAGAGAGACGGGCTGCCGAGGACATAGCCGTTGAACATGCCGGGCTCGGTGAACAGGATCTGTGTCCCCAGCAGCGCCCCATAGGAGTGGCCGAGAAAGAGGGCTCTGGCCGGATCGGTCCGGTAGCGCGTGGTGATGTATGGCTTTACCTGATCGCGCAGATACGCTTGATACGCACGCGCCTGGCCATGGACCGCTTTGGCCGGCGCGGTGCTTGGGCCGTTCGGTGTAGGCGTGTAGTCGCGCTGGCGGCTGACTCCGCCATCCTCGCCCTTGCCATATGACAGGCCGACAAGAATGAATTCCTCGATCTGCGGTCCCTCCACGTTCAGGCGGCGCGCCAACTGCCGGATGATCGGGAAGGCATAGTCGGCGTCGGTCACATACAGCACGGGGTAGCGCCGCTGCGGCTGCTTCGCGTAGGACGGCGGCAAGGCGACGTAGACCTGATAGCCGCGGCCCGACACGGGATCGGGCACATCCCATACTTCGCTATCGGCGATTTCGTATGGGCGGCCCTCGCCAGGTTGTATCTTTGGCGTCGATTGGGGCTGGGCTTGCGCCGGGCCGCCAGGCACGCCAACGCTGACGAGGAGGGCAATCAACAGGGCATTCAGAAGGCGTCGTTGCATGTGGGGTAGCGGTGTCAATCAGCGAATTTTTGAGCGTATTAGGTCGGCGGAATTGTAGACTGACACCAGTAGTCCAATCCGTTGGGGCCGGCAAGCGTGATGAGTTCTTCATGGGGACACTGGCTGCCAGGAAGACCGCCTGTTAGACCCGCCGCGGCGCCCGTACCGCAAGGAGCAAGATCATGTCCACAAGCCTGCGCGCAATCCGTTCAGATATCACGAAGCTCCAGGTGGACGCCATCGTCAACGCCGCAAACTCCTCATTGCTGGGCGGGGGCGGCGTCGATGGCGCCATCCATCGCGCGGCGGGCCCGGATCTTCTGCATGAATGTCGCTTGCTGGGCGGCTGCAAGACGGGGGATGCGAAGGTGACCAGGGCCTATCGCCTATCCGCGCAGTACATCATCCACGCGGTGGGGCCGGTATGGCGGGGCGGCGATAGCGGGGAACCGGCGCTGCTGGCCAGCTGCTATCGCCGGTGCATAGAGCTGGCGCAAGAACGGGCGGTCAAGTCGATTGCGTTCCCCAGCATCAGCACGGGGGTATATGGGTATCCCATCCAGTTGGCGACGGAAGTGGCCGTAAAAAGCGTCCGCGAAAGCCTGGCTGAGGATTCCTCCATACAGGAGGTGATCTTCTGCTGCTTTTCAGCAGAAGACCTGCTTCAGTACGAAAGCATCTTGCACAGGCCGCTTGCATGATTCGATGCAGGGGCGCGGCCAGCGGAGCGTGACTTACAGCCGCTGCCCGCCGGTCGCATCGATACTCTGCCCCGTAATCCAGCGCCCCTCATGCGACGCCAGAAAGGCGACGATGTCCGCAATATCCTCAGGCTGTCCCACGCGCCCCAATGCAATCGTCTTGGCGATGACCTTGCTTTGCTCGGGATCGCGGGCGCGGGCATTGAGGTCGGTGGCCGTGGCGCCGGGCAGCACCGCATTGATGGTGATGCCGCGTGCGCCGAGTTCGTTGGCGAGCAGCAGCGTCAACGCTTCCAGACCGGCCTTGGCGGGCGCGTAGACGCTCATTTCCGGATAGGCGGCGCGGGTGCCCATGGATGACACGTTGACGATGCGGCCATGGTCGCGCAGGAAGGGCAGGGTCTGCTGGATCAGGAAGAAGGGGGTCTTCAGATTGACTTGCAGCACCCGGTCGAACGCGTCCGGGGTGACTTCCGGCAGGCGGGCGCGCAGTCCCACGCCGGCGTTGTTGACCAGGATGTCCAGGCCGTCGTCGGCGTAGCGCTCCTTGAGCGAGGCGCGCAAGTCCCGCGCCAACACTGCTGCGGCGTCCGCTTGCGACAGGTCGGCTTGCAAGGCCCAGGCTTGCCCGCCCGCTGCCTGGATTTGGCGCACGACCTCGTCGGCGGCATCGCCAGCGCTGTGGTAGTGCACGGCGACGCGCGCGCCGCGCCGGCCCAGGGCCAGCGCGATGGCGCGGCCGATGCCGCGGCTGGCGCCGGTGACTAGCGCAGTCTTGCCGGCGAGGCTGTCGGGGGTGTCAGTCTGGCTCATGCCGTTTCCGTTTCGGGTTGGGGCCACGCATGTTGCGCTTCCAGTTCGCGCGCGGCAAGCAGCAGCGCATTGCGGTCGACCTTGTTGGTGCCGGCCCAGGGCAGTTCATCCACGAAGCGGATGCGACGCGGGTGCTGGTAGGCCGGGCCGTGCTCGAGCGCGTGGCGCTTGAGCGCGTCGGCATGCAGCTGGCTGCCGTCGCGGCGCACGACGAAGGCGACGGGGATATGGCCGCGTTCCTCGTCGGCCAGCGGCACGACGCAGCTCTGGCGCACGTCGGGATGGGATTCCAGCAGCTTCTCGACTTCGACCGGATAGATGTTTTCGCCGGAGCAGACGAACATGTCGTCGGCGCGGCCCACGAAGTAATAGAAGCCGTCGGCGTCGCGCCGCAGCACGTCGCCGCTGTGGTACCAGCCGTCCTGGAGCACCTGGGCGCTCTTTTCCGGGAGGTTGTGATAGCCGGCGAGCACGGCGGGGTTCTTCATCAGCAGCACGCCCTGGTCCGGGCCGGGACCGTCCGCCAGCCGTACCTGGGTGGAATCCAGCGGGTAGCCCAGCGCCAGCGCGGGCGTGGGCAGGCCGTCGGGATGCGGGCCGAATACCGCCGGACCGGCCTCGGTGGTCCCATAGCCGTGGGTCACGCGCACGCCGGGCAGGGCGCGCTGGATGCGTTCCAGCAGCGCCACGGTCATGGGGGCCGAGCCCAGCATGACGCGGGTCAGCGCCGACAGGTCGCGTCCTTGCAGCAGCGCAGGGTCCTTGACCAGCCGCGCGAACATGGTGGGCACGGCGGTCAGGACCGAGATGCGGTAACGCTCCAGCGCGTCGGCGTAGGCGGCAACGTCGAACGACGGCTGGATCACCAGCAGGCTGTTGCTGGCGAAGGCGCGCTTGGCCATGAACAGGCCGTTCATGTGGAAGAGCGGCTGGGCCAGCAGATAGCGTTCCTGCGTGTCGGCGCGGGCGACGACGGCGCCCGAGGTGGCGGCCAGCGCCCACAGCTGGCCGCGGTGCGTGAGCGGCACGCCCTTGGGCTTGCCGGTGGAGCCCGAGGTGTACAGCATCTGGGCGATGTCGTCGGCCTGCGGCGTGACGAAGCCGAAGTCCGTGGGCGCGATCTGCGCGGCAAAGCCCTGCGGACCGGCGTCGTCGAAATCCAGCACCGGCACTTTGGCTTCGAAAGCGGCGCGGCGCGGACCGTCCACCAGCGCCAGCGCGATGCCGGCGTCGCGCAGCACGTAGTCGATGTTCTCTTGCGACTGCTTGATGTTGATGGGCACCGCCACGTAGCCCGCCCGCATGATGCCGAAGTAGGCGATCAGGTACTCGGCCCGGTTCAGCGCGGCGATGGCGATGCGGCCGCCGGGCGGCAGCCCGCGAGCGGACAGCCAGGCGGCCACGCCGCCCGCCAGCAGGCGGACCTGGGCGTGGGTGTAGTGCCGCGGCGCGTCGGGCAGGCGCAGGTCGATGATGGCGGGCAGATCGGAAGATAGTTCCGGGTCGGCCAGATGGCCCAGATTGAGGAGGGAGTGCGTCATGGAATTTTCCGAAGAGAATGCGGCTCAGCGTTTTTGCAGCTTGGGATTGAGCGCGTCGTTCAGGCCGTCGCCGACCAGGTTCAGCGACAGCACGGCCAGCATGATGGCCACGCCCGGCACGGCGCAGATGTACCAGGAAGAGCGGATCAGGCTGCGGCCTTCGCCGACCAGCCGGCCCCAGCTGGCGATGTTGGGGTCGCCCAGGCCCAGGAAGGACACCACCGATTCGTAGAGGATGGCGCCGGCCACCACCAGCGAGGACATCACGATGACGGGCGGCAGGGCGTTGGGCAGGATTTCGGCGGCGACGATGCGCAGCGGACTCATGCCCAGCGCCCGGCAGGCCTGCACGAACTCGCGTTCCTTGAAGGACAGGAACTCGGCCCGCGTCAGGCGCGCGATGGGCGGCCAGGACACCAAGCCCACGGCCAGCGTGATGTGCTCGATGCGCGGCCCCAGGATGGACACCACCGTCAGCACGAACACGACGTTGGGAATGATCTGGAACAGTTCGGCCACGCGCATCAGGCCTTCGTCGACCCAGCCGCCGGCCCAGGCGGCGGCCGCGCCCACGCTTACGCCGATCAGCGTGGCGGTGGCCGCGGCCACCAGGCCGATCAGCAGAGTGGCGCGCGCGCCATGGGCGATCATGGCGGCGATGTCGCGGCCCATGGAATCGGTGCCCAGCGGATGACGCCAGGATTCGAACGGCCAGACCTCGGGAGCGCCGACGATGCGCAGCGGGTCCGTGGGATACAGCCAGCCGGCGCCCACCGCCAGGAAGGCGACCAGGACCAGCAGCGCGGCGCCCGCGACGGCGCCCCGGTTGCGCGCAAAGCGTGCGATGAACGAGGCGTGGCGACGGGCGGATGCCGCAGGCAGGGCAGTAGCGAGGGTAGGGGATGCGGACATGTCAGGCTGCCTTGATGCGCGGGTCCAGCCGCGTGTAGATCAGGTCGACGGCGATGTTGGCGATGATCACCACGAAGGAGCTGAGCACCAGGATGCCCAGGACGACGGGATAGTTGCGGCTCATGACGCTGTCGAACAGCACGGCGCCGATGCCGGGCCAGCTGAACACGGCTTCGACCACGATGCTGCCGCCCAGCACCGCGCCCAGTTGCAGGCCCAGCAGCGTGACGATGGGCAGGAAGGCGTTGCGCAGCACATGGCGCAGCACCACGGCGCTGCGCGTCAGGCCCTTGGCGTAGGCGGTGCGCACGAAGTCCATGCGGCTGACTTCCAGCATCGAGGCGCGCATCACGCGGGCATAAGCAGCGGAATAGAACAGCCCCAGGGCCAGCGCCGGCAGCGCCAGGTGATGCAGCACGTCCAGCGCCTGGCGCCAGGCGCCGCCGGACAGGCCGATGGTGAACATGCCGCCCACCGGAAACCAGCCCAGCTTCACCGAGAACAGCACGATCAGCATGATGCCCAGCCAGAAGCTGGGCGCGGCAAAGCACAGCACCGCGAACACCGACACGGCGCTGTCCCACCAGGTGTTGACCTTGACGGCCGACACGATGCCGGCCGCCATGCCCACCAGCACCGCGATGGCCAGGCTGGCGCCCATGAGCAGCAGCGTGGCCGGCAGGTGCGCCAGGATCACGTCCAGCACCGGCAGATTGTGGCGGTAGGAGTAGCCCAGGTCGCCGCGCGCCACCGAGCCTATGTACTTCAGCAGTTGGACCGCGGGCGGCTGGTCCATGCCGTAGGTCACGCGCAGGCGCTCGATCAGCGCCGGATCGGTGACCTGCTGCTCGGCCGTCATCACGTCCAGGAAGGTGCCGGGCACGGATTGGATGAGGGCGAAGTTCAGCACCACCACGCCCAGCAGCAGCGGCACGGCCTGGGCCAGCCGGCGCAAGATCAGTCGGATCGGCATGCGCGCGCCTCAGGCCTGCAGCCAGACGTCGGCCAGGCTTTCGCCCTGGACGTTGGCGCCGGTGGTGAAGTTGCGCACGTTCTTGCCGGCCAGGGTGAACGACTGGATCTCCACCAGCGGCACGTGGGGCACGTCGGTGGAGGCCAGGCGGGCGAACTGGTGCGCCAGCGCCCGGCGCGCGTCGGGCGCGGTTTCCTGGGTCAGCTTGGCGACCAGCGCGTCCATCTCGGGATTGGAGTAGCCGGTGGCGTTGCGGAAGGCGGCGCCCTTGACGATGCCGTCGGTGGTGTAGAACTGCGTGACGGTGGGCACCAGTTCCAGGGGCGAGGTGAAGTTGGAGACGGCGATGTCGTAGTCGTAGTCGCCATAGATGCGCTTGAGCGCCGTGGCGCGGTCCACCGAATCCAGTTTGACTTCGATGCCTACGTCCTGCAGCGCCTGCTTCAGGTACTGGCCAAGCTTGGCGTTCTCCTCGAACCAGGCGGCGGCCACCAGGTTCACGGTGAAGCGTTTGCCGTCCTTCACCGGCAGGCCCGCGGTGTCCAGCAGCGCGGCGGCTTTCTTCGGGTCGAAGGGATAGCGCGGCACGTCCTCGGTGTAGAACAGCGGGTTGCTGCTGAATACCGGCGCGATGGCAGGCTTGCCGCGGCCGTAGTAGATGGTGTCGACGATGAACTGGCGGTCGATGGCGTGCAGGATGGCCTGGCGCACCTCGCGACGGTTGACGATGGCGCGGCGCTGGTTGAATTCGGCGGTCACGGTCCAGGCCGAGTTCTGGTAGCCGCGCGTGTCCACCACCACCTTGCCGGTCTTGAGCAGGCGGTCGATGTCGCGGGCGGGCACCGGGTTGGAGTAGGCCAGGCCCAGCTCGCCGGTCTCCAGCGCGGCGCCGCGGGTGGCGGGGTCGCCCCACCAGCGGATGATGAGGCGGTCCAGGTTGGGCTGGCCGGCATTCCAGTAGCTGTCGTTGCGCAGGTATTCGACGTGGCTGCCGCGCACCCACTTGCCGTACTTCCAGGGGCCGGTGCCGACCGGCGTGTTGTTGAGCGGGTTGGTGATGATGTCGCGGCCGTCGTACAGATGTTTGGGCACCAGCAGCTGGAACTGGCCGGCCAGGGTCGACTTCAAGAAGAATTCAGGCACCGGCGCGTCGAAGTTCAATACCACGGTCAGCGGATCGGTCGCGGTAGCGCCGGTCAGCGACTTCAGCGCGATGCCGGCGGAGACCGGCTTCCAGTGCTGCAGCACGTTGTAGACGACGTCGGCGGAAGTGAATGGCGCACCGTCGTGCCAGGTGACGCCTTCGCGCAGCTTGATGGTGTAGCTGCGGAAGTCCGCCGCCGGCGTGACGGACAAGGCCAGCGCGGGCTGGAACTTCAAGTCGGCGTCCAGCTTGAGCAGGCGCTCCAGGATCTTGGTCGCGGTCTGGAACGGACTGGACCCGCCGCCGCCGGGCACGAATAGAGCCTGGGGCTCGAGGCCGCCCCAGCTTGCGACCAGGGTGCCGCCCTTGCGGGCGGGGCCGGCATCGGCGCCGGGTTGGGAAGTGGCGGCCAGCAGCGCCTGGGGCGCGATGCCCAGGCCGGCGGCCAGGCCGCCCGCGGCGGTACGAGTCAGGAAGGCGCGCCGTCCGGGGCGCTGCGCAGTGGTCATGGCGGTGTCCTTGATGATGAGAATCCGCTCAGCCTTGGCTGAGCGTGGCGTAGGTGGCGCGGCCGATGGCCACCAGCGCGCCCTGGTCGTTGTAGAGATCCACGTCGGCCACGCCCACGCTGCGGCCGTTGCGGCGCACGCGGGCCACGGCGGTCAGCGCGGTGTTGACGGCGGGACGCAGGTAGTCGACGCGGAAGTTGATGGTCGGCAGGCCCCGGCCCAGCAGCATGCCCACGGCGAAATCGCCTACTGTGTCGATCACGGCGGCCAGCGGTCCGCCATGCCATTGGCCGCTGGCCGCGCCGCGCTCGAACTCGGCGCGCATGGGGGCCAGCACGGTCAGTTCGCCCTGTTCATGGTTCACGTCGCGCACCGACAGGCCGAGCCAGGCGATGAACGGCGAATCGTCGAACTTGGCCTGGATGGCGGCGGCATCGAGGGTGGCGGCAAGCGCGGTCTTCGGGTTCGCGCTCATGCCGACACCAGCACTTTGCCGACGATCTTGCGATCTTCCAGCGAGGCCAGCGCCTGGGCGCCTTGTTCCAGCGGCCACTTGCGGTCCACATGGACGCGCAACCGGCCGTCGCGCACCAGCGCCAGCAGCTCGTGCAGGTCCTCGCGTTCCCAGCCGTTGGAGCCGCGGATCTGCAGCTCGAAGGTCCAGATGTAGCGCAGGTCTTCCTTGGGGTCGAAGCCCGCGGTGGCGCCGCAGGTCAGCAGGCGGCCGCCCAGGCGCAGGCAGCGCAGCGACTTGACCCAGGTATCGCCGCCCGTGAAGTTGACCACCACGTCCACGCCGCCAGGCTTGCCGCTGCGGCGGCGCGAAGGCTTGCCGAAGCGTTCCTGGACCGCCTTGAGAAAGTCTTCCTCGGTGTAGAGGATGACGTGGTCGGCGCCCAGGGCGCGCAACGCCTCGGCTTTTTCGGGGCTGCCGGCGCAGGCGATGACTTCGGCGCCGGCCAGCTTGGCCAGTTGCACGGCGCACACGCCCACGCCGCCGCTGGCGCCCAGGATCAGTACTTTCTCGCCGGGCTGGACCTGGCCGATGCGGTTCATCATGCGCAGGGCGGTGCCGTAGGCCACGGGCAGGGCCGCCGCCTGGTCGAAGCTGACCTCGTCGGGCAGGCGCAGCAGCTGGTGCGCTGGCACGCGGCACAGCTCGGCCAGGCCGCCATGGATGGTCTCGCCCACCAGCCCGCCGTCGACCCGGTCTATCGGGTCGACCAGCACGCGGTCGCCCGCCTTCCAGTCGCGCACGTTGGCGCCGGTCTGCACCACCACGCCGGCCACGTCCAGGCCGATGATGACGGGAAAGGGCAGCTTGATGCCGGGCATGCCGCGGCGGGTGAACACGTCGTGGTAGTTCAGGGACGAGGCGCCGACGCGGATGACGACGTCGTCGGGACCGGCGACGGGATCGGGGAATTCGGTTTCCAGGCGCAGCTTGTCGCTGCCGCCGTGTTCACGCAAAACAATGGCTTTCATGAGTGTCTTGAAGTGTGGATAAGGGAAAGAATCACCACGCGGCCAGGCCGGCGATGGCCTGACGCGTGATTTGCAGGCCGTGGGCCACCACATTGCGGCGCCAGACGCTGGAAACGGGAACGAAGGCGTCGATCAGGTCGGCGCGCAGCTGCGCATCGCGCGCCGCGTCGGGCGCGGCCGGGGCCTGGAAGCGCAGCCATTGGTCCAGGCGCAGGGCCGGACGCATCTGCAATCCGCGCGTGCCGAACTCAACCACCGCGCCGGCCAGCTGCCTCGCGCCCAGCGCCTGCTGCACGCCACGGAATACCAGGCCTTGGTAATCGGGGCGGGCCAGACCGTGCGGGCGCTGGCGCAGCACGCGTTCCGCGCCCCACCAGGCGGCGGCTTGCGCCTGTTCCGCGCTGCCATCCGGGTTGAAGCAAAGGAAGAAGGGTTCGCCGTATTCGCCGATGCCGGTATGCCAGTCGATGAAGGCTACGCGCTCGCTTGCGCCCAGGTGCTCGTCGACGATGCGGCGCAAGGTGCGGTTGGACCATTCGGGACCGCTGCCGCCGTAGACGAGACCGTCCGGATGCGTGTATTGGCCGCTGGCCGTGACGTTGAAGAGCGCGTCCGCGCCATGCGCTTCGCGGAAGCGCTCCAGCGCTTCGGCGCCGGCGTCGAGCGCGGCTTCGGTCCAATGTTGCGGAATCAGGTGCGGATGCAGAGCGGCGTAATGCGGGTTGGCCGGCGCGGGTCGGGTGTGGTCGATGAAGTTGCGGTTCAGGTCGACGTTGTTTTCGGTGGTGCGCGTGTCATGCGCATAGCCGTAGGGATTCAGCGCATGCACCAGCACCACGTTGACGTCGTCCGGCAGTGGCAGGTCGCCGTCCGCCTGCAACCAGGCCAGTTGCACCGCTGAGCCAGCGGCGCCTTCCAGGCCGTGGGTGCCGCTGATGGCCAGGTGCGTGCGGGCGGCGCCGGGGCGGCCCAGCACCGCCACGTCCACCGTCAACGGTCGGCCCTGCGGGTCGCGCGCGGTGGGATGCTCGTGGCGCGAGAGCGCCGCGCCGCGCGCGACGGCAGCGGCCACGAAGGTCTCTCGCGCCGCCGCATAGTCGGCGGAAAAGCAGGTCCAGTAGTCGGGCAGGGGCTGGGTCATCATGCTTCCTGCACGAAGACTTGCAGCGCGCCCGCGGCATGCTCGGGCGCCACTGCCAGTTCGCCGCGCGCGTTGATGCGGTACGGAACCTGATTGCCGTCGAACCATGCGCGGGTCTGTTCGATATTGCGCACGCCAATGACGGAGCCGGCGAACCAGCCGCCCTGGCTGCTGGCGGGCAGACCCGCCGGCACCCGCGCATGGGGAAAGCGTTGCTCGAAAGCCGCCGGCGTCAGGAAGTCGATGCGCAGGCTGCCGCGCCGCACTTGCAGGCCCTGGTCGGGAAGCTCGCTGATGGCAATCGGGCCGAGCACGCGTTCATACGCGGCGCGCAGGGCGCGCGGCTCGGGATGCACGGCGATCAGGGACTCGATGCGGCGCGCGCCGTTGGCGTGCTCCTGCCATTCGGGGCGGTACACCAAGTGGCGCGTGAGATGGCCGCAGGTGAAGAAGTCCGGCACCGCGAACAGGCCGGCGGGGAACTGGGTGTTGTTCCAGGCGGCGTCCTCGCTGCCGTCGGGCAGATGCACCGGGCGGCCGCCGCGTTGCGGCGCTTCGGCCTCTATGCCCAGACGGGCGAGTTCGGCGTGCACTGCGCTGCTGTCGGTGGTCTGCAGCGCGACCGAGACCGGGCCTTCATAGGCGTCGTCAAATCCCGCGAAGCGCGACTGCTCGCGCAATTCTGGCGGAAAGGCCAGCAGTTCCAGGTAGTTGGCGTCCAGGATCAGCGTCTGGTTGCGCGTGCCGCGGTGGTGCCGGCCTTGCGGCGCCAGGGCGAAGCCCAGCTTCTGATATTGCTCGGTTGCGGCCTGCAAATCGTGCACCCGGATAATGTAGTGGTCCAGGCCGGTGACTGAGGGTAGGGACATCGGATTTCCTGATTGCGCTTGAGTGAAAGGGCAGTCTGGCCGATGCAGGGCCCTGCTAGAACGATTGAATTCGCATGTGGATATCTGTTTTCTGATGACAAAGCGCAGGCGGAGATAGAATGCGCACTTCCACATGCGTCATGACATACAGGACCACCGTGCCCGTTTCCCGCCCACCCGCGTCACGTTGCCGCGCAACGCGCGCCAGCATTGCGCTGACGCTCGCGTTGCTGATTGCCGGCGGCGCGCAGGCGCAGGGCGCGGCGCCCGCGCCGGGCAAGGTCAGCGAGGCCATGGGCGATTTCCGGATCGAGGGATACGAAGGTTCGCGGCTGCGCCAGATCAAGTACCGCGGCAAGACGTATCGGCCGCTGAACGCGTACGAGTTCATCCGCGTGCAGGCGTTGGGGCCGAAGATGGGCGGCCAGCCGGTGCTGCTGGCCGTGTCGAACGATTTCATGGGCGTGGGCACGATATTGATCGCGGTACAGAACGACACGCCGCTGGCGCGGGTGCTGAGCCCCACCATCGACATACGCGATCCCGACCTGGGGCTGCCGCAGCCCGGGCGGCAGGACCTGCTGCTGTTCACGGCGGGCTCTCGCGCGCTGGTAACGTCGACCGGACAAGTGCTGTGGTTCGAACACCTGCTGCCCAAGGAGTATCAGCCGTCCGGAGTCAGGCTGGTGTCGGTAGCGCCCGACAACCGCAGCGGCGCGTTGCTGCTGGACAACGAGATCCGCCTGAGCAGGCAGGACGACGGCGTCTATGCGCGCGTGCCGTTCACGAGGGCGATGCAGGGCAAGGCCTTCAAACCCCTATGGGACGAGAGCTATGCGACGGCGGGCAAGGCGCTGGACGAGGGCAAGCGCATCGATCAGCGGCGTCTGTACGACAACCTGAAAGCGGAATGGATCAACCGCAATTTCAGCTGGCACGAGACTAGGCAAGGCTGGCAGCTGCGAGGGCAGGGGCTGGATTCATCGCCCGTCCTGGCCCAGGAACGCGGAGAGGTTCGATGACGGCGCGCGCCATGTTCCGGCTCGCTGCGAGGCGGGCCTCGCGCTGGGCGGCGCCCGCGCTGCTGGCAGGGTTGCTGGCCGGGTGCGCGACGCAGGCCGATGTTTTTGAAAAGCACTTGCGCAGCGAAGATGCGAATCCGGCGGACGCCGCGCTGACGCTGGACGTCACATTCGCGCGCGCGCCCGACTACAACCCCAAATCGGATGTCTACGGCGCCGCGCAGCGCGTCGAGTATTCGGGCTATCCCAGTATTGACGTGCCCTTCTACAAGAAGGGCCTGGGTTTCGAGCTGGGCGTGCTGGGAGATCCGCGAGCGCTGCTGGCATTGCCCTATCCGTCGCCCAAGACGGATGCCTCGTCGGCCCGCCTGAAGATCTTCGGCCAGCGCGTGGATGCCAGGCACTATCGTTTTCTGGTCCTGCCTCGGCCGGGATGGCGCAGCCTGGACAGCTTCCAGGTATCGTTTTCTCTTAAGGGCCGGCGCGAAGGCATGACGTTCGCCTACAGCACCCAGACCGTATGCGACAGCAGCTTCGAGGTGACAACGCCCACCTACGGCTTCGGCATGTCGGTGTCGGCGAGTTTCCCTGGCGGCAAGCCGGGCTGCCTGAAAGCATGCGACGCGCGGCCGGGCTACCCGGGCCATTGCGCTTTCTTCTCCGGTTTTGAGACTGTGTCCGGCCTGTAGCGCTGGTTTTCTGCCGGACATCCGCACTTTTCGAATGCGCGGCGATGGCCGTGCCTCAGCGCCGGATGCGGTTGTCTCGACCGGTTTCAGGCGGTATCGGCCGTCCGCATATTGATATCTGAAAGTCTTCTTTGTCGTGGACTGCGCGGACACGCAGCATGGAGGTCCGTTCAATGCACATCCATCGACAACGACATGGCAACTCGCAAGACTCCGGGCGGCGCCCGCATCGCAATCACCCTGGCGCTGGCTTTGGCCGCCGGCGCGGCGCAGGCCGACGCCACGCTGGACAAGGTCAAGGAACGCGGCACCATCACCATAGGCGTGCTGGCCAATGGCGGGGTGTTCGGTTCGCTGGATCCCGCCACGCAGCAACTGGTGGGTTGGAACCCGGAGCTGGCGCGCGAGCTGGCCCGGGGCCTGGGTGTGAAGGCGGAACTGGTGCAGGTGCAGACCGCCACGCGCACGCAGTTCCTGATCTCCGGCAAGGTCGACCTGCTGATCGCGTCCATGGAACTGAATCCCGAGCGCGCCGAGATCCTGGGCTATGCGCCCACGCCGTTCTTCCGCGTGGGCGGCACGGCCGCCACCTTGAAAACCAGCGGCATCGCCAAGTGGGAAGACCTGCGCGGCAAGCCGGTGTGCGTGTCGCAGGGCAGCAGCTTCGCGCGGCCCCTGTCGGCCGACTATGGCGCGGTGGTCAAGGGCTACAAGAGCTCGTCGGATTCGCTGCTGGCGCTGCGCGGCGGCCAGTGCGTCGCGGCGGTGCACGATTCGACCTTGATCCAGCCGCTGCTGCGCAGCAACCCGGAATGGAAGGACTACCACGCGCCCATCGCCACCGAGGTGCTGCCGGCCAACTCGGTGGTCTGGGCCCGCAAGGGCGAGGCCGACACTATCGCCGCCGTGGACAAGGTGGTGCAGGACTGGCACCGCACGGGCTGGCTGATTGCCACGGAAACGCGGCTGGGCATCGCTCCGCCGCAGCCGCTGCTGCAGGAACTGCACGCGAAGTACAAGCAGGGAAGCTGAGGCGGGCCGGGGCATGTTCGAATCGGCATTGCAAGCCTGGGTCGGCTTCTTCAAGCCGCTGGGCCTGAATTACAGCTTTGTGCTGGACGCGGGCGAGCTGTCCGCGTTCGGCCGCGGGCTGCTGGTGACGTTGCAGCTGTGCGCATGGACCATACCGGCGAGTCTGCTGTTCGGCGTCCTGGTCGCCGCGGGCCTGACCAGCGGCCGCGCCTGGCTGGCCCGGCCGCTGCAGGCTTTTGTGGAGGTCACGCGCAACACGCCCACGCTGGTGCAGCTGTACTGCGCTTTCCTGGTGCTGAACATGCTGATCACGCAAAAGCTGGGCGGCGGCAGTCCGATAGCGCCGTTCGCATGGGTGGTGATCGTGGTGGCCCTGCACAAGGGTGTGTTCCATGCCGAGGCCTTGCGCGCGGGTATCGAAGCGGTGCCCGCGGTAACGATGGAGGCGGCGCGCTCGCTGGCGTTTTCGCGGCGCCAGATCCTGACCCAGGTGCAACTGCCGCTGGCGCTGCGCTTTGCCTTGCCGGCGCTGGTGAACAACCTGGTGGACCTGGTGAAGATGACCGCCATCGCCTCGGCCATCGCCGTGGGCGACGTGACCTATGAGTCCATCATGATCTGGTCGTACCGCGACAACGTGCTGGAACTGTTGCTGCTGATCCTGTTGTACTTCGGCCTGCTGACCTGGCTGGTCGGCCTGGGCGGGAGATGGCTGGAAGAACGTTTGAGGATGCCTGGCTATGGCCAATGACCTGGTCCTGGGCGCGCAGACCACGGGACGACGACTGCCGTTGGCCTTGCGCGATCCCTGGCTCGCGGTGCTGTTGGCGGTGGCGGCGCTGAACCTGGCGTGGGCGGCTACCGGCTCGGCGCCCGCCGCCGTGCAGGCGCTGTGGCATTGGTCGCCCGCCTTGCTGCGCGGCTTGGCGATGAACATCCAGATCAGCGTGCTGGCCATGGCGCTGGGCACGCTGGCTGGGCTGGTGGTGGGCGCGCTGTCGCTGTCGCCGTCACTGCTGTTGCGCCGCCTGATGCGCGCCTACGTGCTGCTGTTTCGCAATGCGCCCATCCTGGTGCTGGTGTACTTCACCACCTATGTATTTCCCTTCGAGCTGAGGCTGGGCGGATGGAGCCTGCCGTTTCCGGACTGGATCAAGGTGGTCATCGGCCTAGGCCTGCCGGCCAGCGCCAACGTGGCCGAGATCTTCCGGGGCGCGATCCTGTCCATTCCCAGCGCGCAATGGGAGGCCGCGCAATCGCTGGCGTTCCGGCGCGCGCAGATATTCCGCATGATCGTATTGCCGCAGTGCCTGCGGCGCATGCTGCCGTCTTGGATGAACCTGTACGCCAGCATCACCATGAGCACCTCGCTGGCCTCTCTGGTGGGCGTGCACGATCTGGTCGACGCAGCCACGGTGGCCAGCAATACCGTGTCGCGCACCGACTTCACCATATTGGTCTACTTCACGCTATTGGCGCTCTTCTTCGCCTATTGCTACCCCATCGCGCGTTGGACGCGGTATCTGGAAAAACGCCATGAGCATTATTGAATTCGAGGCGCGCGCGGCCGCCTTCAAGGGCGCGGCTACGCCGCCGCTGGTCAGTCTGCGGGACGTGCATCTGGCTTTCGGCCAGACGGAGGTGCTAAAGGGCATGGACGTCGAGATCCAGCAGGGGCAGGCGGTGTCGATCATCGGGCCCTCCGGGTCGGGCAAGTCCACCATCCTGCGCTGCATTACCGGACTGCTGCGCCCGCAGCGCGGCCGCATCGAGGTCGGCGGTGTGCGCGTCGACGCCTTGAAGACGGAAGCCGAGCTGATCGGCCTGCGCAAGCGCGTGGGCTTCGTGTTCCAGCAGTACAACCTGTTCCCGCACCTGAGCGTGCTGGAGAACCTGACGATCTCGCCCATCAAAGTGGGCGGCGTGCCGCGGGCGCAGGCCGAGGCGCGGGCGCGCGAGTTGCTGGCCCAGGTGCGGATGGAGCACAAGCAGGACGCCTATCCCGGCGAACTGTCCGGCGGCCAGCAGCAGCGCGTGGCGATCGCGCGCGCGCTGGCGTTGCAGCCGGAGCTGATCCTGTTCGATGAGGTCACTTCCGCGCTGGATCCGGAGATGGTCGGGGAAGTGCTGAGCGTGATCCGCGACCTGGTGGAGGACGGCCTGACCTGCGTGCTGGTGACCCACGAAATGCGCTTTGCCGAAGAGATCAGCGACATCGTGTATTTCACCGAGGCCGGCCGCATCGTCGAGTCGGGACCGCCGGCGCGCCTGTTCGGGGCGCCGGCCAGCGAGCGCACGCGCGCCTTCCTGCAACGCGCGGTCGGCGCTGCGCCGCTGCGCGAGCGCGTGCCTGATCCGATACAGAGTTACCTGAACTTCGATCCGCTGCGCCTGGCGGTATGAACCTTGATGGAGTTGCGCATGACTGTCGTATCCCTGATTCCCGACCGCAACGAGGTGTGCGCATGAGCCTGGCAGACGCCCGCGTTCAGACCCGGCTGGTGCATGCCGGATCGCCCGACCTGAAGCAGGGTTCCGGGCCGGTGAACGTTCCGGTGGTGCGCACCAGCACCGTGCGCTTTGCCGACACCGCCGCGCACGCGGCCCTGGGCCGGCAGCGCGCGGCCGGCGAGCGCGTGGCGACCTATGGCCGCCATGGCCTGGATACCCATCAGGCGCTGGAAGAGGCGGTGGCGTCGCTGGAAGGCGGCTATCGCACCGTGCTGGCGCCCTCGGGCTTGTCGGCCATTGTGCTGGTGCTGCTGGCGACCTTGGCGCCGGGCGAACACGCCTTGGTGGCCGACAGCGTTTATTCGCCGGTGCGCAAGGTGGACCGCGCGCTGTTGCAGCGTTACGGGATCGAGGTGGAGTATTTTTCCGCCACGCGTGACGACCTGGAGTCGCTGATCCGCCCGAACACGCGGCTGCTGTACCTGGAATCGCCCAGCTCGCTCCTGTACGAGGTGCAGGACCTGCCAGCGCTAGCCGCCGTGGCGCGGCGGCATGGCGTGCTGGTGGCGGCGGACAATACCTGGAGCGGCGGCCTGTACTATCAGCCGCTGGCGCTGGGCGCGCACATTTCCATCCAGGCGGCGACCAAGTATCTGGCAGGGCATTCCGACGTGATGATGGGCGTGGTTACCGTGGACAGTCCTGAGCTGGCCAGGCAGCTGGGCGCGACCCACGACGCCCTGGGCCTGTCGGTGGGCGCGGACGACGCCTACCTGACCCTGCGCGGCCTGCGCACGCTGGATGTGCGGCTGGCGCGCCACCATGAAAACGCGCTGGCCGTGGCCGAGTACCTGGCGCGGCACGAGGACGTCGCCAGAGTCTATTACCCGGCGTTGGCGCAGGACCCCGGCCATGCGCTGTGGCGGCGGGATTTCAGCGGCGCCAGCGGGCTGGTGTCGTTCGCGTTCCGCCATCCCGATACGGCCGCCGCCGCGCGCTTCATCGATGTCTTGCGCTATTTTTCCATCGGCGCGTCCTGGGGCGGCTACGAGAGCCTGGCGCTGGAGGCGGTGCCCGAGCGTCTGGCCGAGCACAGCCTGTGGCGGGATGGTCAGCAGACCCAATCGGTGGTGCGTCTGCACATCGGGCTGGAAAGTCCGCTGGACCTGATAGGCGACCTGGAGCGCGCCGTTGGGGCCACGCGCGAGGCGCTGCGGCGCAGCGCCTGATGCATATGCAAATGAGCGGTTTTCTTTAGGGTTTCCAGCTATGTAGAAGCAACGTTTACCTCTTTGTCCGTCAGTACCCGCGACCACTAGAATTTGCCCTGTTCCATGATTGGCGGCAGGGCATGTCTACTATTCTTTCGATCGGATCGGTACAGCTTCCTTTTCTTGCGCAACGGCAGGAAGCGGTACGCGAGTTCTATGGCCGCATCATCGGCCTGGATGAAATGGCCGGGGCCGGCGGCCAGCGGCTGCTGTTCGCGCTGGGCGAAGCGACCTTGTCGCTGTCTCCCGTGGAGGAAGTCAGCCGGGAGGTGAAGCCCGATTACCTCGCCTTCAAGACGGGCGCCTATGACGACATCCTGGCGCGGCTGCGCCTGGCGGGGCACCATCCGGTCTGTTCCTTGCCCGACGCTGAATCGCGCGTGATGTATGTAAAAGATCCGTCCGGCAATCAGCTGGCTTTCCTGGGCTGAGGCGCGCGATGAACTTCCAGCAATTGCGCTCCGTGCGCGAGGCCGTGCGCCAGGACTTCAACCTGACCGACGTGTCGGAGAGCCTGCATACCTCGCAGCCCGGCGTCAGCCGCCAGATCCGCGAACTCGAGGAAGAGGTCGGGGTCGACATCTTCGTGCGCTCCGGCAAGCGGCTCATCGGACTGACCCCGCCCGGCGAACTGATCCTGCCCTTGGTCGAGCAGATCCTGCAATGCGCGGACAACATCCGCCACGCCGGCGCGGAATACGCGGACAGCCGGACCGGGGTGCTGTCCATCGCGGCCACCCATTCGCAGGCGCGCTATGCCTTGCCGCCCGTGATCAAGGAATTCCGCGAGCGCTATCCGGAAGTGGTGCTGCATCTGCATCAGGGCTCGCCCAAGCAGGTTTCCGAAATGCTGCTGGAAGGCGAGGCCGACATCGGCGTGGCGACGGAAGCGGTGGCCGACTATCCGGGGCTGATCAACCTGCCGTGCTATCGCTGGAGCCACAGCATCATCGTGCCTCGCGGCCATCCGCTGGAACGGCAGCAGGAGGGGGTGACGCTGTCGCAGCTGTCGCGCCATCCCATCATCACCTATGGACGCGGCTACACGGGCCGGGCGCATATCGATGAAGCCTTCGCACGCGCCGGCATCACGCCGGACATCGTCATGACGGCGATGGACGCGGACGTGATCAAGACCTATGTCGAGCTGGGGCTGGGCCTGGGCATCGTGGCCTCGGTGGCCTGGGATGGCGAACGCGACACGCGCCTGTGCGCCATCGACGCCCGCCATCTGTTCGAGATCAACCTGACGCGGCTGGCGATACGGCGCGGCGCTTGGCTGCGCGGCTACGCCTTCCATTTTGTGGAGATGTTCGTGCCCACGCTGACGCGCGAGATCGTCGAGCGCGAGCTGAAGGGCGAAGGTTAAAGCACGGCAGGCGAGCGGGCAGTCGTCCCGCGCATATCCTTAGTCGCATCGCTTCGTTCCCGTTGCGGCGCGGCGCACGTAGGCTGACCTTTTCTTCCACACGGAATCCAGGGTCATCCCATGAGCACATCTGTAGCGCCGTCAGCGGCTGAGCACATCCACAACCAACGCGCAGAGGCGGTGCGCGAATTCATCGCCCAGGCGCGGCGGCTGGCGCCCGACGCCGCCAGCGCCACGCGCGCGCAATTGGCCGAAGTGGCAACGCTGCTGGAAGCGCTGGGCCAGCGCCGGGAGCTGTTTCCGGCGGAAACGTTCGCGGTGGTTCCGGGCCGGCCGACCGCCATCTATCGGCTGGCCGAGGACCTGGACGGCGGCCATGCCTTGTACTTGTCGCTGGGCGCGCCGGGCAAGGCCCAGCCGCCGCATGACCACACGACCTGGGCCATCATTGCCGGCGTGCAAGGCAATGAGCGCAATGAGGTCTATGCGCGCGAACGCAGCGCCGATCCCCTGCGCGACGTGCTGACCCACGTTCAGCGCGTGGATGTGCTGCCGGGCAGCTCCATCGTGCTGGGTCCGCAGGACGTGCACACCATCGAACTGGTGGGCGACGAGCCTGGCGCGCATCTGCATTTCTATGGGCTGGCGCTGGACCGCCTGCATGGCCGCGTGGTGTTCGAGAGCACCGCGGGCGGGACCTACCGCACGTTCTCGCCGCCTGCCGCGATCTACCACGCGCGCATCTCCGCGCAGGCCCTGCAGGATGAACTGCGCGGCGCGGGCGAGATCGCCTTGCTGGACGTGCGCGAGGCCGGCCGCCATGCGCACCGGCATCTGCTGCATGCCGTGCCCGCGCCCTTGTGGCGCCTGGAGTTGCTGATCGACAGGCTGGTCCCGCGCCGCAATGCCCGCATCGTGTTGGTGGACGATGACGAGACCTTGGCGCACCAGGCTGCGGCGAAGCTGGCGCGTCTGGGTTGGACGGACATCGCGGTGCTGGCGGGCGGCACCGACGGTTGGGAGCGCGACGGCTTCGAAGTGTTCTCCGGCACCAACGTACCAAGCAAGGCGCTTGGCGAAGTCGTCGAGCACGAGAAACGCACGCCCTGGATAGATGTGGACGAGTTGGACGAGCGCGTGGCGCGGGGCGACGATATCGTCGTGGTCGACAGCCGCACGCCCGAGGAATTCCACAACTTCACGCTGCCTTTCGCCCACAGTCTGCCGGGCGCGGAGCTGGTCTACCGTATCCGCGAGCTGGCGCCGGACCCCAAGACCTTTGTGGTGGTGAACTGTGCGGGGCGCACGCGCAGCATCGTCGGCGCGCAGACGCTGATCGACGCCGGCATCCCCAACCGCGTGGCGTCGCTGCGCAACGGCACCATGGAGTGGCTGCTGTCGGGACGTGAACTGGCATACGGTCGACGGGCCGCGCTGCCGGAGCCGGGTGGCCAGGCGCTGGCCGCGGCCCGCCAGCAGGCGGCCGATGTCGCGCGCCGCGCAGGCATTGCCCACATTGATACCGCCACCTTGCAGGCATTCGAGGCGGAGCAGGGCGCGCGCACGCTCTACAAGTTCGACGTGCGTACCCGCGAGGAATACGTGGCCGGCCATCTGGAAGGCTGGCGCTGGGCGCCCGGCGGCCAGCTGGTGCAGGCCACGGACGAGTACCTGGCCACGCGCCGCGCCCGCGTGGTGCTGGCCGATTGGGACGGCGTGCGCGCCCTGACCACTGGCGCCTGGCTGGCGCAACTGGGCGCGGTGGAGGTCTATCTGTACCAACCCGCGGCATCGGCCGCATTGCAGAGCGGGCCGGAGCCGAGGCGCGTGTTGCGCCACCGTCCCGATGCGCCCGGGCTGCGGCCGGATGCATTGCGGACCGCGCTGGACCGCGGCGAGATCGTGCTGTTCGACGTGGATTCACGGCTGGCCTACGAGCGCGGCCATGTGCCGGGCTCCCGCTACGCCGCGCCCGATCGCCTGGCCGAGTTCCTGCCCGAGGACCGGGACCGGACCGTCGTGCTGACGTCGGCCGACGGCGTGCTGGCAAGCATCGTGGCGGCCGAGCTGGCCTGGCGCAGCCAGCGGCCGGTGCGCTACTTGCTGGGCGGCACGCGCGCCTGGAAGGAACAGGGCCTGGAACTGGCCGGTGGCGCGCAAGGCGTGCTGACCGGGGACGACGACCAGAGCATCAGCCCCTATCTGTTCGACGATCTGGCCGCGCGGGATCAGGGCTTCCGGGACTATCTGGACTGGGAACTGGGACTGGTGGCGCAGCTGGAACGCGAAGGCAGCCGCGACTTCCGCCTGATCGCGGGGCAGTGACCTGATCGGCCGGCGCCTGCGGGTTTCAGGCCGTGGCGCCTTCGATCGCGGCCATCAGGTCATCCGGGTGCACCATCAGTTCGCGCGCCTGGCATAGCGTCGGGTACTGCTGCAGCACGCCGCTCCATTGCGCCGATTGCAGCAGCAGCTGCCAGGCCGGCTCCAGGGTTTCCGGGGCTGTGGCCAGGCCCTGGGCCAGGCGGTCGGCATACTCCAGGCTGGGCTGTGCCGACAGCAGCTGCATGCGGCTGGCGGCGCTGAGCAGGCGCGGGATCGCGTCGGCCGGACCGTCGCAGAAATAGAGCACGGTGGTTTCGAGGCGCGGGCCTTCGGCGGGCAGCGCGCATAACGCCGCGCCGCGCAGGGGGAACAGGCCCTGGCGCGTGCTGAAGGGGTAGTGGGTCCGCGCATCGGCCTGCGCCAGGAGGCGCAGCCCTCGCAACAGGCGCGGGAAGTCGGTGGCGGCGGCGTCGGCCGAGGCTTTGGCTTCGAGCAGCAGGCACGGATCCCAGGCCGGCGGCGCGCCATCGGAGTGAGCGCGGCGCAGCAGCGCGGCATCCCATTCGGTCTTGGCGCGGTCGGCGTTGGCGGGCATCGAAGGCGGCACGCGCATGGAGGACACGGCCTGGTAGACCTTGCCGCCATCGGCGTCGTTGAGACGGCTGGCCAGGGCTTGGAGCGCATGCAGGGCCTGCGCCTCGACGGCGTCGCCGCGCAGCCGGGACGCGTTGCCCTCGGCGAGGGCGGTGGCGCTGCCCGGGCGAGGGCCTTGCCGTTCCCACAAGGCGCGGTAGCGGCGCACGTCGCTGTCGCAGGCCAGGATGTTCAGCCGTTGCAGATGCTCCAGCGCCGGGCTGGCGAGCAGCCGCTCGAGGGCCGCGCAGGCTGGCTGCGCGTCGCCTGGCAGGCCCAGAAGACGGCGCGCGGCCGCGGGCAGCGCCGTCCATGACTCCGAGGCCGCCGCCGCTTGCAAGGCCGCCATGGCGTCGCGCGCCGGACCTGCGGGCATGCGTTCGACCTTGGCGGGATGGGCGATGGCGTTGGCGGCGGCGATGATCTCGCGGCGGTCTTGCGCTGCGCGCGCGGCCAGGGAGGCATACTCGCGCACCAGCGGCAGGCGGTGGCGCAGCAGCATGGCCTGGAACACGGGATCGCCGTCGGACTCGCGCATGGCGTCGCGGATCAGGCGCGCCAGGGCATCGAGAAAGGCCTGTTTGATGGCGGGCGGCGGGGCGCCGGTTTCAAGCGACAGGCGGGCCTGTTCGATGGCGACGGCCAGCGCGGTGGCGGGCAGGGCGCCCTCGACAGCTATCTTGGAAACGGCCGGCACGCGATAGCGCCGGGCGGTGCGGCGCAAGACGGCGTCGAGCAGGGACAGGGAGGGAGGCTGGGGCATGGCGCCCCAAGCCTACCGCGATGCCGCCGGCGCGGCAAACGCGCCGCGCCCCGGCCGGCAGCGGTTTACTTGAACAGCGCGGCGTTCTCTTGCAGGGCGGTGTCGGCGCATTGCGCGTCGAGATTGCCGCCGGGGGCGCCGGCCACGCCGATGGCGCCGATCACGGCCGAACCGGCCTTGACGGGAACGCCGCCGCCCAGCACCAGGAAGCCCGGAATGTCGGTCAGGGTGGCCGCGGCCGGGTTCTTCTGTACGTTTTCCAGCATCGTCAGCGTCGGGGTCTTGGCAGATGCGGCGGTGTACGCCTTGGCGCGGCTGGCTTCGACGGTGTGGGGGCCGGCATTGTCGGCGCGGGCGAAAGCCTTGAGCAGGCCGGCGCGGTCCACCACCGAGGCGCTCACGTTGTAGCCCTTGGCCTGGCAGGCGGCGACGGTGGCCGTGGCCAGCTTCTGCGCGTCGGCCATGGACAGGTTGCTCTCGTTGAGCACGGCGGCGTTGGCGGCACCGGCGCAGGCGAACAGGGCGGCGAAAGCGATGAATTTGGGCGACATGTCTGTGTCCTTCGTGGGTCGGTGACGGGAACAGACAGATTAAAGAGGGCGCCCGATCGGCGGTATTCGGTCGGCTACGCTGGGGCCTCCGTAGGGCTACGGAGGGTCCCTGTGCAAGTCCTAGCCCAGCAGCCCCGCGTACTCGCGGATCAGTCCGGCCAGGTTTTCCGCTTCCAGCTTGGCGAAGACGTTGGCGCGGTAGGTTTCGACGGTGCGCGGCGACAGGTCGAATTCGCGTGCGATCTCCTTGTTGCTCAGGCCCTGGACGATGCGTTCCAGCACGTCGCGCTCGCGCCCGGACAATTTGTCCAGCCGTTCCTGCGCGGCCTGGGTCACGGCGAGCTTTTCGCGGCTGGCGATGTGGGTGCGCACGGCCGCCTGCACGGCGTCCAGGAAGACGTCGTCGTCCACCGGCTTTTGCAGGAATTCCATGGCGCCGCCCTTGAACGCGCGGCGGCACAGGTCCACGTTGGCGTGGCCGGTCAGCATGACCACGGGCAGGTCGGATTGCTCGGCCAGCCGGCTCAGCACGTCCAGGCCGCTGATGCCGGGCATGCGGATGTCCAGGACCACGCAGCCGATGGCCTGCGGATGCAGCTGGGCCAGGAAGGCCAGCGGATCGCCGTGGCCCTCGCTGCGCAGGCCGACGCTGCGCAGCAGCAGCGCCAGGCCGTCGCGCACGGCGTCGTCGTCGTCGACCAGATAGACCAGCGGGGATTGTTCGAACATGGGAGATTCCTGCGTCGTCATGCGGCGGCGCGCGGCAGGCTTACCGTGAAGCAGGCGCCTGCCGGGCTGAGGTTGCGCGCGGCAATGCGGCCGTCCATGGAACCGGCCAGCGTTTCGCACAGCGCCAGTCCCAGGCCCATGCCTTGCGGCCGCGTGGTGTAGAAGGGGGCGAACAGGCGCGGCAGCGCGTCGGCGGCGATGCCGGGGCCGGTGTCGCTGACGCTGAACAGGTAGTCGTCGCCGTCGGCGCGGCCTTCCAGCGCGATCTGGCGCGGCCCGGCAACGTCGGCCAGCGCGTCGGCGGCGTTCTGCACCAGGTTGTGCAGGATCTGCTCCAGGGCCACGCGGTCGCCCAGCGGACGCGCGCCGGGGCTGGCGTTGTGCCAGCTCAGCCGTATGCCCAGCCGCGCCAGTTCCGCTTCGCGCAGAAAGCGCAGCGACGTCACCAGCGCGTCGGGATCCAGCGCCACGCGCCGCGTGGGCGAACTGGGCTGCACCAGGGCGCGCATGCGGCTGATGATGTCGGCCGCGCGCTTGGCCTGTTCGGCGCTGGCCAACAGCGCGTGGCGCACGGCGGGGCGTTCCTCTTCGTCGTCCAGCAGCCGCTCGGCGGCGCGGGTCTGGGCCAGGATGGCGGTCAGCGGCTGGTTCAGCTCGTGGGCGATCCCCGCCGCCATTTCGCCCAGCGTGCTCAGGCGAGCCATGGCGCCCAGGCGCAGCTGTTCCTGCTGGCGGCGGGCCTGGGCGCGCGAACGCTGCCAGGCTGCGGCGCCGGCCACCAGCAGCGCGCTGGCCAGGCCCCAGGCCAGCCAGGTGGCCCAGGGCCAGGCGTTCGGGGTCAGCTTGCGCGCGCTGCGCATCTGGAAGGGCTGGCTGGCCGCGCCCAGCGGTTTTTGCAGGGCCAGCGGCCAGCCGAGGACGGCGGCGTCCGGCTGCTTGTCCAGGAGGGGTAGCGGCGTCTGGTTGACGGTCAGGCTCAGGTTGGCCAGGCCGGCAGGAAAGTCGGCCGCAGGCACCAGCTGGCTGGCGTCCAGCAGCAGGCTCCAGCCCGAAGGGGCCACCAGCCAGTAGCGGGCCTGGTCCACCGGCAGCGTCACCGGCCGGCCCAGGCTGCGCGCGCGTTCAACGGCGGCCCCAAGGCCGGCAGGTTCCGCCACGCTGCCGGACCAGGCGCCGCCAGGCAGGTAGCCCAGCCCCTGCAACTGCGGCATGGCCGGCCGCAGGCTGGGATACAGGCGTTCCGGAGCGGGGGGATGGGACAGGGCGGCCAGGGTCGCCAGCACGGCTTCATGCTGCACCGTCTTCTGGCTCAGCATGCGCTGAGCCACGCTGGTGCTCTGGGTGAAGCGTTCGTACTGGTCCACATAGTCCTGCCGCCCGATCCAGAAGGCGCCGAGGGCGAACAGGACCAGCCAGCAGAAGAAGGCGCGAGCGCGCGATAGGGGATTCACGCCTGAAATTATGCCTTGCGGCCGGCGCGGGCAGGAATCCGTAGGGCTACGGAGGGCTGGCGCTCAGGCCGCCAGCTTCTGGGCGTCCGGGTCCGGCGCCTGCGAGCTGGCCGCGAGCGCGATCTGGTACAGCGCCGCCACCAGGTCCGATTGCGTCACCAGTCCCACCAGGTTGCGCGCTTCATCCAGCACCGGCACGCAATGCAGGCTGTCGGACATCGGGCGCGCCAGTTCGATGACGGGCAGACCGGGGGTGGCGAAGGGAACTTCGCTGCGCATGCAGTCGGCCACCAGCAGGTCGGGCGCGGCGTCCGCGTCGACGGCGACGGCCGCCAGCCGGGTGCGGCGCGCCAGCACGTCGCCCTGGCTGACCATGCCGGCGTAGCGGCCGACCGAATCCAGCACCGGCAGGGCCTGCAGGCGGTGCTTGTCGAACAGGCGCACGGCGTAGTCCAGCGGGTCCTGCGCCTGCACCGTGACCACGTCGCGCGACATGATGTCGGCGCAATGCACGTCGCCGAAGCGGCGCACGCTGGCGCGCATTTCCGCGGCCAGGACGATTTCTTCCAAGTCTTCCTTGCTGATGTCCAGCAGTTCGCCGCGCTGCGTGAGCGCTGCGTCCAGGTCGGCCAGGCTGAAGCCCAGGCGGGCGCTGGGAGCGAGGTCGCGGGTGTTGTGGCCCGCGGCCGGGTCGGCGTGGCGGCGCGGGTAGTTGCGCTTGAGCGCGCCATTGAAGACCACGGCGATGCACAGCAGGATGGCGGAATTCAAGGCCACGGGCCAGAGCGCGAAGCCATAACCCAGGCTGGCGACCGTAGGGCCGCCCAGCACCGCGGTCAGCGCCACCGCGCCGCTGGGCGGATGCAGGCAGCGCAATGAGAACATGGCGCCGATGGCCAGGGCCACCGCCGCGGCGGCGGCCACGCCGGGCACGGGGATGAACTGGGCGCAGAACACGCCGATCAGGGCCGAGACCAGATTGCCGGCCATGATGGACCAGGGCTGGGCGAGCGGACTGGCGGGGGCGGCGAACAGCAGCACGGCCGACGCGCCCATGGGGGCGATGAACCAGGGGCTGGCGTCGCCCAGCGCGTGGCGGCCCACCCATTCCGTGCAGAACAGGCCGAGCAGCGCGCCCAGCGCGCCGTACAGTTTCTCGCGTCCGTTGACGCCCACCGGCGCTGGCGCGAACGAGCCCAGCCAGCGCTTGATTGCTACACCCAAAACGATCTCCTCGCGCATCGATATGTCGCGGGGCGACAATTTATCACGCGGGGCAAAGCTGTGCTGCATAAGCTTATGCAGCAGAGCACGGTTCAGGCGCTGCCGGAGTCGTCGCCGATGCGCGTGAGCAGGCGCGTGAGCAATGGACGCATGGCGCGCAGTTCTTCCAGGTGCGAGGCCGACAGGTCTTCGAGCATGCGTTCGGCGCGGGCGGTCAGCACGACCTCGACTCGGCGGCCGTCCTCGGGATCGGCTTCACGGCTGACCAGGTCCAGGCGCGCCAGGCGGCCCACCAGTTCGGCGGCGGTGTGGGGCCGGATCAAGAGGCGTTCGGCGATCTCGCCCACGTATAGGCCGCGGCGGCCGGGGGCGCTCTTGCGGGTGCCCTTGATGGCGAGCAGGGCCTGGTGCTGTTGCGGCATCAGGTCCAGGCCGGCGGCGGCGTTTTCGCTGAACGCGGCGAAGCGCCGCAACGCATAGCGGAAGTCGGCCAGCAGTTCGTAGTCCGTGGCGGTCAACTGGGTAGGGGGTGGGGGCTGTTTCACCTGGGCGATTCTAATATATGTCGTGATACGATATATATGACATTTCGCAAATCCCTGCGGAATTCTTCCTCTCTTCGAACATGCCTCCCACTTCTTCCTCCGCCCGGGCCGCGCTGCGCCTGGGCGACTTCACCACGGACAAACGCGTGGTCCTGCTCATGGGTCTGGCCATTCCGGTCGGGCTGGCCAGCGTGGCCGCAGCCTGGGCCTTGCTGCGCCTGATCGCGCTCTGCACCAATCTGGCCTACCACCATCAGTTCTCCTTCGAGGATCAGCCCATCACGACAGGCCATCTGGGCCTGGCCTCGGTGGCCATTCCGGTGGTGGGCTGCCTCATCATCGGCTTCATGGCGCGCTACGGTTCGGAAAAGATCCGCGGCCATGGGATTCCGGAAGCGATGGAGGCCATCCTGATCGGCAAGAGCCGCATCCAGCCCAAGGTGGCCGTGCTAAAGCCGGTGTCGTCCGCCATCTCCATCGGCACGGGCGGCCCGTTCGGGGCCGAGGGGCCCATCATCATGACGGGCGGCGCCATCGGCTCGCTGCTGGCGCAGACCATCCACCTGGACGACGGCGAGCGCAAGACCCTGCTGGTGGCCGGCGCTGCCGCGGGCATGACGGCCATCTTCGCCACGCCATTGGCGGCGGTGCTGCTGGCGGTCGAACTGCTGCTGTTCGAATGGAAGCCGCGCAGCTTCCTGCCGGTGGCGATGGCCGCGCTGGTGGCCGCGGCCACGCGCGCCTTCGTGCTGGATGGCGGACCGATATTCGCCTATTCGGGTTCGCTGGCGTTCACGCCCGCGCATCTGCTGGCCTGCGCCGCCGTGGGCGTGCTGGCAGGGCTGGGATCGGGCGTGCTGACGTCCATGGTCTATGCCGCCGAGGACCTGTTCGAGAAACTGCCGCTGCATTGGATGTGGTGGCCGGCCTTTGGCGGGCTGGTCATCGGCCTGGGCGGGCTGATCGAACCGGCGGCGCTAGGCGTGGGCTATGACAACATCCGCCACTTGCTGGCGGGCGACCTGGCATTCCAGGCCGTGCTGCTGCTTCTGGCGGTCAAGGTCATCATCTGGTCCGTGGCGCTGGGCTCGGGAACCTCGGGCGGCGTGCTGGCGCCGCTGCTGATATTCGGCGGTGCGCTGGGCGCGCTGGCCACGCCGCTGCTGCCGCAGGCCGATCCGGGCTTCTGGGCGCTGCTGGGCATGGCGGCGATGATGGGCGGCACCATGCGCGCGCCGCTGACGGCGACCCTGTTCGCGGTGGAACTGACCGGCGACATGGGCGCGCTGCTGCCGGTATTGGCGGCCTGCGTGTTCGCGTATGGGATGACGGTGCTGCTGCTCAAGCGCTCCATTCTGACCGAGAAGATCGCGCGGCGCGGGCACCACATCAGCCGCGAGTACCGCGTGGACCCCTTCGACCTGCTGCGGGTCAGCCAGGTGATGACCTCGCCGGTTCAGACCCTGCCGGCCGACTGGACGGTGGCGCAGGCCATTGCGCATTTCACGACGGCGCAGCCGGTGCACACCAGCTATCCGGTGCTGGATGCCGCAGGCGCGGTGGTGGGCGAAGTCACGCGCGCCGACACGCTGGCCTGGGCCATCGACGACGAGCAGACCGGGCGCACCCTGGCCGAAGCGTTGCAAGGCCGCGACCTGGTGTACGGCCATCCCGAGGAACTGGCCAGCCAGATCGCCGACCGCATGGCGCTGACCGGCGCGGGCCGCGTACCCATCCTGGACCGGGCCAACGGCCGGCTGGTGGGCATCGTGGGACGCAAGGACCTGTTCCGCTCGCGCGCGCGCCGGCTGCGCGAGGAAAGCCAGCGCACCGCGTATTTCCGCCGCACGCCCTCAACGGGCGGGTGAGGCGCGCAGCTCCCACAATACGTCCAGCACGTGCTGGGTGGCTTGTTCCACTTGCCCGGCGCGGTGCGCGATGCCCAGCGGGCGCCATAGCGCGGGCCGCAGCGCGCGCATCTCGATGCGCGGATCCGGCTGCGGCGCGGTGGCCTCGTGCGGCAGCAGCGTGGCGCCGTAGCCCGCGGCCACCAGGCTCTTGATGGCGTCGTTGTAGTTCAGCTGGATACGGGCGCGCGGATTCAGGCCCGCCGCCGCGAACCATTCTCCCGTCAGGCGCGACAGCCGCGTGCTGGCGTCGTTCAGGATCAGCGGCCGTTCGGCCAGCCAGGCCGGCGTCAGGCGCGCGGGCGCCTTCCAGCCCGCGGGCAGGAAGGCCACGACCGGGTCGCGCCGCCAGGGGCGCAGCACCAGGCCTTCCAGCGGCGGCTGGGGCAGGGCCACCAGGCCTACGTCCAGCGAGCCGTCGGCCAGGCGCAGCAAGGTTTCCTGCGAAGTCAGCACGGCCACCTGCACGTCGATGCCGGGATGGTTGCGCCCCAGCGTTTCCAGGGCCTGCGGCAGCAGATGGGCGATGGCGCCGGTGGAGGCGCCCAGCCGCACGCGTCCGGCCAGCCCCTGCACCTGCCGCTGCACGTCGTCCAGCGCCTGGTCGGCCTCGGCCAGCAGGCGGCGCGCGCGTTCCAGCAGGGTTTCGCCGATGGCGGTGGGGCGCACCTGGCCGCGCTTGCGTGTGAGCAGCGGCGCGCCGATGCGCGCCTCCAGGTCGGCCACGTGCAGGCTGACGGTGGGCGGGGCCAGATGCAAGGCGCGAGCCGCGTCGGCGAATGAGCCCAGATCGGCGATGGCGACCAGGGTGCGCAGGCGGTCCAGGCTGATTTCACGCATGGCGGTGTCGTTCAGGAAAACTGAATTGGATAGTCATAATATTCGACTTTTGTTATCCAGCATCCAGGCCGATGATGGAGTCCTGCGCCCGGAACCGTCCGGCGCCCCTTTGATCCAGGACGCAAGCGCCATGACCCAACCTCTAGTTTTCATCGACGGCGACCAGGGCACCACCGGCCTGCAGATCCACGAACGCCTGCACGGGCGCACGGATCTGCGGCTGCTGACGCTGCCCGAGGCCGAACGCAAGGACCCGCAGCGCCGCGCGCAGGCGATCAATGGCTGCGATATCGCCATCCTTTGCTTGCCCGATGAGCCGGCGCGCCAGGCCGCCGCTTCCATCGTCAATCCCGCGGTCCGGGTGATAGACGCCAGCTCCGCCCACCGCACGACGCCGGGCTGGGTTTATGGCTTTCCGGAAATGAACGCGGAACAGGCCGGGCTGATCGCCCAGGCGCGGCGCGTCAGCAACCCCGGTTGCTATCCGACGGGCGCGGTCGCCTTGCTGGGCCCACTGGTGCGGGCCGGGCTGGTGCCGGCCGACTATCCGGTGGCGGTGCACGCGGTATCCGGCTATTCGGGCGGCGGGCGAGCGGCGGTGGACGCCTACGAAGCCGCGGACGGCGCGCCGGGGCCGGCGTTCCAGCTCTACGGCCTGGGCCTGGCGCACAAGCACACGCCCGAGATCGAACGGCATGCGGGCCTGACGCAGCGGCCGGTGTTCGTGCCGGCCTATGGCGCCTATCGCCAGGGCATCGTCCTGACCGTGCCGCTGCTGCTGCGCCTGCTGCCGGCAGGCGTGGACATGGAACGCCTGCACGCCTGCCTGCAGCAACATTACGAGGGCGCGCGGCATGTGCAGGTCGTGGCGCCGCAGGACGCGGCCGCCCATACGCACCTGGATCCGCAGGCGCTCAACGGCACCAACGACCTGCGCCTGGCCGTCTATGGCAATGCGCGGGAGGGACAGGTGCTGTTGACGGCGGTGTTCGACAACCTGGGCAAGGGCGCATCGGGCGCGGCGGTGCAGAACCTGGATCTGATGCTGGCCGCGATGCGGTAAGTGCCGTGCCTGCGCGGGCTCAGGCCGGGTCCGCCAGCGTCTCCACCACCAGGCGCCGCAGCCAGACGGTGCCCGGGTCGCTTTCGAAGCGGGCGTGCCAATGCACCGTCACGGACAGGGGCGGCAGCGCGATGGGCAGCGGGCGTATCTGAAACGCGTCGTCGTGGTTGAACCAGATCGCGGCCCGCAGCGGCAGCGTCATGGTGAGATCGGTGCGCCGCACGATCTCGGCCGCAGCCGAGAAATGCGGCAAGGTCAGATACGGCCTGCGCGGCAGGCCGGCTTCGCTCAGCACATCGTCCAGCAAACGGTGGGCGCTGGCGCGCGAGGCCACCAGGATGTGGTCCAGGCGCTTGTACTGGCTGCGCGTGAGGCCCGCCGACAACACCGGATGGCCGCGCCTGCCCATGCAGGTGTAGCGTTCGCTGAACAGTTCCGCGTGGCAGGTTTCGTTGCCCAGCCCGGCCAGGTTGCCGATGGCGAGATCGACCTCGCCGTCCTTGAGCGCCTGCGGTAGCCGTTCCAACGGAATCTCAAGCACTTCCACCTGCAGGCGCGGCGCCAGGGCGTGCACGCGTTCCATCAGCGACGGCAGGAACACCATTTCACCGATATCGGACATGGACAGGCGAAAGCGCCGCGTGCTGCTGGTCGGCTCGAAGCGCTGTCGCAGATTGACGGCTTCCGCGAAGCTGTTCATGCCGCGCTCTATGGGTTCGGCCAGGGCAAAGGCGACCGGCGTGGGCTGCATGCCGGAGGCCGTGCGCGCAAACAAGGGATCGTCAAATTTTTCGCGCAGGCGCGCCAGCGCGTAGCTCACGGCGGGCTGCGTCAGGTTCAGGCGCTGCGCCGCGCGCGTGACGCTGCGCTCGTGCAGCACGGTCAGGAAAACCCGCATGAGGTTCAGGTCGAAGTCCATGCACGCCCCTTATATCAGCCTGATTTATAAGATAAATAATAGCCATAAATTTGACATATAAATAGTTGATTCCTAGACTAATTTCAAAGGGCTAGGGCAACGCTTGCCAATGGCCGCAACACAGGGGAAGCACCGCCATGCATGCGTTGACACTGCCGTCGTTGTTGCTGGAGCAGGGCGCCCGCTGGGGCGAGCGCACCTGGGTGCAGGCGCCGGGCGGCGCGCTACGGTATGGCGACGCTCCCGGACATGCGGCGGCCTGGGCTTGGCGCCTGGCCGCGGCCGGCGTCGCCCGGGGCGACCGGGTCGGGTTGATGGCCGGCAACCGCCATGAATTCCTGTCCGTCGTGCTGGGCTGCGGCTGGCTGGGCGCGGTGGTGGTGCCCATCAACACGGCGTCGCGCGGCATGCAGCTGCAGCACATCCTGGCCAACAGCGGTTGCCGCTTGCTGGTGGCCGACGCCGCGTCCTGTCCGGCGCTGGCTGCGCTGGACCTGCAGTCTCTGGCCTTGAACCGCATCTGGCTGCTGGACGGCAATGCCGACGCGCTGCCGCTGCATGCGTGTCCGCCGCCTCCCGTGCCGGATACGCCGCTGCCGCCGGCGGCCGACATCGGTCCGGGAGATACGCTGGCGATCCTTTACACCTCGGGCACGTCCGGCCTGTCCAAGGGCGTGTGCTGTCCGCACGCGCAGTTCTACTGGTGGGGCAGGATCGCCGCGCGCAACCTGGAAATCGGCGCGAGCGACGTGCTCTACACGAGCCTGCCGCTGTTCCATACCAATGCCCTGAACGCCTGCTTCCAGGCGCTGGTCACGGGCGCGACCATCATCTGCGACGAGCGTTTCTCTGCCAGCCGCTATTTCGACCGCCTTGAGGCCACGGGCGCCACGGTGACCTATCTGCTAGGCGCCATGGTGCCGATGTTGCTGGCGCAAGCGCCTGCCGCGGCCGAGCGGCGCCACCGCGCGCGCATCGCGCTGGCGCCGGGAGTTCCGGAACGCTTCCATGCGGCGTTCGCCGAACGCACCGGCATTGCGCTGCTGGAAGGCTACGGCTCCACCGAAACCAATTTCGCGCTGGGCGGCACATTGGCCGAACAGCGCCCCGGCACGATGGGCCGCGCCGCGCCTGAATTCGACGCGATGGCGGCCGACGAACACGATGCGGCGGTGCCCGACGGCACGCCCGGCGAACTGCTGCTGCGCGCGCACACGCCATACGCCATCGCCACCGGCTATTTCGGCATGGACGACAAGACGGTGCAAGCCTGGCGCAACCTGTGGTTCCACACGGGAGACCGGGTGGTGCGCGATGCGGACGGCTACTTCCGTTTCCTGGACCGCATGAAGGACGCGATCCGCCGGCGCGGCGAGAACATTTCCTCCTACGAGGTGGAGCAGGTGCTGCTGGCGCATCCCTCGGTGGCCAGCGCAGCGGTCTATGCGGTGCGTTCCGAACTGGCCGAGGACGAAGTCATGGCGGCGCTGGTCTACAAGGCCGGGCAGGCCATTGCGCCCGAGGCGCTGCTGGATTTCTGCCAGCCGCGCATGCCGTATTTCGCCGTGCCGCGCTATCTGCGCGTGCTGGACGATCTGCCGCGCACCGAGAACGGCAAGATCCGCAAGTTCCACTTGCGGGATGAGGGCATCACCGGCGACGCCTGGGACCGGGACGCCGCCGGCTATCGCGTGGCGCGCTGAGCGCCGTGGTTCCATTCAAACAGACTAGGGGCGGCAATGACGATGGCATACAAGGGGGCGGCGGTGACCGCTGACGACGACGCGCGCAAGAAGCGCACGCGGCGCGTGGTGATGGCGTCCGTCGCGGGCAATGCGATGGAATGGTATGACTTCTTCATCTACGGCACGGCGGCGGCGCTGGTGTTCGGCGAACTGTTCTTTCCCAAGGGCACCGACCCGCTGCTGGGCACCATGGGGGCCTTTGCCGGCTTTGCCGTGGGCTTCCTGGCGCGGCCGCTGGGCGGCGTGATCTTCGGCCATATCGGCGACCGCTGCGGCCGCAAGCTGGCGCTGGAATGGACCCTGGGCCTGATGGGCGCGGCCACCTTCCTGATCGGACTGTTGCCCACCTATGAGCAGGTCGGCTTCTGGGCGCCGGCGGCCATGGTGGTGCTGCGCATCCTGCAAGGCGCGGCGGCCGGCGGAGAGTGGGGCGGCGGCGTGCTGCTGATCAGCGAGGCGGTCGGGGGCAAGCGCCGCGGCTACTTCTCGTCCTTCAGCCAATTGGGCGTGGCGGGCGGCTTCGTGCTGTCATCGGGTGTCTTCATGCTGGCACAGCAGCTGCCGCAGGAAGCCTTCATGAGCTGGGGCTGGCGCCTGCCGTTTCTCTTGAGCGTGCTGATCTTCGGCGTGGGCCTCTACATCCGCAAGCACATCCCGGAAAGCGATGAATTCGTGCAGGCCGCCAAGACCGCCAAGCGCGGCATGCCGGCAGTCGAAGTGTTCCGCCGCTATCCGCGCCAGGTCTTTACCGCGATGGGTCTGCGCGTGGCCGAGAACGGCGGGTCGTACATCTTCCTGGCGTTTGCGCTGGCCTATGGCAAGTTCCTGGGCATTCCCAACGACGTCATGCTGGGCGGCGTGCTGGTGTCGATGTTCATCGAGCTTGGCACGCTGGTCTGGTTCGGCCACCTGTCAGACCGCATCGGGCGGCGCACGGTGTACCTGATCGGTTCGGCCGGCCTGCTGCTGGTGGCCTTCCCGTTCTTCTGGCTGGTGCAGACCAAGGAACCGGTGTGGATATTCCTGGCCTTTTTCCTGGGCAACACGGTCTGCCACGCCGCCATGATAGGCACCCAGCCGGCGTATTTCGCCGAGCTGTTTCCCGCAGAGGTCCGCTACACCGGCCTGGCGCTGGGGCATGAACTGGCTTCTGTATTCGCCGGCGGCCTGTCGCCGCTGATCGCCATGGCGCTGTTGCGCAAGTATGAATCGGCAACGCCCGTGGCGTGGTTCCTGGTGGGCATGGCCGCCGTCACGGTGATCACCTTGCTGCTGACGCGCGAACCGCCGCGGCAGGAGTCGGCGTGAACGCGGCGCGCGGCCCGGGCATCGTCGGCGTGGGCGAAACGCCCGCGTTGCGCCATCCCGTCCCGGGGACCAGCACGGCCGGCCTGATGGCCGAGGCGATCGCCCAGGCGCTGCGCGGCGCAGGGTTGGAGCCTGGCGATGTGGACGGACTGGGCGTGGCTTCATTCACGCTGCGCCCCGACCGCGCGATCGATCTGGCGTGGCGCTTGGGGCTGCGGCTGAACTGGTGCATGCAGGACGAGATGGGCGGCGCCAGCGCCATCAATCTGCTGCGCCAGGCCTGGTTGGCGTTGCAGGCCGGCCAGGCCGAGACCATCGTGCTGGTCGCGGGAGACCATTTCACGGGCGCCGATTTCGCGGGGCTGGTGCGGGGCTACAACCGCAGCGCGCAGGACTATCTCAGCCCCTTGGGCTGCGAGGGGCCGAATCCCCTGTTCGCCATGCTCACGCAACGGCAGATGGCGCATACCGGCCTCACCCGCGAAGACTATGGCGCGCTGTGCGTCGCGCAGCGACTATGGGCGGGCGGCAACCCCAACGCGGCGTATCGCGAGCCCTTGAGCCTGGCGCAGTACCTGGCCGCGCCCATGGTCGCGCCGCCGTTGGGGCGCCTGGATTGCGTGCCGGTGGTGAGCGGCGCTTGCGCCCTGGTGCTGAGCGCGCGTGCGCGGGGAATCAGCGTGCGGCTGCTGGCCAGCGATGCGCGCTACAACGGCGACCAGCAGGAAGGCGACGGATTGCAGACCGGCATCGCGGCCTTTGCGCCCGCGCTCTGGCAGCGCGCGGGCCTGGGGCCGGAAGATATGGATGTGCTCAGCGTCTACGACGACTATCCCGCCATGGCGCTGGCGCAGCTGTGCGATCTGGGCTTGGCCCGCGTGGACGATCTGCCGGGCTTCATCGCGCGCCGCCTGGCCACCCGCGGCTTGCCGGTCAATACCGCGGGCGGCCAGTTGTCCGCCGGGCAGGCGGGCACGGCCGGCGGCATGCATGGCCTGGTCGAAGTGGTGCGCCAGTTGCTGGGGCAGGCGGGAGATAGGCAGGTGCGGGACGCGCGCCACGGCGTGGCGACCGGCTACGGCATGGTGCAGCTGCGTTACGGCATGTGCGCCAATGCCGCGGTGCTGGCACGGGAGGAAGCATGAGCGTCTACGTCAGCCAGTGCTGCGGTTGCGGCCATCTGGTCTATCCCGCCCGCCTGTGGTGCCCGGCTTGCGGCCATGGGCAGGCGCGGCCGGCGGCGATGGAAGATGCGGAATTGCAGGCATGGACCGAGTTGCCGTCCAAGGATGGCGGGCCTGCCGCGCTTGTCGCCACGGTCCGGGCGTTGCCCGCGGGACCCGTCCTGGTCGTGCGGCTGGAACAACCTCCCACGCATGTGGGCCAGCGCCTGCGGCTGTTCGAGCGCGACGTGCAGGGGCGGCCTTTACCCTGGGCCCGCGCAGCGGCCGAGCCGCTGGCCTGAAATCCCGGGCATCAATCGCCGCTGGCCGGCGCCTGGAACGCCTCCAGGCGCTGGGCCAATGAGGCCGCCGACAGCTCGCCCACGCGCAGGTCCACCAGCCGTCCCTGGGCATCCAGGAACAGCGTGGCCGGCAGGCCGCGGTTGCTCATCTGGCGCGAGGCCGCGCCTGCGGGATCGAGCAGCACGTTGCGCAGCGACGGCGCGTGCTGCGCCAGGAACGCCGTGACGTCCGGCGGCGCCTCGGCCTGGTTCAGGAAGACGAAATTCACATCGGGATGCGCCGCTTGCGCCGCGGCGAAGGCGGGCATTTCGCGGCGGCAGGGCGGGCACCAGCTTGCCCACAGATTGATGACGGTGGGCCTGCCCTGATAGGCCGCGAGCGCCGCCGGCGCGCCGTCCAGTTGCCGCAAGGCCAGGGCGGCCAGTTCGGGCTGGGCCTGCGGCACGGGCGCCAGCCAACGGCCGCCGCCTATCCAGACCGCGCTGGCCAGCGCCAGCGCGCCCAGCAGCGCGGGCCGCGGCGCCTGGCGCCGCAAGGCCGCGTACAGCGTGTAGAGCCAGGCCGCGCCAAGTCCTGCCGTGCCGGCCCAGCCGCCATCGCGCAGGTCCAGGATCCTGAGCGGATTCTCGATGAAGTGGGCCTGGTACTGCCAGACGAAGCCCAGCCGGGCGACCACCAGGCCGATGATCAACGCGCGCCACAGCACCGCGCCCGTATCGGGCCGCGGCTGCTGCCTGCGAGTGAATAGCCGGGCGGCCAGCAGCCCGACGGCGCCGGCAACGATGAGGACCAGCAGATCCGAGGGAAAGACGAGAGGACCGATGCGGATGGCGGGCGTCATGCGTGAACCTGGAACTGGCGACGCGGATCAGGCGGCTTGCTGCAGCTTGGCCGGGGCCTGCGCGATGCGGCGCGTGATCTCGGTGGCGGCGCGGCAGATCAGGCCGGCCAGATAGTCCTCGCGGAAGGCCGCGAAGGCGTCTTGCATGCCGATGAGCGTGATGCTGCCCAGCACATGGTTCTCTTCGTCGAAGATCGGCGCGGCGATCCCGGTCTTGCCGGAATCCAGTTCGCCCGACGAGATGCAATAGCCGGCCTTGCGCACTTGCAGCATGGCGCGGGAAAAGGACTTCCAGTCCTGGCCCAGCCGCTGCATGTCGGGCGCATCGGCGTGCTCGTCGTAGACGCGGCGCAGCTGGCGCGGCCCCAGATTGGCCAGGATCACGCGCGCGGTCGCGCTGCGCAAAAGCGGCATGTGCCGGCCGCGGCCGAAGTTCAGGGCCTGGGTATTGCGCCCCGCCTGCTGGTGCACGTTGATCACCTTGTCGTCGTAGCGCGCGCTGAGCAGCACGTCCAGCCCGGTCTGGCTGGACAGTTCCTCGATCAGGTCGCGGCTGACTGTCAGCATGGGGTCGTACTCACGCATCTGCAGGTCCAGGGCGATGATGCGCGGGCCCAGCGCATAGCCGGCGGGCAGGCGCACCAGCAAGCCGCAGGCGCATAGTTCGCGCACGTAGCGGTAGGCGGTGGCGGGCGCGTAGCCCTGCAACTGGCAGATGGCGTCGACGTCCAGGACCGGCCGGTCGGGCTGAAAGAGGTCCAGGACATCGAGCATGCGGCGAAGACTGTTCATGTGTGTGAGGCGTTGGAAGGCTGACGTGCTGCGAGGGTGCACCAAGGGGCGCGTATTGGCAAATCGCGCCGCCGCGCGAGGCGCGCACGCGCACGTATAGGAGATCTGAGCGGAACTATCAAATAGATAATTCTAATAAATTGTCTGGCATCAATCCTCCAAAATAAATTGCACATTTATCAAATTACGATAAAGTAGCAAAAAAAGGAGGCGGTAATCATGACCGGAGCTAGTGCCTTGCTGGAGGCTCTGCGCAAGCAGGGCGTGGAAGTCTGTTTCGCCAATCCCGGCACGACCGAGCTGGACCTGGTGCGTGCGATGGAGGAGGTGCGCGGCATGCGCTGCGTCGTCGGCCTGCAGGAAAACGTCTGCACCGGCGCGGCCGACGGCTACGGCCGGCTTGACGGCAAGCCGGCCGCGACCCTGCTACATCTGGGACCAGGCTTCGCCAATGGCATCGCCAATCTGCACAACGCGCGCCGCGCCCGCACCCCCATCGTCAACATCATCGGCGACCACGCCAGCTGGCATCTGGAATGCGATGCGCCCCTGACTTCGGATATCGAATCGCTGGCGCGTCCCGTGTCCGGCTGGGTGGAACGCATCGCGTCCGCCCAGGATGCGGCGGGCGCCGCGCGCGCCGCCGTGCGGGCCAGCCTGGCTGATGGCGGGCAGGGTGCGACGCTGATCTTTCCCGCCGACTTCCAGGCGGAAAGCGTGGCGCAGGATGTCGCGGAGGCGGCCGCCGAGGCCGCGGCGGAACCTGAGACCTTCGACGCCGCCGCCGCGTGGCAGCGCCTGAGCCGCGCGCAAAAGCCGCTGTTCCTGCTGGGCGGGGGCGGCCCGGCGAGCGGCCTGGGACGGCGCGCGCAGATTGCCGCCGCGCGCCTGTGCGCCGCCCTGGGCGGCAAGGCTTATGCCGAGACCTTCCCCGCCAGATCGGAGCGCGGCCGGGGCCTGCCGGACTTCGACCGGCTGCCGTATTTCCCGGAACCCGCGCGCGCCGCGCTGGACGCCGCCGACCTGGTGGTGCTGGTGGGGGCGCTGCCGCCGGTGACGTACTTCGGCTATGCCGGCCATCCCAGCCGGCTGGTGCCGGCGGAACGTCTGCTGGAACTGGCGGCGCCCGGCCAGGATGCCGCTTCGCGCCTGGAGGCGTTGGCCGAATTGGCGGACGCGCCGGCTTTCGAACCCGCCGCCGCGCCGCTGCCCGAGCCTGCGCCGGGCGCCCTGACGCCGCAATCCATCGCAGCCGTGGTGGCGCGGGCCTTGCCGGATGACGCCATCGTCTCGGTCGAGGGCGGCACCTGTGGCTATCCCCTATATGCCGCGTCCGCCGGCGCCGCGCCGCACACGGTGCTGACCAATACGGGCGGCGCCATCGGCCAGGGCCTGCCCGTCGCCATGGGCGCCGCCATCGCCTGCCCGGAGCGCCGCGTGGTGGCCGTGCTGTCCGACGGCAGCACCCAATACACGATCCAGACGCTGTGGTCGCTGGCGCATGAAAACCTGCCGGTCACGGTGCTGATCGCCGCCAACCACCAGTACGCCATCCTGCGCAACGAGCTGCGCCGCGGCAACGCCGCGCTGGGCGAGCGCGCCGCCGAACTGACCGCGCTGGACCGCCCGCGCATCGACTGGGTGGGCCTTGCGTCCAGCTACGGAGTGCAGGCCAGCCGCGCCGCGACATCGGAGGAACTGGCCACGCAGCTGGAATCCGCGCTGCGCCAGCCGGGACCGGTCCTGATCGAGATGGCGCTGTAGGCGCCGCTATATATAAGGAGCATCAAAGCATGGACTTGCAACTCAAGGGGAAGGTCGCGGTGGTCACGGGCGGCAGCCTGGGCATCGGGCGGGCGGTGACCGAAGCGCTGGCGGCCGAAGGCGTGCGCGTGGCCATCGTGGCGCGCCGCCAGGCGCAGCTGGACGAAGTGGCGGCCGACATCACCCGCGCCACGGGCGTGGAAGTACTAGGCGTGGCGGCCGATGTGTCGGACACGGCCCAGGTCAACGCCATGATGCAGCGCGTGGCCGAACACTTCGGCCGCATCGACATCCTGGTCAACGGCGCGGCCCACCCCGGCGGGCTGGTGCGCAGCGAGATCGACGAGGCCGATCCCGAGGGCCTGCTGGAAGACATCAACATCAAGGTGGTGGGCTACATGCGCTGCGCCAAGGCGGCGGCGCCGCACATGCGCCAGGGCGGCTTTGGCCGCATCGTCAACATCGGCGGGCTGACCGGGCGCGGCAGCAAGCAGCTCTCGGGCATGCGCAACGTGGCCATCTGCCACCTGACCAAGACCCTGTCGGACCAGCTGGGTCCGCACGGCATCACGGTCAACGTGATCCATCCGGGCGTGGTCGAGACGCCCCACATCCATGAACTGTATGAAAAGGAAGCCGCCAAGCAGGGGCTGACCGCCGCCCAGGTCGAGGCCAACTACGCAAAGGCCACGCCCATACGCCGGGTGCTGCAGCCGGCCGAGATCGCCGACGCGGTGCTGTTCCTGGCGTCGCCGCGGGCGGGCGCCATCACCGGCGAATCGCTGGGGGTGGATGGCGGCATCACGCGCGGCATCTTTCTTTGAACCGCTGAACCTGATTCGGGGAGTCTGGATATGCAAGGCACGATACTGGTCGGCACGGCCGGCCAAGGAATATTGCGCAGCGTGGACGACGGCGCCACCTGGCACCGCCTGGGGCTGAAGGAAGCGATCGAGTTCGACGGCACGGTGCGCAGCCTGGCCGTGGACCCGGCCGATCCGCGCCGCGTGTTTGCCGGCGCCGACGCCGGCATGTGCGTCAGCACCGACGGCGGCGCGCATTTCACGCGGGTGGACAGCCCCATGAACGGCATGACCGTCTGGGCCATGGACATCGACCCGACAGACCCGCGGCGCATGTACGCCGGCACCGGCGCGCCGTCGCGCGCGGCCATGTTCCGTTCGGTGGACGGCGGCGCCAGCTGGCAGCGCCTGTCGCCCGAGCTGCCGGAATTCTGCCGCGGCGTGAACCGTCCGCGCATCCTGTCGGTCTGCGTCGATCCGGACGACGGCCGCGAGGTCTGGTTCGGGGTCGAGGAAGGGGGCCTTTGGCACAGCCGCGATGGCGGCGATAGCTGGTCGCGCCAGGACGAAGAAGGCAATGCCGATGCCATCGCCAACCCCGACATCCATTGTGTGGCGGTGCTGCCGGCCACGGCCAGCGCATCCAAGGCCGCCATGGTTCTGACCGTGAACTCCGTCTACCTGAGCGAGGACGGCCGGCGCTGGGAGGGCGTGGCCTCCAAGTCGCGCTTTGACGGCATGTACTACACCCGCACGGTGCAGGCGCTGCCGGACGATCCCGACACGCTGCTGCTGGCCATCGGCGACGGCACGCCGGGCACGCGCAGCAGGATCTACCGTTCGTCCGACCGCGGCCGCAACTGGCAGCCGGCGCTGCTGCACACGCCGCCCAATTCCACCTTCTGGGCCTTCGGCGTGCACGCCGCCGACCCGCGGCTGGCGTTCGCCGGCACCAAGTATGGCCATCTGTTCCGTTCCACCGACGGAGGCCGCAGCTGGTTCAAGGAATGGCGCGACTTCAGCGAAATCACCGCCGTGGCCTGGACGCCGTATGCCGCGCCCGTGACCGCGCATCCCCAGTCCATCAACTGACACTCCGCCCGAGACCGCCATGTCCACCATCACCACGCTTGCGCCGGCAGACCGCCGGCCGCGCATCGCGCGCACCCACCTGGCCCTGTTCGTGCGGGACCCGTTCGCGTCGGCGCCCTGGTACGAATCCGTGCTCGGCATGCAGGAGACCGCGCGCGGCGAGCAATGGGTATTCCTGTCCTTCGGCCGCAAGCACCATGACATCGCCCTGATCCGCGCGGCCGAAGGCGAGCCCGCCCGCGGCCCGGTCAACATGCAGCACTACGGCCTGGAGATCGAGGGCGACGTGGACGAACTGCGCCGCCTCTACGGCATGTTGCTGGCCAAGGGCGTGGAGGTGGTGAAGATCACCGACCACAAGGTCGGCTACGGCCTGTACTTCACCGACCCGGACGGCCACCGCTTCGAGTTCTTCTGCGAAACCGTGCACGGCGACGAAGAGGGCAAGCGGGTCTTGCATGACCACAACGCGCCCAGCGTCCCCATGACGCTGGACCCTCTTTGACAGCCCGCGCGGCGTATTCCTTTCTGATCCCACACTTCCTGGAGCATCCATGAACAACAATAACTTCGGCCCCTACCGCATCCGCAAATGGTATTTGCAGATCGACGACACCCTGACTACTGAAACCGGCGAACCGGCCGACGGCGAGCCGCTGCGCAGGATCGTCATCGCGGCCGCGCTGCACAACCCCTATGCGGGACGCTTCGAGCGCGACCTGTCGGGCTACGTCGCACCCTCGGGCATGCTGGGCGAGGAATTCGGCCGGCGCATCATCGCCGCGGCCGGCGGCCAGCCGCTGGAAAGCTACGGCAAGGCCTGCGTGGTGGGCACGGACGGCGAGTACGAGCACGGCAACGCGCTGTTGACCACCATCTTCGCCGAGCCCGTGCGCGCGGCGCTCGGCGGCGGCAAGGCCTGGGTGCCTTCCACCGGCAAGCGCGGCGGCCCCGGCACCGTCATCGACATTCCGCTGGCGCACAAGGACGCGCTCTATGTCCGTTCGCACTACGACAGCGTGACCGCGCTGTTCGGCGACGCGCCCAACCGCGACGAAGTGCTGATCGCCTTCGCCTTCGCCACCCGCGGCCGCCTGCATGCGCGCCTGGGCGGCATCCCTGCCAGCGAAATCCAGGGCAAAGACGGACTCTGCTGAAAGGACACCCACATGCAACGCCGCGACACCGACATCGCCGTCAACGGCATGACCCTGCGTCTGACCGAGTGGGGCCCGCAGGCAGGGCGTCCGCTATTCATGCTGCACGGCATCCGGGGCTACGCCGAGACCTTCGCCGGCATCGCGCAAGCCTTGCAGCCGGAGTTCCGCGTGCTGGCCTACGACCAACGCGGGCGCGGCGCCAGCAGCTGGGATCCGCAGCGCAACTACTACACCGACGCCTACGTTGACGATCTGGCGGGCGTGGCTGACGCCCTGGGCCTGGACCGCTTCGACCTGCTGGGCCATTCGATGGGCGGCATCGCCGCCATCGTCTTCGCCGCCCGTTACCCGCAGCGGGTGCGGCGCCTGATCGTCGAGGACGCCGGTCCCGCCGCTTTCGAAGGCAGCGCGGGCGCAGCGCGCATCCAGCGCGAACTGCGCGAGACGCCCGAGTCTTTTGCCGACATCGCCGCGGCGCGCGCATACCTGCGCGCACTGCGGCCCAGCGTGACCGAGGCCGCCCGCGAGGAACGGCTGCGCCACATGCTGAAGCAAGACGGGGCGGGCGGCTGGACCTGGCACCACGACCATGCCGGCATCGCCGCCACCCGGCTGGATCCCGATCCGGCGCGCGTGGTGGACCTGTGGCCGCAGGTCCAGGCGCTGGGCTGTCCGACCCTGGTCGTGCGCGGCGGGCGTTCGGACTACCTGCAGGCCCAGACCGCCCGCGACATGGCGGCGCGCAACCCGAACGTGGAATGGGTCGAGATCGAAGGCGCCGGCCATTACATCCATGACGACCGGCCGGCCGCCTTCGAGCAGGCCGTGGGCGGGTTCCTGCGGCGCCCCTGAGGCGAAACCCGCCAGGCATAAGACAAGAATCCAAGGGAGAGCCGAGATGGCGCATATCGTAGAAGTGCCGGTGCTGGTGGTGGGCGCCGGGCCGGTCGGCGTGACGCTGGCCAATCTGCTGGGCAGCTACGGCGTGGAAACGCTGGTGCTGGAACGCAACCAGGACGTGCTGGACTACCCGCGCGCGGTAGGCCTGGACGACGAGGCCATGCGCACCTTCCAGAGCGCGGGCCTGGCCGACGAGATGCTGCGCGACATGATCCAGAACGTGCCCATGCGCATGTACACGCGGAACAAGCGCTGCTTTGCCGAGATCCTGCCGGCCACGCGCGAGTTCGGCTGGTATCGCCGCAACCTGTTTTCGCAGCCGCTGGGCGAACGCACCCTGCGCGCCGGATTGCGGCGCTTTCCCCATGTGACGCTGGAACTCGGCAGCGAGCTGCTGTCGCTGGCGCAGGACGAGCGCGGCGTCACGGTGCGGGTGCGCGATGCCGAGGGCGCCGAGCGCGAGATCCGCACGCAGTACCTGCTGGCCGCCGACGGCGGGCGCAGCGCGGTGCGCGAGCGCATTCTGCAATTGCCCTTCGACGGCAACACGCATCCGCGCAAATGGGTGGTCATCGAATGCGACCAGGACCCGCTGGACGCGCCTTACACCGCGCTGCATTGCGAACCGCGCCGTCCCTATGTCTGCCTGCGCCTGCCTTACGGCCTGCGGCGCTGGGAGTTCATGCTGTTTCCCGGAGAGGACGGCGAACAGATGCTGCAGCCCGAGAAGGTGCAGGAACTGCTGCGCCACCACGTGGCCGATCCGGCCAGGCTCAACGTCATCCGTGCGCGGGTCTATACCCATAATTCCCGGGTGGCGCGCAGCTTCGTCTCGGGCCGGGTCTGTCTGGCCGGCGACGCCGCGCATCTGACCCCGCCCTGGATCGGCCAGGGCCTGAATGCCGGCCTGCGCGACGCTTTCAACCTGGCCTGGAAGGTGGCGTGGATCGTGCAGGGCCGCCTGGACCCGGCCGCCTTGCAGAGCTATCACGACGAACGCCACAGCCATGCCCGCGCCATGATCTCGCTGGCCGACATGTTCGGCGCCATGCTGTCGCAGACCAACCCGGTGCTGGCGGCGCTGCGCGACACGTTCTTCCTGTCGATTCGGAATATTCCGAAAATCCGCGACTATGTGTTGCAGATGAAGTTCAAGCCCATGCCGCGCTACAGCCGCGGCGTGGTGGGCGACAGCGCCGACAAGACGCAGCGCGAGTGCATCGGCCGCATGTTCATCCAGCCGCTGGTGGAAGGCGAGAACGGCGCCGCGCAGCGCCTGGACGAAGCGCTGGGCGCGGGCTTCGCCCTGATAGGGTGGCGACGCGATCCGCGCGCCGGGCTGCCGCCGGCCCTGCGCGCGCAGCTGGACAAGCTGGGCTGCCGCTATGTGGCAGCGCAGCGCGCGCGTAGCGGTTGCGATCCCGACGAACTGCAGGCCGGGGCCTTGCCCGTGCTGCAGGACACGGAAAATGCGCTGCACTTCTGGTTCCAGCGCACCCGCGCGGACTGGGTGCTGGTGCGTCCGGACCGTTACGTCGCGGCGCTGGGCCGGCGCGAGGACGCGGCCGACACCCTGGGCCGTTACGCCGCCCGCTTCGTGCCGGGCGCGGTGGTAGCCGCGAGCCAACCGGCGGCGCAGGCTAGCAACCCGGCGCACGCGCCGGCGGCCATGCTGAACGGAGCCCAGCCATGAACGCGCCTGCCCAAAGCGGGACCAACCCGGTCCGCAACGTGCTGTTCATCATGTGCGACCAGCTGCGCGCGGACCACCTGTCCTGTTATGGCGGGGCCGGCGCCTTGCGCACGCCCCACATCGACCGGCTGGCGCGCATGGGGGTTCAATACGACCGGGCCTACGTGACATCCGCGGTCTGCGGCCCGTCGCGCGCGTCCTACTACACAGGCCGCTATCCGCTGTCGCACCGCGTCACCTGGAACCGCGTGCCGCATCCGGTGGACGAATGGTGCCTGGGCGAATACCTGGCCCAGGCCGGACTGCCGCTGCACCTGCTGGGCAAGACGCACTTCGTGCCCGACCGCGCCGGATTGCGGGGCAAGGGCTATGCGGCCGAGGACGAACAACGCTTCCTGCAAGGCGGCTTCGTGCCGATCGAGCGCTACGACGGCCATTTCGAACTGGCCAAGGACAGCCCGTACCGCCGCTACCTGCGCGAACGCGGCTACGACAGCGAGCGGCCCTGGGAAGACTACGTGGTGGGCAGCCAGGCCGCCGACGGCAGCATCGCCAGCGGCTGGCTGATGCGCAACGCGCCGTTGCCCGCCCGGGTGGACGCGGCCGACTCCGAGACGGCCTATCTCACGGATCGCGCCCTGGGATTCATGCAGGAGCAGGGCGACAAGCCCTGGGCGTTGCATCTTTCCTACATCAAGCCGCACTGGCCGTACAAGGCGCCGGCGCCTTACCACGCCATGTACGGCGCGCAAGACTGCGCGCCGCCGGTGCGCTCGCAGGCGGAACGGGAGCGCCCGCATCCGGTGCATGGCGCTTACCAGCGGCTGGAAGAGTCGGAGTCCTTCGCCCGCGACGAAGTCTGGCGCGGCATACGGCCGGTCTACATGGGGCTGGTCAAGCAGATCGACGACCAGATCGGCCGGCTGCTGGACTACCTGGAGCGCAGCGGCCGACTGAAGGACACGCTGATCCTCTTCACCTCGGACCACGGCGACCACCTGGGCGACCACTGGCTGGGCGAAAAAGAGTACTTCTACGAGAGCGCGATGCGCGTGCCTTGCCTGGTCCATGACCCGGCGTCCGCCGCCGACGCGACCCGCGGCACCCGCAGCGACGCCTTCGTCGAATGCATAGACATCGTTCCCACGGTGCTGGAGGCATTGGCGCTGCCGGGGCAAGAACACCGCATCGAGGGCCGCTCGCTGCTGCCGGGGATCCGCGGGAATTCCGACGCGGCGCCGCCCGTGCGCGAGTACGTGGTAGGCAGCCTGGACTACGCCTACCGCGAGGCGCGCCTGTTCCTGGGACGCGGAGAACGCGAATGCACCGGCCTGATGGTGCGCGACGAGCGCTACAAGTACCTGCATTGGCAAGGCTATCCCGCGCAATTGTTCGACCTGCGCGACGACCCGGGCGAGCTGCACGACCTGGGCGTCGATCCGGGTATGGCGCCGGTGGCGGCGCGGATGCGCTCGGCGCTGCTGGACTGGCATGAAGGCCTCAAACGCCGCGCCACCGAAACCGACGAGGAAGTACGCCAGCGCACGCATGCGCACGAACGGATGATGGGCATTCTGATCGGCCGCTGGTGAAGCGGACCGGTCCTGATCTGGATTTCCAGCCGCCCGGGTCCGTCCTGGCCCAGAGCGGCAACTCAGTCGCCGGACGCTTCCGGAACGACATATACAAGGGGAAGTACCATGGGATCGCCGTACCGTTGTTGTTTGCAACCCGTCTTGTGGGCCGCGCTGGCGCTGTTGCCCGCCGCCCAGGCCGCAGCCCAGGCCTGGCCGTCGGATACCGTCAAGATCGTGGTGCCGTATCCGCCCGGCACCGAACCCGACGTGCTGGCGCGCGACCTGGGCAACCGCCTCTTCAAGGAAAGCGGCAAGACCGTGGTGGTGGAGAACCGCCCCGGCGCCAACGCCATCATCGGCAGCGACTACGTCGCCAAGGCGGCGGGCGACGGCCATACCCTGCTGATGGTGGACCGGCTGGCGCTGGAGACCAATCCCTTCCTGTACGCCAAGGTGCCGTACCGTTGGCAGGAAGATTTCAAGCCCGTCACCGACCTGGGCCAGGTGCAGCTGTACGTGGCGGTCAGCAATGCCTTTCCGGCAAAGACCTATAAGGAATTCATCGACTACGCGCGGGCCAATCCGCAGCGCATCAATGTCGGCACCGGCGGCCAGGGCCACGTGAACCATCTGGGCATGGCCATGCTGGCCAGCGCCGAGGGCGTGCAGTTCACCTATGTGCCGTTCAAGGGCGTGGCGCCGGCCATGACCGCGACCATGGCGGGCGACGTGGACAGCGTCATGGCGGGCGGGCTGGCCGTGTCGGAACAGTACAAGGCCGGCAAGATCCGCGTGCTGGTGGCGGGCGCCTCGCAACGGGCCGCGATGATGCCCGACGTGCCGACGCTGCAGGAGGCGGGCGGCAAGGCCGGCAGCATCCCGTCCACGGTCTTTACCCTGTTCGCCCCGGGCAAGACGCCGGATGCGCTGGTGGCGCGGATCAATCAGGCGGTGACGGCGGTCACGGCGGATCCATCGTTTCGCCAGACCTACGAAGCGCGCGGCCTGCTGGTGCGCGGCTCCACGCCCCAGGCCACGCTGGCTGCCATGAAGGAAGAGGCCGGCCGCTATGAAACCCTGATCAAGTCGGCCGGGATCAAGCCGGATTGAAGCGCAGGGCGTCCGGGCGCCGCGCGGGGGCGTCCGGAGCCGGTTTTGAAGACAATGTTGCCCCGGGGGACGGATCGCGCTCCCGCAAGAGGATAAAATACCGGCTCGCGGCTTTTTGACTGGCCATTCCGGCATTCTTCATTCTTGCGCCCGGCGCATCCATAACGATGAAAAAACTGACAGCTGTACTCCTTGCCTCCGCAACCGCGCTGCTGACCGCTTGCGGCCCCAGCGACAATGCGCCCGCCGCCGGCGCGCAGGCGCCTGCCGCCAAGAAGGTCGTGGTTGGCCTGGATGACAACTTCCCGCCCATGGGTTTCCGCGATTCGAACAACCAGATCGTCGGTTTCGACATCGACATGGCCAAGGAAGCCAGCAAGCGCCTGGGCCTGGAAGTGGAGTTCAAGCCCATCGACTGGAGCGCCAAGGAAGCCGAACTCAACGGCAAGCGCGTCGACGTCCTCTGGAACGGCCTGACCATCACCGAAGAGCGCAAGAAGAACATCAGCTTCACCGCGCCCTACATGGCCAACCACCAGATCATCATCGTGGGCACCGCCTCGCCCGTGAAGGTCAAGAACGACCTGGCCGGCAAGACCGTCGGCGCCCAGGACGGCAGCAGCGCCACCGACGCCATCGCCCGTGACCCCGTGGCCGCCCAGATCAAGGAAGTGAAGAAGTTCGGCGACAACGTCACCGCGCTGATGGACCTGGCCGCCGGCCGCCTGGACGCGATCGTGGTGGACGAAGTGGTGGGCCGCTACCTGATCAGCAAGCGCGCCGGCGAATACCGCGTGCTGGACGAGAACTTCGGCACCGAAGACTACGGCGTCGGCGTGCGCAAGGACGACACCGAACTGCTGGGCAAGCTGGACAAGACCCTGGATTCGATGAAGCAGGACGGCACCGCCGGCCGCATCGCCACCCAGTGGTTCGGCGCCAACATCATCAAGTAAGGGGCGAGCGGCGCCCGCGGCCATCGCGCCCGGGCGTCCAGACCCGAGTTCCACAGCCCGCCGCGGCGCCGATGCGCCAGGCGGGCTTGCTCATGAATCGATCCAACCTTGGCGTCCACGGACGCTGACGGCGCGAACCCACTGCATGGACTACGTACTCTCCCTATTGGGACCATTGGCGCAAGGCGCGAAAGTCACCTTGACGCTGTTTTTCATCACGCTGGCGCTGGCCGTCCCGCTGGGCCTGGTGCTGGCGCTGGTGCGGATCTCCAAATGGCGGCTGGCCAGCAACCTGGTCAACGGCTACATCTGGCTCATGCGCGGCACGCCGCTCATGCTGCAGATGCTGTTCATCTACTTCGCGCTGCCGT
>JALDYL010000373.1:0-3516 GCA_032153965.1 Achromobacter sp. | reverse complement strand
TTGATCATGCCGAAATCCATGGCCATCTTCACGCCCATGAGCGAGTTGGCTTCGGTCATGTCGACGGTGATGGCGGTGTCCTTGAGCTGGACCGGCGGCTTTTCCTTGGACGTGATGGTCCAGTTCTTGAGCGCGACCTTCTGGCTGCCCACGTACATGTCGTTGGAAGCCGGCGTCATGTCGCTGGTCAGGGTCAGGCCGGTCATGGCCATGCTGACGATGTCGCTTTCTTCGGACTGGCCCGCCAGCGTCAGGCTGTCGGCCTTCAGCGCGACCGTGCCGTGCTTGCTGCCGGTGGCGTAGGTCACGTCGCCCTTCATGCCCGAGAACTTCAGGCTGTTGGCGTCCTTGGCGAACTCGACGGGAGCCATGTCGAAGTTGCCGCTGATGTTCTTGGCGTAGCTGACGCTATAGGCGCCCGACAGGGGTACCGCGCCCTTGGCGGCGGCGAACCATTCCTTGACCAGGGGCGTCTCTTCCAGCTGGAAGCGGCTGGCCACCATGGCCGGCGCAAACGAGCCCGACTTCAGGTTGGACAGCGGGAAGGGACCGTGGTCCAGGTGCTCGAGGAACACGAGTTCGTGGTCGACGGCAGGCTTGCCGTCGGCGGCCGGCTCGCTGAACTTGACGCGATAGCGCTCGGTGGACGAGAACACGCCACGTTCGAAGGACACCAGCTCAACCACGGGGGTCACACCCCATTTTTCACCAACCTTCTTCAGTTCAAGGTTGGCCTGCTCGATCGATTGCTTGACGAAAGCCTCGGCCTTTTGGCCCGTATACCAAGCCGTGCCGGTCCACACTGCGCCCAGCGCGACGACTACGCCCACTATTGCCGATTTTTTCATTGCGATCCTTTATTCTTCAAATGGATGAAAGCGGACGGATTATAGGGATTGCAGCCTAGGGAAAACACTTATTTCGTGCAAAGGCGCTGCAATGTGTTGCTTATTGATACAGAACTGTCCCGGCCGGACGGTGCTGCAACGCCACATCAGCTACAATCCGCCAGTGCGTTTTGCCAATCTGCGCACGTCCGCTAGGCCCTTCGCTGCCAAGCTTCGCCCATCAGGGCGCTTCCCTTTTCTCCTTATTCGTCCGCCTGGATTGGAGTCTCTCAACTTGAGCGACGGGCTGCCGCTGGAGTTGTTTTGACTACCTCTTCCCCTTTTGCCGACCTTGGGCTGGCTGATTCCCTGTTGCGCGCCATTGCCGAAACCGGCTACACCGCGCCCACCCCCATCCAGGCCCAGGCCATTCCCCAGGTCCTCAAGGGTGGCGACCTGCTCGCCGCCGCCCAGACCGGCACCGGCAAGACCGCCGGCTTCACGCTGCCCATCCTGCACCTGCTGATGCAGAAAAAGCCCGAGCTGCGCAAGCCCGGCCGCCCGCGCTGCCTGATCCTGACCCCGACGCGTGAGTTGACCGCGCAGGTCGAAGAATCGGTGCAGACCTACGGCAAGTACACCCCGCTGACCTCCATGGTGATGTTCGGCGGCGTCAATATCAATCCCCAGATCTCCGCGCTGCGCAAGCCGCTGGACATCCTGGTCGCCACGCCCGGCCGCCTGCTGGACCACTGCGGCCAGAAGACCGTGGACCTGTCCGGCGTCGAAATCCTGGTGCTGGACGAAGCCGACCGCATGCTGGACATGGGCTTCATCCGCGACATCCGCAAGATCCTCGCGCTGCTGCCCAAGCAGCGCCAGAACCTGCTGTTCTCGGCCACGTTCTCCGACGAGATCCGCACCCTGGCGCGCGGCGTGCTGAACAACCCGGGCGAAGTCTCGGTCACCCCGCGCAACACCGCCACCGAACTGGTCACCCAGACGGTGCACATGGTGGAACAGCATCACAAGCGCGACCTGATCAGCCACATCATCCGTGAAAGCGGCTGGCACCAGGTGCTGGTGTTCACGCGCACCAAGCACGGCGCCAACCGCCTGGCCGAAAAGCTGGTCAAGGACGGCCTGACCGCCGCCGCCATCCACGGCAACAAGAGCCAATCGGCCCGCACCCGCGCGCTGGCCGGCTTCAAGGACAGCACCGTGACGGTGCTGGTGGCGACCGACATCGCCGCCCGCGGCCTGGATATCGACCAACTGCCCCAGGTGGTGAACTTCGAACTGCCCAACGTGCCTGAAGACTACGTGCACCGCATCGGCCGTACCGGCCGCGCCGGCACCACCGGCGCCGCGGTCTCGCTGGTCGACAACAGCGAAATCAAGCTGTTGAAGGACATCGAGCGCCTGATCAAGAAGACCATCGAGCGCAAGCCCGTGGAGGGCTGGACGCCGCCGGCCACGAGCGCCGCGGCTTTCGACCGCCAGGAACGCGACGAAGACAACCGCAGCCCGCGCGGCGGCGGCGGCCGCAATGGCGGCCGTAGCGGCAATGGCAATGGCAACGGCGGCCGCTCGCGGCCGGCCCAAGGCCAGGGCCAGCCCCGCGCCGCAGCGGGCGGCCGCGCCCCCGCCCCGGCCCGCGCCGGCGGCGAAGGCCGCGCCAACCATGGCCCGCGCGACGGCAAGCCTGCCGATCGTCCGGCCCACGCCGGCCGCAACGAAGGCCGTCCGCAGCAGAACCATCGCCGTCCGGAAGGCTCTGGCCGCCCGGCAGGCAACGGCGGCTCCGGACGTCCCTCGGGCGCGCCGCGCGCCGCGCTGCTGAGCAAGTAATATCCCCGCAACCGCCACCCACGGATCCGCGCCATGCCCTTATCTACCTGGTTGACGTTCTTCCTGGCCTCCTGGGCCATTTCGTTCTCGCCCGGCGCGGGAGCGATCTCGGCGATGTCCTCCGGCCTGAAATACGGCTTCGCGCGCGGCTACTGGAACACGGCCGGCCTGATCATGGGCATCCTGTTCCAGTTCGTGGTGGTGGCCGTAGGCCTGGGCGCCGTGCTGGCCACGTCCGAAATGGCCTTCAACGTGGTCAAGTACCTGGGCGTGGCCTACCTGATCTACCTGGGCGTGCGCCAGATCCGCACGGATGCCGCGCCGGTCGCGGTGGATGCCGGCGACCCCAGGCAGGCCTCCATCCGTGAATTGGTGATGCGCGGCTTCCTGATCAACACCATGAACCCCAAGGGCACGGTGTTCCTGCTGGCCGTGGTGCCGCAGTTCGTGGACACCGCGCTGCCGCTGACGCAGCAATACGCGGCAATCGCCGCCACGCTGGCGTTCACCGACCTGGTGGCCATGGGCGTGTACACGCTGCTGGCGGCGCGCGTGCTGCGCCTGCTGCGCAGCGCCAAGCACATCCGCTGGATGAACCGGACCTTCGGTTCGCTATTCATCCTGGCCGGCGTATTCCTGGCGTCGTTCCGCCGCCATTCCTGAATCCCATGCGCGGGGCATGCGCCGGCGACGGTGCGTGCCCCGCGCTTTTTCATGCCCGATACCGGACCGCGCCGGGCGTAAAAGCGGCGCCAAGTAAAATCCTTCCGATCATGAACATTCCTCACGAAGTAGCGCGGCGCCGTACGTTCGCCATCATTTCCCACCCCGACGCGGG
>JALDYL010000372.1:0-3520 GCA_032153965.1 Achromobacter sp. | reverse complement strand
TACTTCCGCGTCGGCGACGCGCCCAGCAGCGCCTGGAAAGCCTTCGACCGCGGCACCGTCTATCTGTCGACCGCGCCGTTCTATCACGCGGCCCCGGTGCGCTGGAACATGGCGGCGCTGCGCGCGGGCGGCAGCTGCGTCATGATGGAAAAATTCGACGCGGCCGCCGCGCTGGAGGCCATCGCCACCCATGGCATCACCCATTCGCAATGGGTGCCCACCATGTTCATCCGCCTGCTGCGCCTGCCGCCAGAGGAACGCGCACGGCACGACCTGTCCACGCTGCGCTACGCGGTGCACGCGGCCGCGCCGTGCCCGGCCGACGTCAAGGAAGCCATGATCGCGTGGTGGGGGCCGATCCTGTACGAGTATTACAGCGGCACGGAACTGGTGGGACGCACCTCGCTGGGCTCCGACGAGTGGCTGGCGCACCGCGGCTCGGTCGGCCGGCCGGAGTTCGGCCAGGCGCACATCATGAGCGAGGACGGGCTGAACGAACTGCCCCCGGGCCAGCCCGGCGTCATCTATTTTTCCGGCGGCGGCTCCTTCGAATACCACAAGGATCCGGACAAGACGCGCGGCGCCTACAACGCGCGCGGCTGGGCCACCTATGGCGATATCGGCTACCTGGACCAGGACGGCTATCTGTACCTGACCGACCGCCTTTCCAACATGATCGTGTCGGGCGGCGTCAACATCTACCCCCAGGAAGCGGAGAACCTGCTGAGCACGCATCCCGCGGTGGCCGACGTGGCGGTGGTCGGCGTGCCAAACGCGGAGTTCGGCGAGGAGGTCAAGGCGGTGGTGCAACTGCGCGATCCCGCCGCCGCCAGCCCCGACCTGGCGCAGCAGCTGATCGCCTATTGCCGCGACCGGATCTCGCCCATCAAGTGCCCGAAGAGCGTGGATTTTTCCAGCGACATGCCGCGCACCGAGACCGGCAAGCTGCTCAAGCGCCTGGTCAAACAGCGCTACTGGCCGCAAGCCTAGGCGGACCGCCATGACAGATCAGGAGACAGCATGAACCGGCAGCGCAAGTTTTTCTCGGCGGAGCACGAACTGTTCCGCGACACCGTGGCGCGCTTCATTGCGCAAGAGATCACGCCCCATCACTACCAATGGGAACAGGAGGGCCTGGTGCCGCGCGAGCTGTGGCGCAAGGCCGGCGCGGCCGGCATCCTGCTGCCCAGCACGCCCGAGGAATACGGCGGCGGCGGCGGCGACTTCCTGCACACCATCATCGTGGTGGAAGAGATCGCCCGCGCGCTGGCCACCGGCGTCACGGGTTTCACGACGCACTCCGACATCGTCGCGCCCTACCTGCTGAACTTCGGCAGCGAACGCCAGAAGCTGCGCGACCTGCCCGGCATGGCCCAGGGCGAGATCGTGGCGTCCATCGCCATGACCGAGCCGGGCGCGGGCAGCGACGTCAAGGCGATACGCACGGCGGCGGCCCGCGCGCAGGGCGGCTACGTCATCAATGGCCAGAAGACCTTCATCACCAACGGCTTCCATGCCGACCGCGTGCTGGTGGTGGCCAAGACCGATCCCGCCGCCGGCGCGCGCGGCATCAGCCTGTTCTGGGTCGATACCGCGACGCCCGGCTTCACGCGCGGGCGCCTCCTGGACAAGGTCGGGCAAAAGGCGCAGGACACGGCCGAACTCTTTTTCCAGGACATGTTCGTGCCGGACGAGGACATGCTGGGCGAGCCGGGGCAGGGCTTTGGCTATCTGATGAAGGAACTGGTGCGCGAGCGCCTGATGATCGCGGTGCGCTGCGCCATGGCGCTGGAGAGCGCGCTGCAATGGACCGTCGACTACACCAAGGACAGGCGCGCCTTCGACCGCGCCTTGATCGACAACCAGCACATCCGCTTCAAGCTGGCCGACATCAAGACCCTGGCCGCCGCCACCCGCGCCTTCGTCGACGGCTGCGTGCAGCAGTACCTGGACGGCGAGCTCGACGCCGGCGGCGCCGCCATGGCCAAGCTGTGGGCTTCCGAAGCCACCAGCGCCATCGACGACCTGCTGCAGTTCCACGGCGGCTACGGCTACATGCGCGAATACCCCATCGCCCGCGCCTACACCGACGTGCGGCCCAACCGGATTTACGGCGGCGCCTCGGAGGTCATGCGCGAGCTGATCGCCCGGACGCTTTGAACCCTCTCTTCGACTTCGACAGGAACAGATCCCTACATGAGCAAGCATCTCTCGAAATCGGTCGCCATCGTCGGCGCCGCCGAATCGGACCTGGGTAAAGTGCCCGGGATGACCTCGCTGGACCTGCAGGCGCAGGCAGCGGCCCGCGCCTTGCGCGATGCCGGGCTGACGCTCAAGGACGTCGACGGCGTGTTCGCGCACGTGGACGACAAGTTCGCCGGCCTGCATCTGGCGGAATACCTGGGCATACGGCCGCGCTATGTCGATTCGACCAGCGTGGGCGGCATGTCCAGCGTCATGCACATCCGCCACGCCATGGCCGCCATCGAGGCCGGCATGTGCGAGGTGGCGCTGGTGGCCTACGGCAGCACCCAGCTGTCGGACGGCACGCGCAAGGTGGGCGGCACGCCCGAGGACATGCACCTGCCGCGCGGACAGTTCATCACGCCGTATGGGCAGCTGAGCCCCATCGGCTATTACGCGATGGTGGCGCAGCTGCACATGCAGCGCTACGGCACCACCCACAAGGATCTGGCCGAAGTGGCGGTGGCGGCGCGCAAGTGGGCGCAGCTCAACCCCAAGGCCTACCGCCGCGAAGACACCTCGATCGAGGAAGTCATGGCGTCCAAGATGATTGCCGATCCCTTGCGCCAGCGCGACTGCTGCCTGGTGACGGACGCAGGCGGCGCCGTCATCATCACGTCCGCGGCGCGCGCCCGCGAACTCAAGCGGCCGCCGGTCTATGTGATGGGCATCGCCGAATCCTTCTCGCACCACTACACGCCCTTCAACACGGCGGACTGGCTGGACACCAATGTGGCGCAGACGGCCGACGCCGCGCTCGCCATGGCCGGCGTCACGCGCGCCGACATCGACGTGGTGCAGATCTACGACCACTTCACCATCGGCGTGATCCAGTCGCTGGAGGAGCTGGGCTTCTGCAAGCGCGGGGAGGGCGGCGCCTTCGTGGCGGACGGACGCCTGGCTCCGGGGGGCGACTTCCCCATCAATACCTCGGGCGGCGGCCTGTCCTACAACCATCCCGGCCAGTTCGGCATGCTGCTGCTGCTCGAGGCCGTGCACCAATTGCGCAAGGAATGCGGCGAGCGCCAGCTGCCGCGCGCCGAGCTGGCCCTGGTGCATGCGCCCGGCCTGGTTTTTTCCTGCAACACCACCCTGATACTCGGAGTCTGACCATGGAACTCGCCCAACGCCCGCTGCCGCAACCGAGCCGGATCACCCAACCCTACTGGGATGCGGCAAAGGAAAACCGCCTGGTCATCCAGCAATGCGGCTGCTGCAAGGCGCGCCAGTTCTATCCGCGCGAATTCTGCACGGCCTGCCTGTCCGACAGCATCGA